>NZ_CP072115.1:1742500-2092558 GCF_017639855.1 Streptococcus sp. zg-86 | reverse complement strand
TTCCACAACTTGTGTACAATTTATGAAAAAGTTGATATTATAAGCTTTTTCATATATCAAAGTTGTGAATAATTATGTTTATAAAAATAAACTGTCCACATTAGTCTTTTATAGTGTGGATAATTCGTTCCAGTTCTTCTGTATTTTGAAAGGAAATTGTCAGAGAGCCTTTACCATTTTTCTTTTGTTCAATGATGACTTTTGTTCCGAATAACTGGCTAAGGGAGGTTTGTGCATCCGTTAGAAACAGATTTGCTTTTTGTTTAGATTTAGTCTTCTTCTTAGTTGATAGAGCCATTTCTAAAGAGCGGACACTCATTTCTTTTTGAAGAATGATATGAAGCCATTTTTCTTGTTCTTCCTTTGAGTAAGGAATCAATAGCCTAGCATGCCCTTGCGATATTTTTCCTTCTTCTACTGCTCTTATAAGTGTATCAGATAGTTGTAATAGACGCAGGATATTTGTAATATAAGGTCGTGACTTACCCATAATTTGTGCAATTTCATCATGAGTAAGACCTTTTTCAATCAAACGTTGATATGATGTTGCTTCTTCAATGGGATTGAGATCAGAACGCTGTAGGTTTTCAATAATAGCTTGGGAGAGTAATTCATCGTCTGATAATTCTTTGATAATGGCAGGCACACTTGTAAGACCAGCAAGTTGACTAGCACGAAGTCTCCGTTCCCCTGCTAGTAATTCGTAGCCAATAATAGATGATTTTCGGACAATCAAGGGCTGAATCAACCCATTTTCTTTAATTGATAAAGCTAATTCTTCTAGCTTTTCTTGGTCAAAATGCAGTCTTGGTTGATAAGGATTTGGTGTAATATCAGCAATTGAAATAAATCGTAATTCTTCCATATGACCATCTTAGCAAAAAAAAACTCACTTTACAATGATGTAAAGTGAGTTATGCGATTAGTTTGATAAATCTTCTGTTGAATGTGTCAATTTGATGTCAATAGTTTTTTCTTTTCCATTACGAGAATAAGTAATAGAGATAGTATCACCGACAGTATGCTTGTAAAGTGCACTTTGGAGGTCACTGGTTGTTTCAACCTTTTCTCCGTCAATTTTTGTAATGACATCGTATTGTTTGAGTTGTCCATCTGCTGGTAAACCTTGTTGAGTAGAGACAACGACAATACCTGTTTTCACTGTATCGCTATCAAGACCAGCTTTTTTCCGTTGCTCAGTTGATAAATTACTTAAATTCACCATTTGAATGCCGAGTGCTGGACGAATGACTTTCCCATTTTTCTCTAGTTGATTGATGATATTGACAGCATCATTTGCTGGAATTGCAAATCCCATTCCTTCTACAGCGACTCCTGCTGCAGAATTGGAACTAGAAGTGATTTTGCTAGAGGTAATACCAATAACTTGTCCTTGAATATTGATTAGTGGGCCACCTGAATTACCCGGGTTAATAGCGGTATCTGTCTGAATAGCATTAGTTGAAATCGTTTGACCGTCTTCTGCTTTTGAAGTAACTGTACGGCTAAGACTGGAAACGATCCCTTGAGTGACAGTATTGGCATAAATACTACCAAGCGGACTACCAATAGCAATGGCTGTTTCTCCAACTTTTATTTTATCAGAGTTCGCAAATTCAGCAACATTTTTCACCTTATCAGCAGCAATTTTGATAACGGCTATATCGGCATAGGTATCTGATCCAATTAACTCACCTTCCACTTTTTCACCAGAAGCAAGTTGAATATCGATTTTTTCAGCCCCTGCGATGACATGAGTGTTAGTGACAAGATAGGCAAATTGATCTGTTTTCTTATAGATAACACCAGACCCCTCGCCCGCAACAGCTAGTTCATCATTTGTTTCATTGCTTCCCAGTATGGAGCGATAGCCATTGTCACGCGCTTTTTGATAATTAATGACAGATACGACTGCATTTTGAACTTTTTCAACGGCTGTTGTTGTTGAATTTTGATTATCATATTGGACATTACTTACAGTAGTCTGTTCATTATCTTTTTTTGTTTCTACAACTTGATTCGGTTGATTTGTTGGATGAAGTAAAGGAGCGACAAGAGTTCCTGCTAAGCCTCCAACAAATCCAATTACGAGTATGAGTAGATAGTTTACAGTTTTTTTCATGCAGATAGTTTCCTCCAACGTTTTGGTTCATCATAACCTTATTTTCTTAATTATAACTTAAAAATAGGAAAAAGCAATCCACAGCTTGTGGATAACTAATTTCAGTCTTTTACTATTTCTTTTTATCCGATTATGTTGGAAGGAATATGATACAATAATAATATGAGAATAAAAATAATTACAGTTGGAAAATTAAAAGAAAAATACCTCAAAGACGGAATTGAAGAATATGTGAAGCGATTGAATCGTTTTACGAAAATGGAGCTGATTGAATTAGCGGATGAGAAAACACCAGATAAAGCTAGTCCAGCTGAAAATGATAGGATACTGAATAAGGAAGCTGAGCGGATTTTATCAAAAATCCATGATCGAGAATATGTGATTGCACTAGCTATTGAGGGAAAGCAGCTTGCTTCGGAAGATTTTAG
Organism: Streptococcus sp. zg-86; assembly: GCF_017639855.1. NCBI lineage: Bacteria > Bacillati > Bacillota > Bacilli > Lactobacillales > Streptococcaceae > Streptococcus > Streptococcus zhangguiae. The sequence goes on along the minus strand of NZ_CP072115.1, from coordinate 2,090,008 downwards.
TCAGTTATTAGCCGATACAATGGTTAAGGGATATTCAGATATTACTTTTATCATTGGTGGTAGTTTAGGCTTACATCAGGTAGTTAAAAAACGTGCCAATTTATTAGTTAGTTTTGGATTACTTACCCTACCTCATCAATTAATGCGCCTAGTATTGGTTGAACAAATTTATCGAGCATTTATGATCCAACAAGGTAGCCCTTATCATAAATAGTTTCACATGAAACATAGGAGTTCCATATCAATATGTCAATAAAAAAAGAATACCAGGTATTTGAAGGCTTACGAATTGCAACAAGTTTAACCTTTATTAGTGGCTATTTAAATGCTTTTACCTATGTGACACAAGGAGGTCGCTTTGCTGGTATCCAGTCAGGAAATATTATTATGTTATCCTATTACCTTGCTCGAAGGGATATTGTCCAAGTTGTAAGCTTTTTGAATCCTATTTTTTTCTTTACTATTGGTCAGTTTGTTGTCTATATGACCAAACGATATTTTGGAACCAATAAGTGGCTATGGCATTTTTGTAGCAGTTTAATGATGTCTAGTTTTGTCTTATTTGCAGTGATGATTTCGCCTTTTGTCGGTCCATTTTTAACTATGGCTATTTTAGCATTTGTCGCTTCTATTCAAATTGGAACATTTCAAAAGTTGCGAGGAGCTCCCTATGCTAATGTCATGATGACAGGAAATTTAAAGAATGCAGCCTATCTATGGTTTAAGGGCTGGATGGAAAACGATCCTGTTCTTCGAAAAAGAGGACAGGAAACAATCTTGATTTTAATCAGTTTTAGTACAGGAGTTATTGTTTCTACACTCCTATCCATACAATTTTCTGAATATTCTCTTGCCTATGTACTGCTTCCAGCTCTTTATGTGAACTATGAATTATGGAAAGAAAAAAGCCTGGCTTAGATAAGCTAGGCTTAAAATGATTCCAGCAGGATTCGAACCTGCGACCGTTCGCTTAGAAGGCGAATGCTCTATCCAGCTGAGCTATGGAACCAGTATCAACCCTTTCATTTTAACGTAAAGTATGTAGATTGTCAAGGTATAGAAAATTTCAAAAAGAACTTGACAAACAATATAGTCTATATTATACTAGATAGTGCTTGAAATGGTCCGTTGGTCAAGGGGTTAAGACACCGCCTTTTCACGGCGGTAACACGGGTTCGAATCCCGTACGGACTATATCATCCGCCATAGCTCAGTTGGTAGTAGCGCATGACTGTTAATCATGATGTCGTAGGTTCGAGTCCTACTGGCGGAGTAGCAAAGAACAATTCCCTAAGATGATAGGGAATTTTTTTTGTAGTAAAATGAGGTTGGATAAGTAAGCGACTATTGATACTTGATCAGATATAGTGAATTGAATAAAGGTTAGGACATTGTTCAATCGCTTTGATGAATACCAGTTCTATCTGCAGCTCCTTGCCTTGTCCTAGCCTTTCTCAATCCACTATAAATTCGCAAGTGAGGCTTTAGCCAAAACCTAAAAAGAAAGGAGTGAGGACAGTCAATTTCCATGCAATCAGAATTGAGTTCCACTCCTATTTTTTCTATCAATATATTCTTTTATTGCGAAGGATGTTATAAAGGATAAACAGTGTGATTCCTACCATAAAACAATAACATCCCACTCTAAATCCCTGTGGAAGAAAGGTTAGTACAATGTTCCCTTTTCCTTTTTGAATATCTATTTTCATAAAGCCATTTTGAGCTTTTACAATTGGTAGAACTTTTCCATTTTGCACTGCTGACCAACCTCTATCATAAGGTAGGGTAAGCAATAGTGAGGCATCAGACTCTGTTTGATAATCAATCGAAATTTTATTTTCTTTTGTCTTGACAGAAACATCTTTTTGTTTAAGAGTTTCAATAGCAGTTTGATATGCTTGTGTATCTAATCTATAGAATTGAGGTTTATCAAAGGAAACTTGAGAATTATGAGGGAAACTTATTGATAATGTAATGGACTGTTCATGCTCAAAGTATCCAGCGTCAAATAGTGAAAAAGTATTGTCCAGTGTAAAGTTTTTTGTTTCGTTCTGAATAGTAAATTGAACATTTTTGGTATCTTCATTTGTAAAATGAATGTTTGGAATAGTGACATACAGCTGTGTATGAGCTGGGACCATCAAGGAATAATGAATCTTAGGAGTTTCATCGCTATCTGTTCGAGATAGGGTCACGCGATTGTCCAATTCTACTCCATTTTCTACTTTAAATGGACTCAGTGAAGAATAATACTGTGCATCTAACCCTGAAAGCTGGTTTAAAAAGTTCGCTTGATTATCTAAGGTTAAATTAGAAAAGGTTACATCTTTGTAACGATTAGTAGTTAAGATTGCTAAGGGAAGAGAGTAGGCATTTTCATAAAGAGTATAGTTTCCACTGCTATGTATGGGTGTGAATCCAAATTTGTTGAGAGTATTTTCTAAGAGATTGTACTTGATTGAAAACAAGCTATCTGCTAAAAGTGTATTATTTTGATAGCGCAAGTTAAGATTGGTACCATCTGAACGAAAACCTAGCTTGTCTAATGTTGAACTCGAAGAACGATTACGAATGGAAGAAAATTGTGAAATTCCATTATAGTTGTACTTCATACTATCATTACCTGTTTGAGGAAACAGTCTTTCTGTCCTATAAAAATCTTCATTTATCAATTGACTATATTTTACAAGGTTGTCAATATTTGCCAAGTTTTGCTCATAATTTTCACGACTTGGGAAATGCCATTCATTAGCTAATCCATCGACTTGATAGTTTGTATTTAAACCGAGTTCAAGTAAAACAAACAATAAGCTAATAGATGAAAATACCTGAAACTGAATCCGTTTTTTACTGACTGCAAATAGAAGAATGCCATAAGCAGCTAAAAACTCAAATGATAGTAGGAAGTGAATGGAGTTTAAAAACTCGTACTGATTTTGGAAGAAAAATGTTGCTACAAAACCAAAAGTCAATAGGGCAAGAGGAATGAGGTACTGACAGGTCTGAATTTCTCTCCATCTATTTAATGTTTCTGCGGCCATGTAAATGATAATAAGAGAAAAAAGCCAAGCGTAGCGATGTAGGAACATATTTGGCGCGTGCAGTCCCTGCCAAAATAAATCAAGTGGTTGTAGATAAAAACTAGCAATAAAAATACAAAGTAGTAGTCCGTAACTCATTTTGACTTGCCATTTAATGGACTTTAAAGTAAAGAAAATAAGGGAAAGCAGTAAAGGAAAAATTCCTACATAAATCATGGGAATAGCACCAAATTTAGTGGTATCATAACTTCCTACTAAATTTTTAGCAAATATATCCAAATACCAAGAATTTTCAGTTTGTAGATTGACAATCTTTGTCAACTGTTCCCCATGTGTTTTTAAATCCAGATAAGTTGGCAGTAGCATAATCATGCTAGACAGACCAGCTAATAGTGACAATACTGTAAAGTCAAGGATAGATCTTATTCTTTTTTTGACATCCCAGGAGAGTTGAACAAGGAACCAAATCGCTAAAAATAGTGCCATCATGTAGCCAAAATAATAATTTTGAATGAAGAGGAAGGTGAGGCTGGCAAAATATAAGATTCTTCCTCGACCTTCTAAAAGATGATGAAGTCCAAGCAGGATAAGTGGAACGAGAATGAAGGTATCTAACCAGCTATTGATTTCAAGTTGACTAGTTGAGAAACTCATTAGCGAAAAGGAAGTTGACAGTAAAATAGCTAATAAGGGATGTAATTTTTTATGAATAGAAGAAAGACTAAAATAGGTTGACAGTCCTGTCAATCCGAATTTCAGAAGTGTAAAGAGATAGAGAGCATCAGGCATACTTTTTAAATCGAAAAAGTATGTTAAGGGTGACAGGATGGAGCCGAGATAGTAAGAAGATAGGGCATAGAAATTTAAGCCTAAGCCACTAGTGAAGGTATAAAATAATGAGCCATTGCCATGTAATGCATTTCGTAATACTTGATTAAAAATAACATACTGGTGGAAGGCGTCGCTTGCTAAAATGGTTATCTCGCTTCCCCACCAGATTCCTCTTATTGCTAATATGATAGCAATGATAAAAATAGGTAAGAAAAAGGAGAGGGCTAAACGTATAAATTTTGAGTGTTTTATTGAACTAATCATAATACTAGTGAAAAGAAAAGGCGACTTTTTCGCCTTTTCTTTAATCTTTCCAAAGTTCTTTTACTTTTGCTTGAACTTCTTGATTTTCCAAGAATTCGTCATAGGTTTCATCAATGCGGTCAATGACACCATTTTTTGAAATAACAATAATATGGTTTGCTAAGGTTTGAATGAATTCGTGATCGTGACTGGCAAAGATAATTGATTCTTTAAAGGCTTTTAATCCGTCATTCAAACTAGAAATAGATTCTAAGTCCAAGTGATTTGTTGGGTCATCAAGGACAAGGACATTTGATTTGAGGAGCATGAGTTTTGAGAGCATCACGCGCACTTTTTCTCCCCCTGAGAGGACATTGACAGATTTGTTGACTTCGTCACCAGAAAAGAGCATACGCCCCAAAAATCCGCGTAAGAAGGTATTATCATCTTCTTCTTTGCTTGCAAATTGACGAAGCCAGTCAAGAATGGATTCATCAGTTGCGAAATCGCGACTATTATCTTTTGGTAGGTAAGATTGACTGGTTGTTACTCCCCATTTAATTGTACCTTCGTACTCAATGTCTCCCATCAATGCACGGATAAGAGCAGTCGTTTGGATATCATTTTGTCCAATAAGAGCTGTCTTATCCCCTGGACGAAGAATAAAGCTAATATTGTCTAAAATGACTTCGCCATCAATAGTGACTTTCAAGTTTTCAACCGTTACTAAATCATTTCCAATTTCTCGCTCAGTTTTAAAGTTGATAAATGGGTATTTACGACTAGACGGAATAATTTCTTCTAATTCAATCTTATCGAGCATTTTTTTACGAGAAGTTGCCTGTTTTGATTTTGAAGCATTGGCAGAAAAGCGTGCAACGAATTCTTGTAATTCTTTGATTTTTTCCTCTGCTTTTGCATTACGGTCAGCTTGTAATTTCGCAGCTAATTCGCTAGATTGTTTCCAGAAATCATAGTTCCCGACGAAGATTTTGATTTTACCAAAGTCTAAGTCAGCCATATGGGTACATACTTTATTTAGGAAATGACGGTCGTGAGATACGACAATAACGGTATTTTCAAAGTCAATTAAAAATTCTTCTAGCCAGTTAATCGATTGAATGTCAAGACCATTTGTCGGCTCATCTAGTAATAGGACATCTGGTTTACCAAAGAGCGCTTTAGCCAAGAGAACCTTTACCTTTTCTCCATTGGTTAATTCACTCATATTTTGGTAGTGAAGATCTTCAGCAATATTTAGATTTTGAAGAAGTTGTGAGGCCTCACTTTCAGCTTCCCAACCGCCAAGTTCGGCAAATTCACCTTCTAATTCGGCTGCACGGACACCATCTTCATCTGAAAAGTCTTCTTTCATGTAAATGGCATCTTTTTCTTTCATGATACTGTAAAGCTGTTCATTTCCCATGATAACGACATCAATGACCCGTTCGTTTTCATAGTCAAAATGATTTTGGCGAAGCACAGAAAGGCGTTCGTCTGGTCCAAGGGAAATATGACCAGTTGTTGGTTCAATATCCCCAGCTAAAATTTTAAGGAAAGTTGATTTTCCGGCACCATTCGCGCCAATCAATCCATATGTGTTTCCTGCTGTAAACTTAATGTTGACATCGTCAAATAATTTTCGATCGCTAAAACGAAGCGATACATCTGATACTGTAAGCAATACAATTCTCCTATTTTTGTGATTAGTCCTATTCTACTCTAAAAAAGATGATTTTTCAATTGAAATTACATCGGAATCAGAATATCTTCTTCTAAATTTTGATGCGTCTTTTGTAAACTAAATCCTCTACCTTTTACTTGTGTAGCAGGCATGACAATAATAAAGGCTGTTTCATCAATGGAAAGGATATTCGTCTCCAATTTTTGATATTCTAGTCTTGAGACAGTTGTCATCAACATGCGGTTTTCTTGACCTGTAAATCCACCGATAATTGGAAGTTCAGTCACACCACGATCTGCCACTTTTGTAATGTACTTTTCTATTTGTCTATGGTGTTTTGAGATAATCATCACATTCCGTGAAGAATCAGCTCCTGCCATAACAAGGTTGACAGCATAGGTAATGGAAAGTAAAGCGATGATAGAGTACATGACAGTGTCTGCATCAAAAGCAACAAATCCTAGTCCAACGACAATTCCATCAACCAATGCCATACTTGTTCCCAATGGAATAGGAGTATATTTTTCAAACAACTGAATAATGATACCTGTCCCACCAGTTGATGAATGACCAATAAAGACAAGCCCAAGACCAAATCCAAGGACAACTCCTCCAAAGATGGCTGCGAGCAATACATTATGTGTCAAGGTTGGTAAACCTGCTGTCAATTTAATAAAAATCGGATAAATCCACGCGCCATAAACTGTTTTGATAAAAACTTCTTTTCCTAAGAGGAAAAAACATAGGAGAAGGAGGGGAATATTCGCGTAGAGTACAAAATTCGCAGTATTCCAACCAAACAAGGCGTTCATACTAATAGCAAGTCCTCCAACACCCCCGGAAGCAATATGGTTTTCAACAAACATGCTATTAAAGGCGATAGCAGAAATGAATGATCCAATAGTGACTAGGGCAAAATCTGTTAATTTTTGTTTCATATCAGTATCCTATCTGTAAATTTCCAGCTTCTATTATCCCTAATTCTCCCCTTGCCGTCAAGTTATTGAATAGCTTGACTTTCTATTTTTTAGGGTATATAATTGAAAAGAATCAGAAAAGTAATGAATCGGTTATTTTAAGAGAGTTTGTGGCAGGTGAAAACAAATAATAACGATTGATGAATGGGCTGATATAGACTGTAAATCGGAAAACAATAAAGATTTGGCTTGCAGGCCTTATATGCAAATGAGATGAGTTAACTCATAAGTGAGGTGGCACCGTGTCTTTGACGCCCTCGCATGGCTTTTGCTATGCGTGGGCTTTATTTGTATAAACAAAGGAGAATAGTATGACAAAACCAATTATTTTAACAGGAGACCGCCCGACTGGCAAATTGCATATTGGCCACTATGTCGGTAGTTTACAGAATCGTGTTCGTCTACAAAATGAAGAACAGTATGAAATGTTTGTCTTTTTGGCAGATCAGCAGGCTTTGACGGATCATGCTAAGGAGCCACAAAAGATTGTTGAGTCGGTTGGGCAAGTTGCATTAGACTATCTAGCTGCAGGATTAGATTCTAGGAAATCTACTATTTTCATTCAAAGTCAAATTCCAGAATTGGCTGAGCTATCTATGTATTATATGAACTTGGTTTCATTAGGGCGTTTAGAGCGTAATCCGACTGTTAAGACTGAGATTGCTCAAAAAGGTTTTGGAGAGAGTATTCCGACTGGATTTTTAGTCTATCCTATTGCTCAGGCAGCCGATATTACAGCCTTTAAAGCAAACTACGTACCAGTTGGTGTCGATCAAAAACCGATGATTGAGCAAACGCGTGAAATTGTCCGTAGTTTTAATCATGCCTATCAAACGGATGTTCTAGTTGAACCAGAAGGCATTTATCCTAGCCATGAAGGTGCTGGTCGATTACCAGGATTGGATGGCAATGCTAAGATGTCTAAGTCACTCAATAATGGGATTTATCTAGCTGATGATATGGATACTCTGAAGAAAAAAGTGATGAGTATGTACACAGATCCTGATCATATTAAGGTTGAAGATCCAGGAAAGATTGAAGGCAATATGGTTTTCCATTACCTAGATGTGTTCGGCCGTGAGGAAGATAAAGCGGAAATAGAAGCTATGAAGGAGCATTATCAACGGGGTGGTTTGGGAGATGTGAAGACCAAACGCTATTTATTGGAAATCTTAGAACGAGAATTAGCTCCTATTCGTGAACGTCGCTTAGAATTTGCGAAAGACATGGGTGAAGTCTATAACATGCTTCAAAAAGGAAGCGAAAAAGCACGTCAAACAGCTGCCCAAACCTTATCGGAAGTGAAAGCAGCAATGGGGTTACATTATTTCAACTAATCCAGATATTCGAAAGAGTAGGAATAGAATTTCTGCTCTTTTTGTGAACGAATTACTTTATTTTCAGGAAAAAGTTCGTCTTATATAGGATAATTTTCCTTAAATATCTTATTTAGAATATTTTTTAGAATTTAAAACGAATAATATTTGACAAATGATTTCAAAATGGTATGATATTTAAAATACAAATTAGCTAGTAGTAGCCTGAGAAAATAAAAAGAAAAGAGGAATCTGTGGATGTCTAATTGGGACACAAAATTTTTGAAAAAAGGTTTTACATTCGATGATGTATTGCTTATTCCTGCTGAAAGTCATGTTTTGCCAAATGATGCCAATCTTCAAACAAAACTGGCAAAGAATTTAACACTGAATATCCCAATCATTACGGCGGCCATGGATACCGTAACAGAGAGTAAAATGGCGATTGCCATTGCGCGTGCCGGTGGTCTTGGGGTGATTCATAAAAATATGTCAATTGAACAACAAGCCGATGAAGTTCGTAAGGTAAAACGCTCTGAAAATGGTGTCATTATTGATCCATTTTTCCTAACTCCTAATCATACGATTAAAGAGGCAGAAGAATTGATGGGCCGCTATCGAATCAGTGGTGTACCAATTGTTGAAACCATGGAAAATCGGAAATTGGTCGGAATCATCACTAACCGTGATATGCGTTTTATTTCTGATTATGATCAGCCAATTTCAACGAATATGACTAGTGAAAATCTTGTGACAGCGCCAGTTGGAACGGATTTAGAGACAGCTGAAAGTATTCTTCAAGAACATCGCATCGAAAAACTACCTCTTGTAGATGAAAATGGGCGTTTATCTGGCCTCATTACGATTAAAGACATTGAAAAAGTTATTGAGTTTCCAAATGCTGCGAAAGATGAATTTGGCCGTCTACTAGTTGCAGGTGCAGTTGGAGTTACTTCAGATACGTTTGAACGTGCAGAAGCTCTTTTTGAAGCAGGTGCAGATGCCATTGTGATTGATACTGCACATGGACATTCTGCCGGTGTGCTTCGTAAAATTGCTGAAATTCGTGCTCATTTCCCAGATCGTACTTTAATTGCTGGAAATATTGCAACAGCAGAGGGAGCTCGTGCTCTTTACGACGCTGGTGTTGATGTGGTGAAAGTTGGAATTGGACCAGGTTCAATCTGTACAACTCGTGTGATTGCAGGTGTTGGGGTGCCACAAGTGACAGCTATTTATGATGCAGCTCAAGTAGCGCGTGAATATGGAAAAACAATCATCGCTGACGGTGGAATCAAGTATTCTGGAGATATTGTCAAGGCTCTTGCAGCAGGTGGACATGCAGTCATGCTTGGTTCTATGTTTGCAGGTACAGATGAAGCACCTGGAGAAACAGAAATCTTCCAAGGACGTAAATTTAAAACTTACCGTGGAATGGGTTCCATTGCAGCGATGAAAAAAGGATCAAGTGACCGTTACTTCCAAGGTTCTGTCAACGAAGCGAACAAGTTGGTTCCAGAAGGAATTGAAGGTCGTGTGGCATACAAAGGTGCTGCAGCTGATATTGTTTTCCAAATGCTTGGTGGTATCCGTTCTGGTATGGGATATGTGGGTGCAGCTAATATCCAAGAATTGCATGATAATGCCCAATTTATTGAAATGAGCGGAGCTGGTTTGAAAGAAAGTCATCCGCATGACGTCCAAATCACCAACGAAGCACCAAACTACTCTGTACAATAATAAATAAGTAGTTAGGTAGCGGGAAAGAATGGAAATTATCCAATTAGAGATTTCGTTTCTGCATTTTCAAGCTTGGATATCTCTTATCTTCTAAAGTATCTTTGGAGTCTTATTCAAGAGTGAATAGAGATAACAATCAACCGTTGATTTGCTAATTTTGATAATAGAGGTAGGGACAAAAGTCCCTGACCTCATTATTTTTGTAGATTTAACAGTTTAGCGCAGTAGTTGTCTGGTTTTTAAAATGTTGATAAATCAACATTCTATTAGAAGATGCTAGCAAACATTTCTTCGCTAGCCCCATTTCCAACCTTTCACAATTCTCAATTGTGAAAGCTAGTCAACATGCGGGGTATTAACAGTCCGGTGGACTGTTAATACTTAAGCCTAGAAATTAGAAAGCGAAATTAACAAAATCGATTTCTACGAAATCACGATTTTTGTCCCACTCCCATCTTTTCTTTACAAAATAAGGTCATTATGTTACAATATAGAACTATGTTTTTCATTATAAAAAAATAATCAAAAAACTTTACAGGACAGTAAATAAAATTTACAATCTTGTAAAGTATGTTGTAAAGGAGAAAAATGGAAGGTATAGTATATGCACTCATCCCCATGGTCGCTTGGGGTAGTATTGGTTTTGTAAGTAACAAGATTGGCGGTAGACCAAATCAGCAAACTTTTGGAATGACTCTAGGTGCTCTCTTGTTTGCTTTGGTAGTTTGGATTTTAGTAAGGCCAGAAATGACTCCTATTTTGTGGGGAGTTGGTATTATTGGTGGTATGCTCTGGTCCATGGGGCAATATGGACAATTTCAAGCGATGCAGTACATGGGAGTATCTGTTGCAAATCCTTTGTCTAGCGGAGCACAGCTTGTTTTTGGTAGTTTAATTGGAGCGATTGTATTTGGAGAATGGACGAAATCGATTCAATTTATTTTGGGAAGTATTGCCTTATTGCTATTGGTCATTGGTTTTTATTTTACAAGTAAACAGGATTCACATAAAGTGGTTATAGAGAAAGGTTCTGATTTTGGAAAAGGATTTCGTGCTCTAACTTCCTCCACAATAGGTTATTTATCGTATGCTATTTTGTTTAATAATATCATGCATTTTGATGCTCTAGCGGTTATTTTACCAATGGCTGTCGGAATGGTCTTAGGAGCGCTACTATTTATGAAATTCCATATTCAACTTGAAGCAGTTGTCATTAAAAATGCGTTAGTTGGAATCATGTGGGGAATCGGAAACATCTTTATGCTACTTGCAGCTGCCAAAGCTGGTTTAGCTATTGCCTTTAGTTTTTCTCAATTAGGTGTGATTATCTCAATTATTGGTGGTATTCTCTTTTTAGGTGAAACAAAGACAAAAAAAGAAATAGGTTGGTTGAGCATTGGGATTATTTGTTTTGTAGCAGGTGCCATCTTACTTGGTGTTGTTAAATCATTCTAAACTTGACAAGGTTGTAAAGAGAACAATAAAAGCTGGCAATGCCAGCTTTTATTGTTCTTCAATTATTCCTTGATGGACAGTAAAGATTTTTACATTATCAGGTAGTTTTGATAGGTGATCCAGACTAGTTGTGGTGATAAATGTCTGGATATTTTGAGAGATAGTTTCCAGTAATTTTACTTGACGATTGTTGTCAAGTTCACTCATGACATCGTCAAGTAGTAAGATGGGATATTCTCTAGTCATTTCTTTCATGAGTTCAATTTCGGCCAATTTCAGCGAAAGAACTAAACTACGATGTTGACCTTGACTTCCATAGTGGGCATTGACACCATTTAGAAAGAAGCTAATATCATCGCGATGGGGTCCAACACCTGTATTTTTTTTGAACAAATCTCGTTTACGACAGCTTGCTAATTCTGTCAAGAAACTGTCAACTATTTTGTCTGAATTTGTAAACTTAATAGAAGATTGATAGTGGATAGTTAATTCTTCACCTTGATTGGAAATTTCAATCACTTTTTTGTTGCCAAAAAATTCCAATTTTTTGAGAAATTCCATTCGTTGTAGGATCACTTTGCTGCCGTATTCAGCTAATTGTTGATCTAGGATAGAAAGAAAGGTTTCATCAATCGCATTAGCAGATTTTAGATAGGTATTTCGCTGTTTTAGGATGTGATTATACTGAGATAAATCAGACAGATAGATTGGCTTGATTTGCCCTAGCTCGACATCTATAAATTTTCGTCTGAGAGCGGGTGCTCCTTTAATCAGTTGTAAATCTTCTGGAGCAAAAAGAACAACATTCATATGACCGATATAATCGGATAATTTAGACTGTTTGAGATGATTGACCTTAGTGATACGTCCTTTTTCTGTCAACTCAATGTCAAGTGGTAGTTTACCTGTTTGCCGGTGAAGTAATCCATTTAGAGTCAGCTGCGTTTGTTCAAATTGAACTAAGTCTTTGTCTACACGGGTTCGATGGCTGCGGGTAAGGGCTAAGAAATAGATACTCTCTAGGATATTCGTCTTTCCTTGTGCATTTTGTCCAAGAAATATGTTTAATCCGTCATGAAAACGAATGTCTAATTCTTGGTAATTACGGAAATGTTGTAAACGTAAAGATTCTAGCCACATACTTAGGTACCTGGAAAGCGGACAGGAGCTTTTTTCTTTTTGTTTTTAGGAGTCTTAGCAGAAGGAATTGCTGTTATCTTTCCCTGTTTATTTTGCGCATTTAGCTGTTTTACGAGCTTAGCGACACGCTCTTTTTCTGCCTTGTCTTCCTCGTATTGTTTTTGCTCATCCTCAGTTGGTGCAACAATAGTAATCGTAGCATTTTGGCTTGGAATACTGATAACATCTCCAATACGGATTTTTTTGCGTCTGCGTTCTTCTTTTTCATCATTAAAAAAGACGGGAAATTCCTGTAAAAATCCCTTAATAGCCCCTCCGCTTTGGATAATCCCAACTTCCTTTAATAAGGCTTGCAAAAGAATATATTCGTCATATAGTTTGTAGTCCATAAGTTACCTCGTTTCAGTTTATTATACCATAAAATGGTATAATTGAATTTAGAATGTTTTAGAGGAGTTAGGTATGAAATTGCAAGAGGGTGTTCATCTACATTTTATAGACGGAGAGAAGTTTACAACGAATCAGATTTTGGTTCGTTTTGCTGCTCCAATGAATCAAAAAACAGTAGCTGGACGCGTTTTACTCTCTAACTTGCTGGATATAGCCAATCAAGAATATCCCAGTTCTTATCAATTTTACCAGCGCTTAGCAGAATTATACGGTGCGCATTTCTCTGTTAGCGTATCGAAAAAAGGTCGAGTACATTCGATTGATATCAAAATAACCTATATAAAATCAAGTTACCTACCAGAAAAATTAGATTTAACGATACCATTACTAGATTTTTTACATGCCTGTCTCTTTAAGCCATTGATAAAAAAGGAGGCTTTTGAGAAAGAGTTCTTTGATATTGAAAAGAAAAATTTATTAAACTATCTTGATACAGAAGTGGAAGATCATTTCTATCATGCAGATGTGGAACTCTCGAGCTTGTTTTTTGAAGATGAATCGTTGAAAATTCCGCGTATTGGAAAACGGTATTTAGTAGAAAAAGAGACAGCAGAGACAGTTTACAAGACTTTACAGGATATGATTCATCTAGACCGGATTGATTTTTTCTTTTCTGGGGAATTTGACCAAGAGGAAGTTATCAATCGATTGAAAGCCTTTCGTTTTTCTTATCGTAATCCAAAATTAGAATGGACCTATAAGCAGGATTTTTCAAATGTTGTTAGAGAAAAAATGGAGCGAAAAGAAGTAGGACAGTCCATCTTAGAACTAGCCTATCATTTACAATCTATTTACAGAGATGTCAATTATATTCCTCTGGTTGTTCTGAATGGTTTATTTGGAAGTTTTGCCCATTCAAAATTATTTGTAAATGTCCGTGAACAGGAAGGCCTTGCTTATACAATCGGTAGTCAGTTGAACATTTTTTCGGGTCTTTTAAAAGTATATGCAGGAATTGATAAAGACAAGCGTAAAAGGACTATGAGACAAATCAGTAAGCAGTTGCTAGACATTAAAAGAGGTCATTTCACGGATGAAGAATTAGAGCTGACAAAAAAGATGTTGCTCCATTCTGCTACCCTTTCTCAGGATAAGCAGGGACAACTGATTGAACAAGCCTATAATAAGGTCATTTTTGGAGAAGAGCAGTTAGAACTAGAAGAATGGATGGAAGCTGTCAAGCGAGTTTCAAGAGAAGATATTATTCGTGCTTCAAAATTTGTTCGGTTGCAAGCAGTTTATTTTATGGAAGGAGTTGAACTGTAAAGATGAAGTTGACAGAAATAAACTACTCTTACTTGAAACATCCTGTTTATTATGGAAAGTTGTCAAATGGCTTGAAACTCGTGTTGATTCCCAAAAAAGATTTCCAAGAGACCTATGCCATACTAAAGGTTCAGTTTGGGTCAGTTGACAATGAATTTACAGATGTTGACAGTATAAAAAAGAGTTATCCGGCAGGTGTTGCACATTTTTTAGAACATAAACTGTTTGAAATGGAAAATGGTGGTGATATACTGCAGGAATTTGCTCGATATGGTGCAAATGCAAATGCTTATACCAGTTTTACCCAGACGAGTTATCTTTTTTCAACGACAGAAGATATCCGTCAACCTCTTTCCTTACTCCAGAAAATGGTGAGGGAAACGCATTTTACGGAAGGAAGTGTTGAACGAGAAAAAGAGATTATTGGTCAGGAAATTGATATGTATGCTGATGATCCAGATCATCGTTTGTACTTGGGAATATTAAATAGTTTGTACCCTGATACAGCCTTGGCTGAGGATATTGCAGGTTCGAGAGAGTCTATTGAGCTTATTTCTGCTAGGATTTTGCAAGAGAATTTTGGCCAGTTTTATCAGCCGCAAGAAATGACATTGGTTGTTATGGGGGACATAGATGTCCATGAGGTCTTTCAATGGATTGTGGAGAATCAGTCGGAGAATCTTACTACTTTTAAAAAGAACCGCAACGTTACCCTACTTCCAAAAAATCCGATTTTGCAGAACCGCAAGGAATATGTTGAAGTGGCTCTACCTAAAATGGCGATTGGTTTACGAGGGAATGATTCGATCGGGCAGGAGGAAGAGCAGCATTATCGAATTTGTCTCAGTTTTTTACTATCCATGTTGCTTGGTCGTACCTCCAAGAGATACCAAACCTTATACAGTGAAAATAAAATTGACCATTCTCTTTTATTTCATGTCGAGGTACATGGAGGTTATCACTTTGCAGTTGTGACAGCTGATACGGCTGAACCTATTACTGTTTCAAGTCAGTTAAAAAAGGCCTTGTTGAATTTTGAGCATGATGCTGATGTGACAGAGCAACATTTTACCATTTTAAAAAATGAGATGTATGGAGAGTTTATTCGCGGTCTCAATTCGTCCGAATTTACAGTTGGTTATTTTGTAGAACATGCTTCAGAAACAGAAACAATTTTTGATATTCCAGAGCTCTTGAATCATCTGACACTTGAGGAAGTGATAGAAGTTGGGCGACAATTTATTTCTAGCTGTGATATGACAGATTTTATGATTTTTCCAAAATAAAAGTGAATTAGCATCGAAATTTCCCTAATTTTTTGGTACAATATGGTATTGAAAACTAATTGATAGAGAGAGGAACTTATGAGACAAAAAAGTATAGGAGAGGTATTGCGTGCGGCTAGGGAAAGTCGTGGTTGGAATTTTGCTGATTTGCAGCGAATGACGAAGATTCAAGCGAAATATCTGCAGGCTTTAGAGTACAATGATTTTGAATTTATTCCAGATAAAACCTATACTCGTTCATTTTTACAGCGATATGCTGAGGTACTGGAATTGGATGCAGCTGTGTTACTGGATGCCTATGACCAAAATAGTTTAGTGATGTATTATGAAGCAGGAGAAGAAGTAGAGCTACAGTCTGAACTGAGAAGAAGCTATAAGGTGAAAAAAAAGAAAACGTCGTATCTACCGTTGATTTATTTATTATTGGCTTCGACTTTTATTCTTTGTTTTGTGACCTACATTGTCTATTCTCGCGTGCAAAATCAGGCACGAATTACCGGAACAAGCACTTCTTACAGTGTGGTATCGCAATCTTCGAGTACGATTATGGAGGAAAGTGAAACTTCTACAAGCACTTCCTCGTCTACAACTCCTTCTTCTAGTAGTCAAGTATCAGGTGTTAGCTTGGTAACTTCTGGTGGTGGGAGCGACTTAGCTGTTGCCGTTAAAGGGGCTAAAGGACCTGTTACTGTTACTCTTGCAGTTTCTAATGTAACAAGCTGGGTCAGTTTAACAGATAGTGAGATTGCGGGTGGGTTTACCTTGTCAACAGAAAACCCAACGGTATCAGCAACTCTTCCAGCAGGGACTTCGACAGCAACTCTGGTATTAGGTGTTGTTCGTGGCGTTGATATTACAATTGCAGGACAAAAGTTAGATACATCTGCTTTAACGAATCAGTCAGGAAATGTGATTCTGACGATTGAACAATGAGGAAGAAAATGAAAAAAGAACATATTCCCAACACTTTAACGCTTGGTCGTATCTTGGTAATTCCGTTATTTATTCTAATTTTAAGTGTTTGGAACAGTCTTGCTGCTCATATTGTAGCAGCAATCTTGTTTGCACTTGCTAGTTTGACAGATTATCTTGATGGTTATTTAGCGCGTAAATGGCAGGTGGTAACCAATTTTGGTAAATTTGCGGATCCAATGGCGGATAAAATTTTAGTAATGACAGCTTTTATCATGCTGGTTGAGCTAGGATTTGCTCCAGCATGGATTGTTGCGGTTATTATTTGTCGCGAATTAGCTGTAACTGGTTTGCGTTTGCTCTTAGTAGAAAATGGTGGAACGGTACTTGCTGCGGCAATGCCTGGTAAAATTAAGACATTTTCTCAAATGTTTGCGATTATCTTTTTATTAGTTCACTGGCAATTATTAGGGACAATTACTCTTTACATCGCCTTATTTTTCACTCTTTATTCAGGTTATGATTATTTTAAGGGGGCTTCCTATTTATTTAAGGATACTTTTCAGTAATGACAAATATAATTGAAGTAAAGCATGTAAGCTATAAATATGATGTAGAAGATCACCACTATACTCTGGATGATGTAACGTTTCACGTGAAACAAGGGGAATGGTTATCGATTATTGGTCACAATGGGTCTGGTAAGTCAACTACAGTACGCTTGATTGATGGTCTTTTGGAGGCTGAATCAGGAGAAATTATTATTTCTGGAGACATTTTGACACCTTCAAATGTCTGGGAGAAACGTCGCCAGATTGGCATGGTTTTTCAAAATCCAGATAATCAGTTTGTTGGGGCAACTGTTGAAGATGATGTTGCTTTCGGTCTTGAAAATCAAGGAATTCCACTAGAAGAAATGACACAACGGGTTCATGAGGCTTTGGAACTTGTTGGGATGTCCGATTTTAAAAAACGGGAACCTGCAAGGCTTTCTGGTGGTCAGAAACAACGTGTTGCGATTGCTGGGGTCGTTGCTTTGCGTCCCAGTATTATTATCCTTGATGAAGCAACTAGTATGTTAGATCCTGAAGGACGGTTAGAGTTAATCCGGATTGTTAAAGAAATTAAGGAAAAGTATCAGATTACTGTTCTTTCCATTACCCATGATTTAGACGAGGTAGCCTTGAGTGATCGGGTGATGGTGATGAAGCAGGGCAAGATTGAGTCGATTAGCAGTCCTGCAGAATTATTTATGCGTGATGATTTACAAGATTTAGGGCTTGATCAGCCATTTACAGCGAAGCTCGTCCAGGAATTAAGTGATAAAGGTTTAGCTATTCCATTGCGCTATTTTACAGAAGAGGAATTAGAAGAAGCATTATGGGCATTACTCTCCAACAAGTAGATTATACATATCAAGCGAACACGCCTTTTGAAGGACGTGCACTTTTTGGTGTCGATTTGGAGATTGTAGATGGCTCTTACACTGCTATTGTCGGTCATACAGGATCCGGAAAATCAACGATTTTACATTTATTAAATGGTCTTAATATCCCTACATCTGGCACGGTTTTAATTGATGATTTTTGTATTACACCAACCGCTATCAACAAGGATATTAAACAAGTACGTAAAAAAGTGGGACTCGTTTTTCAATTTCCAGAAAGTCAGGTTTTTGAAGAAACGGTTCTAAAAGATGTTGCATTTGGGCCACAGAATTTTGGTATTTCAAGAGAAGAGGCTGAGGAGATTGCGCGTGAAAAGCTAGCTCTAGTAGGAATATCGGAAGAGTTATTTGATCGTAGCCCCTTTGAATTATCTGGTGGACAAATGCGACGGGTTGCAATTGCTGGGATTTTGGCTATGGAGCCAAAGGTTCTAGTGCTCGATGAGCCAACAGCCGGACTTGATCCAGCAGGGCGAAAGGAATTGATGGCTATTTTTAAACAGCTTCATCAAGCAGGGATGACTATTGTTCTTGTAACGCATTTGATGGATGATGTAGCAAATTTTGCGGATTATGTGTTTATTATGGCCAATGGAAAATTGGTAAAATCAGGAAAACCGGTTGTGATTTTTCAAGATGTTGATTTTATGGAGAGTATTCAATTGGGTGTTCCTAAAATTACGAAATTTGCAGCAAATTTGGAGCGCAGAGGATTTGTCTTTGAGCGTCTTCCGATTACAATGGAGGAACTGATTGAGGTGGTGGCTCATGGATAAGTTAATTTTAGGTCGCTATATTCCAGGAGATTCGATGATACATCGCTTGGATCCGCGAAGTAAATTGCTCGTTATGATGAGTTTTTTATTGATTATTTTCTGGGCAAATAATCTGGTGACAAATATCTTATTATTTGCATTTGTACTACTGGTCATCTTTTTATCCAAGATAAAAATGAGCTTTTTCCTCAATGGTGTTAAGCCTATGATTGGTATTATTCTCTTTACAACCCTGTTTCAAGTCTTTTTTACAGGGGGTCAGGATGTATTGTGGCAATTTTGGATTTTAAAAGTGACGGAGGAAGGAATTCAGCAGGCAGGAATTATTTTTGTCCGCTTTATCTTGATTATTTTCCTTTCTACTTTACTCACGCTAACCACTATGCCCCTTAGTTTGGCAGATGGTATTGAAGCAGGTTTGGCTCCTTTGACTTATGTGAAGATCCCAGTGCATGAAATCGGATTGATGTTGTCCATGAGTTTACGATTTGTTCCAACCCTTATGGATGATACAACAAGGATTATGAATGCGCAGCGAGCGCGGGGAGTTGATTTTGGAGAGGGAAGTCTTGTTCAGAAGGTAAAATCTGTTATTCCGATTCTGATTCCATTATTTGCCTCTAGTTTTAAAAGGGCAGATGCTTTAGCAACGGCTATGGAAGCGCGTGGTTATCAAGGTGGAGAAGGTCGAACAAAGTATCGTGTGTTAAAATGGAAATTAGCAGATAGTCTTGCTCTGTTGGTTATTCTTTGTTTAGGAATTCTTCTTTATTACTTGAAAAGTTAGTGAAAATATAAGAAAAAGCGCCATTTTGGTGCTTTTATTGTCTAATTTAAACGTATTTGTAATATTTGTAATATTTTCACAAAGTTTGGGTAATATTTAGGTTGTATGATAGATGTCAGTTGGAAGAAAGGAATATGTAATAACATGACATTTACAAGGAAACAACTAAAACTAACGATTGCAGGATTTTTTGTTACAGCAACGATGCTGATTGCAGGTGTTGTAAGTGCAGATACTTATACTGTAAAACCAGGTGATACGCTATCTGAGATTGCCTTAACCTATCACACAACAGTTGAATCACTTGTTTCATTAAATAAAATTGCCAATCCGAATTTGATTTATGTAGATCAAATTTTGGAATTAGGCAATAGTCAAAATCAGTCTGGTCCTACAAATATCTCTGCGCCGCAAGCTGTTCAAGCAACTCCAGTTCAGCCGGCTCCAGCTGTAACTGTTTCTCCAGTGCCTGTATCGGGCGACGAAGCAGAGGCAAAAGAATGGATTGCACAAAAAGAGTCAGGCGGTAGTTATACTGCTCAAAATGGTATCTATTATGGCCGCTATCAGTTGACGAATACGTATTTGAACGGAGATTATTCTCCTGAAAATCAAGAACGTGTAGCGGATGCTTATGTAGCCAATCGATATGGTTCATGGGCTGCAGCCAAAGGATTTTGGTTGGCAAACGGTTGGTATTAATATCAAGAAAGACCGAAGCTGATTCGGTCTTTTTGCCTGTCTTGAATAAAAGGGAGTGAGGGTAAGCTGAGCTTCTTTAGTCTGTTCCAAAAATGTGTTGAGCGAGGCGTTTTCCAGTTGGTGTAATGGCAAGACCACCTTCGGCTGTTTCACGAAAGGCAGTTGGTAAGCTAGAACCCACTTGGTACATAGCGAGAATAACCTCATCTGCTGGGATTTTCGATTCGATACCTGCGAGTGCCATATCAGCTGCCACAAGTGCGTAGCTAGCTCCCATGGCATTTCGCTTGACGCACGGGACTTCTACAAGACCAGCAACAGGATCGCAAATCAGACCGAGCATATTTTTGATGACAAAGCAAATCGCTTGACTGGCTTGAAAGGCAGATCCACCTGCGGCTAAGGTTAGTGCGGCAGCGGACATGGCAGCAGCAGAACCAACCTCTGCCTGACACCCACCTTCTGCTCCTGAAATAGAAGCATTATTCGCAATCACAAGTCCGAAAGCACCTGCTGTAAAGAGAAAATCAAGTTGTTCTTTTTCAGTTAGTTTCAGTTTATCAATAGCAACTCCGAGGACTGCTGGTAAGCAACCAGCAGATCCAGCTGTGGGTGTTGCACAAACTAAGCCCATTTTGGCATTTAGTTCATTGACGGCAATGGCATTACGCGCAGCAGATAAAATAGTCGAGTCTGAAAGGGTTTTTCCAGACTGGATATAGCGCTCCAGTTTAGCTGCGTCACCTCCAGTTAGTCCAGAGACGGATTTACTTTCTGTCAGACCGTCAATAATAGAAGCTTTCATAACTGTCAAGTTTCTTGACATAAGTGCCACTATTTCTTCTTTTGACCGTCCTGTGAGCTCGATTTCGGTATGAATCATTAGGTCAGAAACACTGCCTGAAAAATGTTCATTGGCTTGTTTTACAAGTTCTTGAATTGTATAAAACATGTTTTTCTCTTTCTAGTTAAAGAAGTTGACATTGTGTAAATGAGGAATTTTTTCAATTTCTTTAATTGAATTGCCACATTGTCTTGAGTCTACTTCGATAATCATAATGGCTTTTTCACCAGCACTCTCACGGGTTACATTCATTTGAGCGATATTGATGTCATATTTAGAGAGAATATCCGTTACTTTGGCAATCATACCGGGTACATCTTGGTGAACAATAATAATAGTGGGAGTATTCATATTAAGATTGACTGCAAATCCATTTAGTTCCGTAACTTGAATATTTCCCCCCCCGATGGAAATCCCAGTTGCAGAAATCGATTTGTGATCATTTTTAATGATAATACGGGTTGTATTCGGATGGGGTGTATTGCTATCTTTATTGATTTTCCAGTAAACCTTAATGCCTTTTTCTCGCGCAATGTCAAGTGAATCTGGAATACGAGGGTCATCAGTATCCATTCCTAAAATACCAGCTACAAGAGCTACATCGGTACCATGTCCCCGATAGGTTTTGGCAAATGAATTATAGAGCTGAAATTCAACCTCGGTTGGTGTTTCGCCAAAGATTGATGAGACAATTTTACCGATGCGGACAGCGCCAGCAGTATGGCTAGATGACGGACCAATCATGACAGGTCCAATAATATCAAATACTGATTGAAATTTTAAATTTGTCATATCTTTTCCTCAATTTTTCTCTTACTTGTATTATATCAAATAACGTTCGGAAAATCTGCTTCTTAATTTTATTTGCTAGAAAATAGACAGGTATGTGGTATAATACTGTCTGTGCTATCTGCACTTCAAAATCGACCTTCAATCGTTTTTTGAAAATAGAGGAGTGTAAAGTAGGTTTACACTCGATTATATTGATGGGAGAATAGATAATGAGTGATAACTCAAAGATACGTGTTGTCGTTGGAATGAGTGGGGGTGTTGATTCCTCTGTCACGGCCCTTTTGCTCAAGGAGCAAGGCTATGATGTGATTGGCATCTTCATGAAAAACTGGGATGACACAGACGAAAATGGTTTTTGTACAGCGACAGAAGATTACAAAGATGTTGCAGCTGTTGCGGATCAAATTGGGATACCTTACTACTCTGTCAACTTTGAAAAAGAGTATTGGGATCGCGTGTTTGAATATTTTCTTGCCGAATACCGGGCAGGACGGACACCAAATCCTGATGTGATGTGTAATAAGGAGATTAAATTCAAAGCCTTTTTAGACTATGCGATGAACTTGGGGGCTGATTATGTGGCGACAGGTCACTATGCACAAGTGAAACGAGATGAGAATGGCCTTGTTCACATGTTGCGTGGGGCTGATAATGGCAAGGATCAGACCTATTTTCTCAGTCAATTATCGCAAGAACAATTGCAGAAAACGATGTTTCCTTTAGGACATTTGCAAAAATCAGAAGTACGTGAAATTGCTGAACGTGCAGGACTTGCCACAGCTAAGAAAAAAGATTCGACTGGGATTTGTTTTATCGGTGAAAAGAACTTTAAAGAATTTCTCAGCCAGTATCTGCCTGCTCAAAAAGGACGCATGATGACAGTTGATGGTCGAGATATGGGGGAACATGCAGGTCTCATGTATTACACCATTGGCCAACGTGGGGGACTTGGTATCGGTGGACAAATTGGTGGGGATAATGCTCCATGGTTTGTTGTTGGAAAAGATTTGTCACAAAATATTTTATATGTGGGACAAGGATTCTATCATGAGTCGTTGATGTCAACTAGCTTGACAGCTAGTCAAGTTCACTTTACACAGGAGAGACCTGAGAATTTTACGCTGGAATGTACAGCAAAATTCCGTTATCGCCAACCAGATTCAAAAGTGACAGTTCATGTGAGGGGAGATAAGGCAGAGGTCATTTTTGATGAGCCACAGAGAGCCATTACCCCTGGTCAAGCAGTTGTCTTTTATAATGGTAATGAGTGCCTAGGTGGCGGAATGATTGATTTTGCTTTTAAGGATGGGCAAGTGTGTCAGTATATTTAGATTGACAAAATTGTCAATTTTATTGCTGGTATTTTTGAATTGACATTCATACTGAATGTGATAAAATGAAAGTATAACAATGCTATGATGGTCAAAGCTCATAGGAATTGGACGTTTTTTGCGTGCAGTTTCTGAGGGTTTTGGCTCTTTTTGTGTAAAATGGTGAATAATTTGAAATTTAGAACAAGAAGTGGCTAACAGATTTTTGGCGTTCGTGCAACAGCACTGATGATAAAACATAACAAACTCTTTCTTTCCTATCGTGATATACGATTGGCGGAGCTATCAAGGTTGGAGAGTCAACAGAAGTTGCAGTAGTTCGAGAGGTAAAAGAAGAACTAGGGATTGATGTAGCAGTCAAGCAATTCGCTTTTATTGTTGAAAGTGAGTTTACAGTAGTTGACACGAAAGAGCCAGTCAATTTTCACAATGTTAAGTTTCACTATATCGTTGAACCAATGGAAGAAACGCCAAAAAATATGACAGAAGAAGGAGATGCTTTACCATGCTACTGGATGGAGGTTGACAACCTTGTAAACATTGATATCGTTCCTGATTTTTTGAAAATACACTTACGAAATTGGTCAGGGACGATTGAACAGATTCGATAAAAGGAGATTAGGAAATGACATATACCTTTACTGAAGAATATGATGTAATTGTAATTGGAGCCGGACATGCTGGGGTAGAAGCAGGTCTTGCAACTAGTCGTATGGGCTGTAAAACCTTGCTTGCAACGATAAATTTGGATATGGTGGCTTTTATGCCTTGTAATCCGTCTATTGGTGGATCGGCTAAGGGGATTGTAGTCCGTGAGATTGATGCTCTTGGTGGAGAAATGGGGCGCAATATTGATAAGACCTATATTCAAATGAAAATGTTGAATACAGGAAAAGGTCCTGCTGTACGTGCTCTTCGTGCCCAGGCTGATAAGGCCAAATACTCGCTAGAGATGAAGCGAACGGTTGAAAGACAGGAAAATTTGACATTACGCCAGACCATGATTGATGAAATTTTGGTAGAAGATGATCGAGTTGTTGGTGTTCGGACAGCGACCAATCAGTATTTTGCGGCAAAGGCAGTCATTGTAACAACAGGTACGGCTTTGCGTGGGGAGATTATCATCGGTGACTTAAAATATTCCTCAGGACCAAATAATAGCTTGGCTTCTGTTACTTTAGCAGATAACTTAAAAGAATTGGGACTTGAAATTGGGCGCTTTAAAACAGGAACTCCTCCCCGTGTTAATGCAAGAACAGTAGACTATACTGCAACAGAAATTCAACCTGGAGACGAGAAGCCCAATCATTTTTCTTTTTTATCCAAAGATGAGGATTATCTGCAAGACCAGATTCCATGCTGGTTAACTTATACCAATGCACGCAGTCATGAGATTATCAATAGTAATTTGCACCGTGCACCGATGTTCTCAGGTGTAGTTAAGGGGGTAGGTCCACGCTATTGTCCATCTATTGAGGATAAAATCGTGCGCTTTGCAGACAAGGAACGGCATCAGTTATTTTTAGAACCAGAGGGGCGTGATACGGATGAGATTTATATCCAAGGTTTATCAACGAGCCTTCCAGAAGATGTCCAAAAAGAATTGGTACATTCTATCAAAGGACTAGAGAATGCTGAAATGATGCGAACAGGGTATGCAATTGAGTACGATATGGTTATGCCTCATCAATTGCGGGCGACTCTTGAAACCAAAAAAATCTCAGGTCTGTTTACTGCTGGACAAACTAATGGGACTTCAGGCTATGAAGAAGCCGCAGGTCAGGGAATTATCGCAGGAATTAATGCGGCGTTGAAAGTACAGGGCAAGCCAGAGTTAATTTTGAAGCGTAGTGATGGCTATATTGGCGTGATGATTGATGACCTAGTGACCAAAGGAACAGTTGAGCCTTATCGCCTCTTGACGAGTCGGGCAGAATATCGTTTAATTTTGCGCCATGACAATGCAGATATGCGTTTGACAGAAATTGGGCGCCAGGTTGGTTTGGTCGATGATGAGCGTTATCAGGTCTTTCAGATTCACAAGAACCAGTTCGAAAATGAAATGGCGCGGTTGGATTCAATCAAGTTAAAACCTGTCAAGGAAACCAATGAGAAGGTTGTCGCGATGGGCTTTAAACCGCTGACAGATGCGTTGACTGCAAAAGAATTTATGAGAAGACCTGAAATCACCTATGCGGATGTCCTTCAATTTGTTGGTCCAGCTGTTGAGGAACTGTCTGATAAGACCATTGAATTGATTGAAACCGAGGTGAAATATGAGGGCTATATTACTAAAGCCTTGGACCAGGTTGAAAAAATGAAACGGATGGAAGAAAAACGGATTCCAGCAGATATTGATTGGGATGATATTGATTCCATTGCGACCGAAGCACGTCAGAAATTCAAGTTGATTTCTCCAGAAACAATTGGACAAGCTAGCCGTATTTCAGGGGTCAATCCGGCAGATATTTCAATCCTCATGGTTTATCTAGAAGGGCGTAGTCGCTCCATTTCAAAGACTAATGCAAAAAATAATGACTAAAGGCTGGGCATTTGTCTGGTCTTTTTGTAAATCTTTTGTGGAAATAGAAGCTAGCATTTTCAGCGGTTTTATGGTAGAATGGCAAGCAGAGGTTAGTGATGAAAAAATTTCGATTTTCAACGATTCATTTTGTGATGATTGGGATCATTCTCTTTGGATTATTAGCTTTAGTACAAAGTTTATACCCTACATCTACAATCACCTATTTATCCATTTTTATCGCCTTATTCTTACTTGTTCTGTTGTTTATTTTTCAACAACATTCCTATGAAGTGAGTGAAGTGGAACAGATTGAGTATCTAAATGCTCAGGCTGATTCTGGTCTGATGCGCTTATTGGCCCATATGCCAGTTGGTGTGATTAAAATCTCAGAAGACAATCAAGTAGAGTGGTTTAACCCTTATGCAGAACTTCTATTTGTCAAGGAAGATGGTGAGTTTGATCAACGAAAACTGCGGGAAATGATTGACGTTGGTCTTGATGAGGATAGGACTTATGTAACAATTGCTGACAAACGTTATGCAGTCTACGTAGATTTTGAACAAGGAATCTTCTACTTTTTTGATGCGTCAACAGAATATTATGCTACTTCAAATTTGATTGGTAGTCGGCCTGCTATTGGGATTATTTCTGTCGATAATTATGATGAGTTAGAAGATATTTATTCCGATTCTCAGATTAGCCAAATCAATAGCTTTTTAGCACAATTTGTATCTGATTTCGCAAACGAGAATGGGATTTACTACCGTCGTGGAACCATGGATCGTTTCTACTTCTTTACAGATTATGCGGTTTTGGAAGGATTAATTGAAGATAAATTTTCGGTTATCAATCGGTTTCGTGAAGAAGCAAAACAGATGGAGTTGGCCTTGACCCTAAGTATAGGAATTGCTTATGGAGCTAGTAATCATCAGCAAATCGGTCAGGTTGCGTTACAAAATCTCAATATGGCTGAAGTTCGGGGCGGGGATCAAGTTGTTGTCAAAGAAAATGATGAGAGCAAACAGCCGCTCTTTTTCGGCGGTGGCTCTGCTTCTGCTGTTAAACGGACACGAACGCGTACACGTGCGATGATGACGGCTGTTTCGGACAAATTGAAAATGGTGGATAAGGTCTTTGTGGTGGGACATCGCAACTTGGATATGGATGCCTTGGGTTCTGCTGTTGGAATGCAGTATTTTGCACAAAATATCATGAACAATGCCTACACTGTCTACAATCCACAGGAAATGTCAGCTGATATTGAGCGAGCAATCCAGCGATTGGCTCATGAAAATTGCTCGAATTTATTGACGGTAGAGGAAGCCAAGAAGCAGGTGACTTCTCAATCGCTTCTCATTATGGTCGATCATTCTAAGATTGGTTTGACCTTGTCAAAAGAATTTTATGAGTTGTTTAGCCAGGTTGTAGTGGTTGATCATCACCGTCGTGATGCAGATTTCCCAGAAAATGCAGTCTTGACCTATATTGAGAGTGGCGCTAGTTCAGCGAGTGAATTAGTGACAGAATTGATTCAATTCCAAAATGATAAGCACCATAAAATCAACCGTCTTCAATCTAGTCTACTGATGGCAGGAATTATGCTCGATACAAAGAACTTTACAGCTCGAGTAACGAGTCGAACATTTGATGTGGCAAGTTACCTCAGAAATCGTGGTAGTGATAGTTCAGAAATTCAGCAGATTGCGGCAACGGATTTCAACGAATACCGCCAAATCAACGAATTGATTTTAAGAGGACAAAAGATTTCAGACCATATTGTTTTGGTTTGTGGCGATGAACAAATTGCCTATGATACGATTGTCCCAAGTAAGGCAGCGGATACGATTTTAGGGATGGCAGGGATTGAAGCAGTCTTTGTTGTCACAAAAAATGTCAATGATTATATCGCTATTTCAGCTCGTAGCCGCAGTAAGGTGAACGTACAGCGAATCATGGAAGAAATGGGTGGAGGCGGTCATTTTAATCTTGCAGCAGCCCAAGTGCATTATGAATCACTTGATCAAGTTCAAATAAAATTACAGCAAGTGATTGAAGAGGAATTAAAAGAAGCATAGGAGGAATCCACATGAAAGTTATTTTTTTAGCAGATGTAAAAGGAAAAGGTAAAAAAGGAGAAATTAAGGAAGTTCCAACCGGATACGCCCAAAATTTCTTGATTAAGAAAAATCTTGCCAAGGAAGCAACTAATCAAGCCATTAGTGAATTACGTGGTAAACAAAAATCGCAAGAAAAAGCCCATGCTGAGATGTTAGCAGAAGCAGAAACGATTAAGGCGAGATTAGCTGAAGAGAAGACACTTGTTTCCTTTATTGAAAAAGTTGGTCCAGACGGTCGTACGTTTGGCTCTATCACGAGCAAGAAAATTGCTGAGGAGTTGGAAAAACAATTCGGTATTAAGATAGACAAGCGGAATATCCAGTTGGATCATCCAATTCGTGCGGTTGGCTTGATCGATGTTCCTGTGAAAATTTATCAAGATGTGACAGGTGTTATTAACTTAAGCATTAAGGAAGCCTAAGTAAATTGTAGTAGAGATGGGGGGTGAGAATCTTGGCAGAATTGGATGAACTGCGTGTACAACCTCAAGATATTTTGGCAGAACAGTCTGTTCTTGGTGCAATTTTTATCGATGAGGGAAAATTAGTTTTCGTTCGCGAATATATTGAAGCAGACGATTTCTTCAAATACGCCCACCAGCTGATTTTCAAAGCAATGATTGCCTTGTCGGATCGTCATGAAGCGATTGATGCGACCACCATGCGGAATTATCTAGCTAATCATGGGGACTTGGAAAATATTGGCGGTCTCAGTTATTTGGCAGAAGTAATCAATTCTGTACCAACTTCTGCGAATGCGGAATATTATGCCAAGATTGTTGCCGAAAAATCAAATTTACGAAAGCTGATTTCGAGTCTGACGGATTCGATTAATCAAGCCTATGATGGGGCAGATGAGTCAGATGAGATTATTGCGCGTGCTGAAAAGGCCTTAATTGATGTCAGCGAGGGCGCAAGCCGTAGCGGGTTTAAGCAGATTGAGGATATTTTACATATTAACTTTGAAAATTTGGAAAAACGCTCGCAACAAACGTCTGATATTACAGGAATTGCGACGGGTTATCCAGCCTTGGATGCGATGACAACAGGTTTGCATGAAGAAGAGTTGATTATTTTGGCGGCGCGTCCAGCGGTCGGAAAGACGGCCTTTGCCTTAAATATTGCACAAAATATTGGTACCAAACTAGGATTGACGGTTGCTATCTTTTCCCTAGAAATGGGGGCTGAAAGTCTCGTTGACCGGATGTTAGCAGCAGAAGGCATGATTAACTCCCGTTCGATTCGTACAGGTCATTTGACTGATGAAGAATGGCAAAAATTGACCATGGCACAGGCAAATTTGGCCAATGCGAGTATCTATATTGATGATACGCCAGGTATTAAGATTACTGAAATTCGCTCTCGTTCTCGGAAATTAGCGCAAGAAACAGGCAATCTCGGCTTGATTTTGATTGACTATTTGCAGTTGATTACAGGCACCGGTCGGGAAAATCGTCAACAGGAAGTTTCTGAAATTTCTCGCCAATTGAAGATTTTGGCTAAAGAGCTGAAAGTGCCTGTTATTGCGCTTAGTCAGCTATCGCGTGGTGTGGAACAGCGTCAAGATAAGCGTCCAGTCTTGTCTGATATTCGGGAGTCTGGTTCGATCGAGCAGGATGCAGATATTGTAGCCTTCCTTTATCGTGATGATTATTATGAACGGGGAGGTCAAGAAGAGGGGGGAATTCCAAATGATACTGTTGAAGTCATCATTGAAAAAAACCGTTCAGGAGCACGTGGAACGGTTGAACTGATGTTTAAAAAAGAATACAATAAATTTTCAAGTATTTCCAAGAGAGAGGATGGATAAGAATGAGTGATGCATTTACAGATGTTGCTAAGATGAAGCAAATCAAAGAAGATATTAAAAACCATGAAGGGCAAGTTGTTGAATTAACCCTTGAAAATGGCCGAAAACGGGAGAAAAATAAGCAAGGTCGAATTACAGAGGTGTACCAATCCCTCTTTATCGTAGAATACGAAGATCCGAACAATACCTATGTAGAATCCTATACCTATTCTGATGTGTTAACAGAAAAGATTTTGATTCATTATTTGGATTAGTAGAATAAAACATCACGACAAACGCATGAAGAAAATATCGCTTTCAGATACCGATTTTTCATAAAAAGTTATATGTTTAACTCTGAAATTTTGTTATAATGTAAATGAAAAAGAGGATGATCCGGTGTGCGTATGTAAATGTTGTGAAAATATTTTGAAGAAATGCATGTAGCTAGAAAATGGTTACATGCATTTTCTTCATGCGTACGTCGTGAATAAAACATGCAAAAGGCTTTACAAAGCCTTTTTTCTATGATATACTATCCCTTGTGTGAAATAGCAGCAGAGGAATATGAAGCTCGTCAACAGGTACTTTGCAATAGAAGTAACCTTAGCTGTGTAGGCGAAGGGTACCTGCACGAATCAGGATTTCTCAAAGACTATTTCCATAAAAAATTTATTTTATGGAGGACATTCTTATGTCACGTTATACAGGACCATCTTGGAAACAAGCTCGTCGTCTTGGTTTGTCACTTACAGGTACAGGTAAAGAACTTGCTCGTCGTAACTACGTACCAGGTCAACATGGACCAAACAACCGCAGCAAATTGTCAGAATACGGTTTGCAATTGGCTGAAAAACAAAAACTTCGTTTCTCTTACGGTGTGGGTGAGAAGCAATTCCGTAACTTGTTCGTACAAGCTACAAAAATCAAAGGCGGAATCCTTGGTTTTAACTTCATGCTTCTTCTTGAGCGTCGTTTGGACAACGTTGTTTACCGTTTAGGTCTTGCAACTACTCGTCGTCAAGCACGTCAATTTGTAAACCACGGTCATATCCTTGTTGACGGAAAACGCGTTGACATTCCTAGCTACCGTGTTGAAGTAGGTCAAGTGATTTCAGTTCGTGAAAAATCATTGAAAGTACCTGCAATCCTTGAAGCAGTTGAAGCAACTCTTGGACGTCCAGCATTCGTATCATTCGATGCTGATAAATTAGAAGGTTCATTAACTCGCCTTCCAGAACGCGACGAAATCAACCCAGAAATTAACGAAGCACTTGTCGTTGAATTCTACAACAAAATGCTTTAATTTTAAGAATTATCTTACAGAAAGCCTACGCAAGTGGGTTTTTTTGTTTTATATGAAAATGAAAATCAATTTATTTGTGAAAATAATTACAAAATCTATTGCAACCGATTGGTAAATAGGGTAAAATAATACGGTAACTTAAAAAAAGGAGAAGGTTTAATATGAAGAAGAAAGTTTGGCTAGGTGCCTTACTAAGTTTGTTCGCTGCTGTTTTCTTGATTGCTTGTGGAAGTAAATCAACCAATACAGCAGAATCGTCAACCCCTGCTTCATCTTCTAAAGAAGAAGCTGTTTCAGGAGCATCAGAGAAGGTCTATACAGATCCGTCAGAATTAAAAGACAGCTATGATGTGGTTGTTATCGGTTCAGGTGGTGCGGGTATGGCTGCAGCAGTTTCTGCTCACGATGCAGGTGCAAGCGTAGCTGTCCTTGAGAAAATGGGAGAAGTAGGTGGAAATACTGCAAAATCATCTGCAGGTATGAATGCTTCTCAAACAAAATTCCAAGATAAAGAGGGAATCAACGATTCAAACGATAAATTCTACGAAGAAACCCTTAAAGGTGGTGGCGGAACAAACGATCCAGAATTGCTTCGCTATTTAGTAGATAACTCAGCCTCTGCAATCGACTGGTTAGATGGTATGGGTATTACTCTTAGCAACATTACAACAACTGGTGGTATGAGTGAAAAACGAACTCACCGTCCAGCAGATGGTTCAGCGGTCGGTGGTTACCTTGTAACTGGTCTTTATCACAATCTGACAGAGCGCAAGATTCCAATGTTCGTCAATGCTGATGTGACAAATCTTGAAGAAAAAGACGGTAAGATTTCAGGCGTTGAAGTTAAAATTGATGGCAAAACTAAGAAAGTTGCAGCTAAAGCGGTTGTGATTGCAACAGGTGGTTTCGGTGCTGATTTAGAAAAAGTTGCCCAATTGAATCCAAAACTAAAAGGTTATGTAACAACGAACCAACCAGGATCAACAGGTGATGGTATTGCTCTTGCAGAAGCAAAGGGTGCTGCAACAGTTGATATGGAACAAATCCAAATTCACCCAACGGTTGAGCAAGAAAAATCGTACTTGATTACAGAAGCTATTCGTGGAGAAGGTGCTATTTTGGTGAATGCAAAAGGTGAGCGTTTCTTCAATGAATTGGAAACTCGTGATAAAGTTTCTGCAGCAATCAATGGTTTAGAGCCAAACTATGCTTACGTGGTGTTTGATTCAGCCTTGAAAGACCGCGTAAAAGCAATTGCTCAATATGAGAAAAAAGGTCTTGTGAAATCAGGTGAAACACTTGCAGATTTGGCAAAAGCAATTGATGTTCCAGCAGATGCCTTACAAACAACCTTGGATACATGGAACAAGGCTGTTGCAGATAAAAGTGATGCAGCATTTGGTCGTTCAAGCGGTATGGATCATGCTTTAGATAAAGCTCCTTACTATGCAATCAAAATTGCACCGGGAGTACACCACACAATGGGTGGTCTTAAAATTAACACCAATACAGAAGTATTGAACAAAGAAGGTCAGGCAATTCCAGGTCTTTACGCAGCTGGAGAAGTAACAGGTGGTGTTCACGGTAAAAACCGTATCGGTGGTAATGCCGTTGCAGATATTATCGTATTTGGTCGCCAAGCTGGTGAACAATCTGCGAAATTTGTGAAAAAATAATCTAGTGAATAAGGAGGTTGAGGCTCGTTCTCAGCCTCTTATTTTTTATCGAGTATAAAGTTTTCTTTCCTATAAAATCCAATTCATCTATTGAATCATGCTAGGCTTCTTCAAAAAATAGCAGAAGATGGTATAATAAGAAAGAGAATGGAGGAGGTTGTATGAAGAAGCGTTATTGGCTTTATTTAGTGTGTTTAGGGGCATTGATTGGCTATTTTTTGATGCCCAAACAAGTGCATCAAGCTTCTTATTTAGCAAAAGAGTGGACTGAATCTGAGCAAATTTGGATTGTAACCGATATGCATTACCTATCTCCAAGTCTGCACGATAATGGTAAGGCTTTTTCCATTATTCAAAACACAGCAGCAGGAAAAGATGTCCGCTATAGTAAGGAAAGAATGGATGCCTTGGTGGCTCAAGTGAAGAAAGAGAAGCCTAAGTTACTCCTTGTTAGTGGGGATTTGAGCCTAAATGGTGAAAAAAAGAGTATGGAAGACTTGGCAGAACAGTTCAACGTAATGGAAGCTGTTGGTACAGAAGTATTGGTTATTCCAGGAAATCATGATATTGCCAGTGGTTGGGCGCGTGAATTTAAGGATGAGAATCAGGTTAAGACAGCACAAGTCACCAAACAGGACTTTGAAAAAATCTTTACAGATTTTGGTTATGCCCAGGCCAGTCAACGGGATAAATCTTCTCTTAGTTATATGGCAAAGCCCTTTACAAATCTTTGGTTATTGATGATTGATAGTAATATCTATGCCGACGGTCTAGGAAAGGGTGCTCCTGCGACGAATGGGCGATTGAAAAAGGAAACGTTGACCTGGATAACTTCCCAATTGCAGGAGGCTAGGGAAGCGGGAGTTCAGGTGATTCCGATTATGCACCATAATGTCTTGGACCAGCACGCTACGCCGACGAGTGGATTTACACTGGATAATGCTGTTGATTTGCGAGAATTGTATGATCAGTATGGTATTACACTAACCTTTTCTGGTCATATTCATACCCAGCACATCACTCAATCAACAGGAAAACAATCGCAGCTTATAGAGGTTGTAAATGGCGCTTTTTCTATGTATCCTATGACCATTGGTCGTCTATCTTTAAAAGAGAATCGTCTCATTTATCAACAAACCAGACTTGATGTTGACTTGTGGAAAAACAATGCGAATCCTGATTTAGCAGATCATCAAAAATATTTAATGGATGTCTTTCAACGGTCAAGTGACATTATGGTTCATACTGCCTTACATGATGATGCAGCTTATGACCGGCAATTGGCAGATCAACTGTCAGACATTATGACACCGCTCAATCTTGCCTTTTTTTCAGGTGAACGTTTGACGGAGGAATGGTTTGAAGAAAAAATCTATCAACACCCAGCTTATGCAACTCTCTTGAAACAAGAACCTCAAAGTAGATTGGTAGATCATATAGACATGATGATAGATGAAATGAAAGAGGGAGCTGTTGATCATGTAGAAATCGAATGGAAGCAGAAAAAGCCCGATTAGGGCTTTCAGCTTGAAGAAAAAGTCTTTTTATTGCTACCGTCCTCATGTGCTTTCGGACATCAGCGACTTCCTTCGGAGTAAAATTTAGCCCGAGCCCAGAAACAAAGGAGCGAGGATAATCGATTTCAACGAAATCACGACTTCTGTCTCACTCCCACTTTTAGCACGGCGGAGGTGGCGGTATTGTGCTCGCTACGCTCGCAAATTTTCTAACCTTAAAACTACAGAAATTTAAATATCATTGTAATGTTTTTCTGAATTGTGCGGTTGAAAGCCCGATTAGGGCTTTTTGACTAGGATAGTAAGCTCGGTAACAATCAGTTTTTCCTGTTGTTAATTTACCTTGCTTCAACAGTCCAGCGGACTGTTGAAGATTGGAAATAAGGATTATGAAATAATCCTCAGCTTGAAGAAAAAGTCCATTTTTGGCAATTTTCTTCAAGCTTTTTTCTTTTACTTGAGAAATAAAAAACTCTTAATAATACCGCTATATCAGTATTTTTAAGAGTTGCTTCAAGATGATATCCACACTTTGAATTTGCTACTTTTCTGTCGCTTAGAGGGTTTGTCTACGTTCTTAAGGATTATGAAATAATCCTCAGCTCCCCTCGGTTACCCTGCGGTTTTTAGGACACAAGCTACGCTAGTTTTATCTATCACCTTCCACAATTCTCAATTGTGGAACCTAGTCAGATGTTGATTTTTATAGAGTATACCACACATTTCTGAACGATTGGGGAGATTTTTTCCTCCCCCATTTTCAATTGTCTTCAGTTTTTGGTATTAATCAGATTTTATAAAGTAGTATACTCATTGACATTCAAAAATAACCAACGGATCCACCATTTATACCCTTAAAAAATAGAAATTGGTTGCATTGACAATGTTAGGAGAGTGATGATGTCAGCTTGGAAGTACAGTAAGTCGAAGGTGTTTAAATATGGATATTTTAGCAATGAAACTCCGAGGGAGATTGCTTGCACTACCCAATAAAGTATCGAAAAATGCTGATTTGGATATGAATAGAGTATTAACTGTTTTCCACAGGAAGTAAGATTTTTAGTTGAACCCAGTTGTCCTCCTTGTTGAGTGTTAGACTGCCGCCGTATTTTTGGACAATAAAGTCCATACTTTTCAGGCCGATACCATGGAGATTTTTATCTTCTTTTGAAGTGCTGGGAAATTGTCCTGTGGATAAGTCAAGATTAGAAGTGTCATAATTATCGAGTCGAATGACGATAAATTGGCTGTGTTGAGAGACTTTTAAAGTCATAAGACGTTGCTCGGCTTGGCTGATTTTTTCCACAGCTTCAATGGCATTGTCAATCGCATTTCCAAAAAGAGCAGAGATGTCCATAATGTCCATGAAATGGAGAAGCTGACCCTGTACGATACAAGTAAAATTGATACCGTTTTGGAGACAGTATTGATTTTTTTGTGTCAAAATCGTATCAAGGACGGGATTTCCTGTCTCAATCTTAGCTTCAAAATTCTGAATGGCTACTGTCATTTCCTGGAGGTATTGTTGTTGCTTTTGCTTGTCTGCTTCTTGTTGGATAATGTAGAGCTGATGCTTGAGATCATGGGCTTTTCGGCTGATGAGATCATTATTTTCTCGATAGGCTTGGTATTGTTTATACTGCAGTTGGAACATGTTGTGGATGGCAACCAATTCTTCACGTAGATAGCGATCGTATTGCTGGGACTCTTGTGTGAGAAGGAGTAGAATACCAGAGAAATTGACCGTCGTTCTGAGGATAAAGATACTTGTTGAATCTTGAAATTGGGGTGTCCCAGAGAGGATAAACCCAATATTACTTAAAATAAAAATGGTTAATGAAGTAAAAACAGCGACCCAAACCTCTCGTTTTTCAATACTATTTTGCAGCTCTTCTAGGTTGATTTTTCGATTTTGCTGATAGAAGAGAAGGAAAGAGATGCTGGAAATGACTCCCATAAAAAGAGCCTGTGTCCACAAGTTATCCACAGGTTGTGAATAAATCGTGAGGCAGTAAAGATGCCAGGCAAGAGAGGCGACTAATTCTGCAGCGATAAAGGCCTTTGCAGTCAAATAAAGGGCAGTCTTATGTTGTTTAACACCCAGTAGGTAAATTGAGGCAAACATCCAAGAGATATTGATACCCATGCCGATTGTCCACAAGAGGATAGGGAATTGGCCAGCTAGGAGTTGCAGTAGAATTTGAGCCGGAAAGATGAGAAGCAAGGTTCTCACTTTTCGCAACCATTCCATGTTGATAATCAGGGGAAGACAGACCAAGCAACAGGCGACTGCTTCAGATAGTGCGGTATAGACTCGTGGAATATCTGGAAAGTGTGTCATCATAGCAAGGTGTCTCCGATGTAATTGGTCAGAGCAGTCATGAAATCTTTCTTACGAGGTCGACTGATTTGCAAGGGTTCTCCCTTGATATAGGCTAGATTGCCTTCGATTTTTTCCACATAAGCGAGATTAACAATATAGCCGGAATTAGAACGAAAGAAACTCTTTTTATCGAGCAATTGCTCCATATTTTTTAAGGTATTGCTAATGGTAATGGTTTCTTGCTTGCTATGGATATGGAGTTGGTGGCCGTCACTTTCCAGATAATAGATATCTTTTTGAGGAATTTTAAAAGTGGAAGCCTTATTTTTAACATAGAGATAGTGCTGCTCCTCTTCGGAGCTTGGTAGTTTTCGGAGCATTTTTTTGAAATGTTCTTCAAAAACGAAGTTGCTAAGCGGTTTGAGGAGAAAGTCGATTGCTTCAACAGAATATCCCTGAATGGCTACCTGAGAATGGTTGGTTACAAAGACAATCAAGACTTCCTTATCTACTGCGCGAATTTTTTGAGCAGTCGTCATACCGTCCATGATTTCCATTTCCACATCCAAATAAATAATATCAAAGCGATGCTGGTAGTCACTAATAATATCAATACCGTCGTTAAAACAGGTGATATCTACAGGGCGTTTGATCTTTTGGCAGTAGTTGTGAATATACTTACTGAGTCGTTCTTGCTCGACTTTTTGGTCTTCTACAATTGCGATGTTCATACTAGTCCTTTCTATCTGTTTTCTTTAGTATACCAAAAATTAGAAAAAGAAAATACTATTTGAAAAAAGACAAATTATGCAGTCTAAATGACAGATTATGAAGAAAGGGTTTTCACAGATTGTTTGATTTGGTAAAGTAGGTTTATAAAAAGAAAAGGCTTTCAAGCCATTGAATTATTTAGGAGGGTCTTATGAAGACTTGGAAAAACAAAGGACTAGCTTTGGTATCTGCTGGTACACTCCTTAGTGTTCCAGTAGCTGCTGAAGATTATGCTAA
Source organism: Streptococcus sp. zg-86 (assembly GCF_017639855.1). Taxonomy (NCBI): domain Bacteria; kingdom Bacillati; phylum Bacillota; class Bacilli; order Lactobacillales; family Streptococcaceae; genus Streptococcus; species Streptococcus zhangguiae. The sequence goes on along the minus strand of NZ_CP072115.1, from coordinate 2,052,728 downwards.
ATCCTATCAGTCATGGGATGCAGCGGGTATGGTAAAGACGACCTTGATTGTCGCTTCAGTTGCAGTAGTTGCTTTACTGGCATATGCGATTTACCGAATTGTGCAGAACAAGCCGTTGAAAACAGTTAAGAGCAAGGTTGCAATGGGATTGCTGTCACTACTCAGTATTGTGATTGTAGGTGCTAACTATGCGGTGAACATGTTTGTAAACGTGATTGACACCTATTTTGCACCCTCTTATGCCGATGAAGGTAAAATCAAGGATGCAGAAGCAGTTTCCAAACAATTGGTGACAAAGATTCAAGAAGAAGGTACGGTTCTTTTGGAGAACAAGCAGAAAACCTTGCCACTTGAAAAATCATCAAAAGTCAATGTATTTGGGATTTCTTCTGTTGCAGTGACCTACGGTGGTTCAGGTTCGGGTTCAGCCGATGAATCAAAAAATATCAACTTGCAACAGGGTCTTGAAAATGCAGGTTTTAAAGTCAATACTGAATTGACCGATTTTTATAAAGAAAACTTACCGAAAAAAGAGGGAACCAATATCTTCTCATTAAACGGTGGAGATTACAATATCTATGAGCCAAGTCAAGACAAGTATTCGGAAGAGTTATTGAAAAATGCCAAGGCTTTCTCAGATACGGCTCTTGTTGTCATTTCTCGTAATGGTGGTGAAGGGGCAGATCTTCCTCAATCCATGAAAGATTATGAGCAAGGGCAAGCAGATAAGCATTATCTGGAGCTTCAAGATGTTGAAAAAGACATGCTTGAAACCGTTAAGAAAAACTTTGATAAAGTCGTCGTCTTAGTGAATTCATCTAATGCGATGGAGCTTGGTTTCCTAGAAGATGAAGGTGTCGATGCAGCCCTTTGGATTGGTGGACCAGGTTCAACAGGTCTTGATGGTGTAGCGCGCATCTTAGCAGGTGAGGTCAATCCGTCAGGTCGTTTGGTAGATACCTATGCCTATGATATGGCTTCTGCTCCAACATACTGGAATACAGGAGACTTCTCTTATACAAATATTACCTATGAAAATACTCCATGGGGTGCAAAAGAACCACAAACCTTTAACTACAAATTTGTCAATTACCAAGAAGGAATCTATGTCGGCTATCGTTACTACGAAACACGTTTTGTAGATAATGTGACAGGCAAAGTAGATGAAGCAGCGTATCAAAAAGCGGTTCAATACCCATTCGGATATGGTCTATCTTATACCAACTTTAAACAAGAAATCACCAGCATGAAAGAAGATGGTGATGAGATTGAAGTGAAAGTGAAGGTCACAAACACTGGTGAGGTTGCTGGTAAAGATGTAGCGCAAGTCTACTATACAGCACCATATACAGCTGGTGGCATTGAGAAATCGCACGTCGTTCTTGCTGGATTTGGTAAAACAGAGGAACTTGAGCCAGGTAAGAGTGAAGAATTAGCTATTCGCTTTGACCGTGATGACCTTGCATCCTATGATGAGAAAAATGAAAAAGCCTATGTCTTGGATGCTGGAAATTATGAGATTAAATTGATGAACAATGCTCATGATGTGCTCGATTCGAAGACTTATACCGTTGCTCAAAAAGAAGTACGCACACAACGCACATCTGATAAGGCTGAGGTAACAAATGCCTTTGAATATGCAGTAGGTGATGTTAACTATGTGACTCGTAACGATTGGGAAGGAACACTTCCAACGGAACGGACGAAGGACAAGGAAGCAACAGATGCGGTTGCAAAAGAAGTCGATCGTGAAAACTTCCGAATTGATGCCGATGCTGAAACACCAGTTGACAAGGTAGAAGCTGAAAAGAATGGTCTTCGTTTGGCAGATCTTGTTGGCGCAGATTATGATGATGAACGTTGGGAAAAATTGGTTGCTCAAATGACAGTAGCTGAGATGACTGCCTTGATTGGGCATGGTGGTTATGCAACGATTGCGGTTAAATCAGTTGATAAACCGGCAGTAGTGGATCTTGACGGACCTGCGGGAATCAACGGTATCTTCCAAGGCATCAAGGGAATCCAATACAATTCAGAAGTGGTTGTCGCCTCTACTTGGAATACAGCGCTTGCTGAAGAAATGGGTGATGCTTTTGCAAAAGAAGCCTTGGCTCATGGAATTGTCGGTTTGTACGCTCCTGCAGTGAATATTCACCGTTCTCCATTCTCCGGTCGAAACTTTGAATACTATTCAGAAGATCCTGTCGTATCAGGTAAAATGGCTTCTGCCCTAGTGAAAAAAGCCCTTGACAATGGTGTCTATACCTTTACCAAACACTTTGCTCTCAACGATCAAGAAGACAATCGTGAAGGTGTTGCAACTTGGTCAAACGAGCAAGCGATTCGTGAAGTCTACCTCAAAGCCTTTGAACTTCCAGTCAAGGAAGGTGGCGCAACAGCAATCATGTCTTCCTTCAACCGCATTGGTACTCTTTGGGCTGGTGGAAACAGTGACCTATTGAATACGGTTTTACGTGACGAGTGGGGCTTCCACGGTATGGTAATTACAGACTTTGATGGTCAAAATTACATGAGTCCTGACCAAGCGATTCGTAACGGCGGAGACTTGATGCTGACTCCTGTAGGAGATGATCCAACAGCTCTTTCTACTGGTACGAAAGAAGGAGTTGCAGCCCTTCGTCAAGCAAGTAAAAATATCTTATATACCATTGCACATTCAGCAGCACTTGATATTTACAAACCAAAAACAAAATGGTGGTTGGTTGTCCTTGTAGCGGCAAACATTGTTCTGGTTGCGCTAGTAGGGCTTGGTCTTGTGAAACTAACTGCAAAGAAAAAGAAGTAGCATAATGAACGAAGAGGTGTGAGGACGATTCGTCCTCCTCTCTTATTAGAAGGAGAAGTATGAAAGAGTGGATTGCCAAACATCCTGATTTGTGGGAATTTATTAAGTTTAATGTTTTATCAAATATTGCAACGATTACGAATTTCGCAGTTCTGTGGTTGTCAACAAACTTTCTATTTACCGCTTTTTCAGGGCAAGATTTTCACTGGCTGATTTTCCATTATACAGCAGCAGATCATGGTGGTTTAAATGGATTTCTATCCTTCCTGTTAGCTTATGTTGTTGCGCAGATTGTGAACTATATTGTTCAGCGGAAATTGGTTTTTGGAGCGGAAAATGATATATCAAAAACCCTCCATTGGTATATCTTGACGGTGGTTGTGGCAGGTATCTTATCCATTGTCTTACCACCCTATTCCACTCAGTTATTCACATCATGGGGCTTGAGCTTAGGCTGGGCTCAAACGGCTGCCAACTGGGTTAATATCCTTGTCCAAGTTGCCGTTAACTATCCGATGATGAAATTTGTCATTATGAAATAATGGAAAATGCTATTCCCCCAATGCTGAGCCGTTGGGGGAATTTTGTATCCCCTTCAATTGTTGAAAACAGATTATGTCGGAAACTTGTCAATTTATGAAGAAAGCGTTTTAATTCTTGTTCTTCTTTGCTATGATAGGTTCAGTAGAATAGAAATACTACTCATCAAACATCAATATCTGACGTCGTTAATTCATCTTGCTGAACTCTAGTTCTACCTACAGTTTCGTTGCCTAGTCAGATTTTGATTTTTTATAGAGTATAAGTGGGGAAAAGTATGAAACATCGTGAGATTATTGAGCAATTAACCTTAGCAGAAAAAGCAGCTCTGATGTCTGGTAAGTCTGTTTGGGAAACCAAGGATTTTCCAGAAAAAGGAATTCCGTCCGTTTTTCTATCAGACGGGCCACACGGTATTCGTAAGCAAGAAGGAAGTGGAGATCACCTAGGCTTGAATGCTTCCGTTCCAGCGACTTGCTTCCCAACAGCAGCGACTCTTGCAAATAGTTGGGATCCAAATTTGGTGGAAGAAGTTGGGGTAGCCTTAGGGGCAGAAGCAAGTAGTTTGGGTGTTCATGTGGTCTTGGGACCTGGACTCAATATCAAGCGGAATCCCTTGTGTGGACGTAATTTTGAATATTATTCAGAAGATCCATATCAGGCAGGAAAAATGGCAGCAGCTATGATCCGTGGTCTGCAATCTCAAGGTGTAGCAGCTACGCCAAAACATTTTGCGGTAAATAGTCAAGAGCTTCGTCGTATGGCTTCTGATTCCGTCGTAGATGAGCGCACACTGCGTGAAATTTATCTGACAGGATTTGAAATCGCTGTTCGTGAAGGAAATCCGAAGGCGATTATGTCTGCTTATAATAAGATCAATGGGATTTATGCTAATGAAGATAAACGATTGTTACGAGATATTTTACGGGATGAATGGGGCTTTACAGGCTTTGTGGTCTCAGACTGGGGTGGCTCAAATGACCATGTTCTTGGAGTTGAAAATGGCAGTCATCTGGAAATGCCAGGCACGACAACGGTTGGTCAAAAGGAATTGATTGTTGCAGTCCAATCTGGGCGTCTGTCTGAACGTGTGCTCGATGAGCGCGTGGATGAGCTGTTGCAGGTTGTCTTAGAATTAGCAGCACAAGAAAAGCGTAGCATTCATCCTGAGGGACAGCACCGTCTAGCGCAACGAGCAGCTGCAGAAAGTATTGTCTTACTAAAAAATGACGAACAAATCCTCCCACTTAAAGCAGAAAAAACAGTTGCTATAATTGGAGAATTTGCTCAAAATCCACGTTATCAAGGAGCAGGTTCTTCCCTTATTAACGCTAGACAGGTAGAAAATACGGTGGATAGCATTGTGGATTATTCCTTAACAGTTGTTGGCTATGCACAGGGTTACCAGCGAATTGACCAACCAGATGAAACCTTGGTGACAGAAGCGATTGCCTTGGCGAAGCAAGCGGATACTGTCTTATATTACATGGGCTTGGATGAAATTAGTGAGAGTGAGGGGCTAGATCGTAGCCATTTGAATTTGCCGCAAAATCAGCTTTATTTACTTGGGAAATTAGCAGCAGTTCATGAGAATATTGTCGTAGTCCTATCAGCAGGTTCTGTCGTTGATATGAGTTGGACTCAGCATGTAAAAGCAGTAATTCATGGTTATTTGGCAGGTGAAGCGGGGGCAAGAGCCATGCTGGATGCGCTGACTGGTATCGTCAACCCAAGCGGAAAATTAAGTGAGACCTATCCAGTGAATCTGGCAGACGTCCCTTCTTCGAAAGATTTTCCTGCTGAGGGTGATTATGCACTCTATCGCGAGGGTCTATACGTTGGCTACCGGTATTTCGATACCAGTAAGAAAGCTGTTCACTATCCATTTGGGTATGGACTGTCCTATACAACCTTTGCTTATAGCGATCTCCTTGTTCACGAAACAGGAATTTCTGTAACCGTGACCAATACGGGTACTTGTGCTGGTGCTGAAGTCGTGCAATTGTATGTGGGGAAAGAAGACGGCGCTATTTTCCGTCCCAAAAAAGAATTAAAAGGTTTTGCAAAAGTGTATTTGGAAGCAGGTCAATCAAAAGAAATAACGATTTCCTTTGATGATAAGACTTTCCGTTACTTCAATACCTTGACCAATTCCTTTGAAGTTGAAGGAGGAGTCTATCAGCTTTACATCGGTACAAGTGTGTCAGATATTCGTTTGGTGGCAGAAGTAACGCAAGCAGCTACAACTGATCAATTACCTGATATGGCAGGACTAGAACGCTATCAATCTGGTCAGGTTGATCAGGTGACAGATGAAGAGTTTGCTCGTTTGCTAGGCCGACCAGTACCCGTGGAATCTTGGACAATTGGTCAAGAATTGCGACTCAACGATCCCTTATTGAAGTTGCAGTATGCCAAGAGTGGATTGGCTCGCTTGATTTATAAATTGCTACATCATTTATTGAAAAAAGCTGAAAAGAAAGGAAAACCAGACCTGAACTTACTGTTCCTTTACAATATGCCATTTAGAGCGCTTGCTAAAATGACAGGCGGCATGTTGGATCAACAAATGGTTGCAGCTATTTTAGTCATCGTGAATGGTCACTTTATAAAAGGTGTTAGCCAATTATGGAAAGCCTTTCGTGCCAAGAACAGTTACCAAAAGCAACTTTCGTAAAATTATGGTAAAATAAATAAAAAATCTGCCAGCTTGAGCTGGCAGATAATTCATTGATAGGGAGTAGGAGATGACTTTATTAAGTATTGCCATTCCGAGTTACAATGCGCAAGAATATCTACATTACTGTGTTGAATCACTCGTTGTTGGAGGTGATTTAGTCGAAATTTTAATTGTCAATGACGGTTCAAGCGATCGTACACAAGAAATTGCGGAACAACTAGCAGCCAAGTATGCCAATGTTCGAGCGATTTATCAAGAAAATAAGGGCCATGGTGGAGCAGTAAATACTGGTATGCGGGAGGCTACAGGTCGCTATTTTAAGGTAGTAGATAGCGATGACTGGGTCGATACGAGAGCCTACCTCAAAATCCTTGAAACCTTGACAAGTCTCGAAAATAAGGGTCAGTCCGTAGATGCTTTTATCTCGAATTTTGTCTATGAAAAAGAGGGACAATCTCGTAAGAAGAGCATGAATTACCAGAATGTCTTGCCGACTGAGCGTATTTTTACTTGGGATGATGTAGCAGCCTTTTCAAAGGGCCAATATATGATGATGCATTCGCTGATTTATCGGACAGACCTGCTAAGAGAAGTAGGTTTGGTGTTACCAGAGCATACCTTTTATGTAGACAATATTTTCGTCTTTACACCGCTACAAGCTGTCAAGACCATGTATTATCTGCCGGTTGATTTCTACCGTTATTTTATTGGGCGTCACGACCAGTCCGTTAATGAATCGGTAATGATTAAGCGGATTGACCAGCAGCTGAAGGTGAATCGTATCTTGGTGGACAGTTTGGACTTGGATGCCATTGATCAACCTGATTTGCGAAGCTATTTACTCAATCATGTGGAGATTACGACCATTATCTCTTGTGCCCTTCTTAATCGAGGTGGGACAGCAGAGCATATGATGAAAAAGCAAGAATTGTGGAAATACATTCAAGACAATAATCCAGCCCTCTTTAAAATCGTTCGCAGTGGCTTGTTGGGTCAATTGACCAACTTATATGGCTACCCAGGACGGAAGATTTCAAACGCTGTCTACAAGATTGCAAAGAGCATTTACGGATTTAATTGATAGGAGAAATCAATGCAAAAATTGGGGAAAACAGGACTAGAAGTCTCTCGAATCGCACTAGGCTGTATGCGCATGGCCAGTTTGGAGGCATCAGCAGCTCAAGTAGTTGTTAAAACGGCTTTAGAAAATGGCATTACGTTTTTTGACCATGCAGACATTTATGGTGGTGGGGAATCAGAGCTTCGGTTTGCAGCAGCTGTGAACGAATTGGGCATCCGTCGTGAGGAGTACATTCTGCAATCTAAATGCGGTATTCGCAAGGGATATTTTGATTTTTCAAAAGAGCATATCCTAACTTCTGTCGATGAGATATTAAAACGATTGGGAACTGATTATCTCGATGTCCTAGCCCTTCATCGTCCAGATGCCTTAATGGAGCCAGAAGAGGTTGCAGAAGCCTTTAGTCAGTTGAAACAAGCTGGGAAAGTCCGCCACTTCGGTGTCAGCAATCAAAATTCCTATCAAATGGAATTACTCCAGTCTTATTTGGATGAGCCTTTGGTGGTCAATCAGTTGCAATTTTCACCTGCCCATACTCCCCTTATTGATATGGGCTTACATGTCAATATGAAAGAAGATGGAGCAACTGTCCGAGATGGCGGTGTCTTAGACTATTGCCGCTTGAAAGGAGTAACCGTTCAGGCCTGGTCGCCATTTCTGATTGATTTACAAAGAGGAATTTTCGTTGATCATCCAGATTATGCCAACTTAAATCAGACGATTGAGCGCTTAGCTGCGCAATACCATGTTTCACGTGAAGCAATTGTCGTAGCCTGGATTTTGCGCCATCCTGCTAAGATTCAGACTATTGTAGGTTCTATGAATCCTGATCGGTTGGCTAACATTGCCGCAGCAGAACAGGTGACCTTGACACGGCCTGAGTGGTATGACATCTACACGAGCGCAGGAAACAGTCTACCGTAACAGAAGGAGATTGGTTAGTAGCTATGTTGGCTGTCCGCTTGATTAGTGTGATGTGTCCTTAAACAGTCTGAATAGTAAATAGAAACAAGGTCGGGTACTTTTACCTAGCCTTTTTCTATCAAGCAAGGATTTTCGAGAAAATTCACTCGAATTGTTCCCGATTTGCCTGCTTTTATGATAGAATAGTTAGGTATAAAACCAAGAATAGATGGAAGATGGGCATGCAGGTTTGTGCTACTGGATTCCATAATCGGAGAGAGGAAAATATGAAACGTTCGATGTATGCGGGACGTGTTCGGAAAGAACACATCGGTCAAGAAATTACTTTGAAAGGTTGGGTTGGTCGCCGTCGTGACTTGGGTGGCTTGATTTTTATTGACTTGCGGGACCGTGAAGGAATCATGCAGTTAGTTATTAATCCTGAGATGGTATCTAGTGATGTGATGGAACAGGCTGAGAAAGTGCGGAGCGAGTTTGTTCTTGAAGTAACAGGACAAGTTGTTGCACGTGAACAGGTCAACGCTACTCTACCGACAGGTGAAGTCGAGCTACAAGTGTCTAGCCTGACGATTTTAAACGTAGCCAAAACAACTCCGTTTGAAATTAAGGATGGTATTGAAGCAAGCGATGATACTCGTCTTCGCTACCGCTATTTGGACTTACGCCGTCCTGAAATGCTTGCAAACTTTAAATTGCGAGCTGCAGCAACACATAGTATCCGCAATTATTTGGACGAACTGGAGTTTATCGACGTTGAAACACCGATGTTGACCAAGTCAACGCCAGAAGGTGCGCGTGATTACTTGGTGCCAAGTCGTGTGAGTAAGGGGCATTTTTATGCTTTGCCACAAAGTCCACAGATTACCAAGCAATTGCTTATGAATGCTGGTTTTGACCGCTACTATCAAATTGTGAAATGCTTCCGTGATGAGGATCTGCGTGGAGATCGCCAGCCAGAGTTTACACAAGTTGACTTAGAAACCTCCTTCTTATCTGAGCTAGAAATTCAAGATATAGTAGAGGGCTTACTGGCGCGTGTCATGAAAGAGACCAAAGGAATCGATGTTGCTCTACCATTTCCTCGTATGAGCTATGACCATGCCATGAATGCTTATGGTAGCGATAAACCGGATACTCGATTTGAGATGCTCTTGCAAGACTTGACAGATCTTGTAAAGGAAGTTGACTTTAAAGTCTTTTCCCAAGCTCCTGCTGTTAAAGCGATTGTAGTCAAAGGTGCAGCAGACAATTACTCGCGTAAAGACATTGATACATTAACCGATTACGCTAAGCAATTTGGGGCAAAAGGCCTAGCTTGGATAAAGGTTACAAATGGTGAATTGACAGGTCCAATTGCCAAGTTCTTGACAGCTATTACAGAAAAGTTGACAGAAGGTTTACAATTAGTAGACAAGGATTTGGTTCTATTTGTCGCAGACGAATTAGAAATTGCGAATAATACATTAGGAGCGCTTCGTACTCGTCTTGCTAAGGAACAAGGCTTGATTGATGAAAGCAAGTTTAACTTCTTGTGGATTGTGGATTGGCCAATGTTTGAATGGTCAGAAGAAGAAGGTCGTTTCATGAGCGCTCATCATCCATTTACACTTCCGACAGAAGAAACAGCACATCATTTGGAAGGCGATTTGGCAAGTGTTCGTGCGGTTGCCTATGACATCGTATTAAATGGTTATGAATTAGGAGGTGGAAGCCTACGTATTAACCAAAAAGAGATGCAAGAGAAGATGTTCAAAGCGCTTGGTTTTAGTGCTGAACAGGCTCATGACCAATTTGGTTTCCTTTTGGAAGCGATGGACTACGGTTTCCCACCACATGGTGGACTTGCAATCGGATTGGACCGTTTGGTCATGCTCCTAGCAGGTAAGGACAATATTCGTGAGGTAATCGCCTTTCCTAAGAACAATAAGGCCAGTGATCCAATGACCCAAGCTCCAAGTACGGTAGCCAACAGTCAATTAGAAGAATTAGCACTTCAGATTCAAACAACTAATGAATAGATATTTTAGAAAACTTCGTATTCAATTCTTGAGAAAGGCAAGGCGCAATCGTTTTTGGTCTGTCATCTCGAGTGTCTCAAAAGAACGCTATGCAGAGCGTATATCCGGATCAATCATTTATGGAATTTTATCCAGTATAGCTGTCAATTTCTTTTTCCGACCAGGAAATGTCTATTCTTCTGGAGTAACAGGAATTGCACAAATCGTGTCTGCAATCTCTATTACCTACTGGGGCTTTGAAATTCCGCTGGCTCTAGTCTACTATGGTCTAAATATTCCCTTGCTCCTCCTTGCTTGGTATAAGATTGGGAACAAATTTACTATCTTCACTTTTATCACCGTTAGTTTTAGCTCTTTCTTTATCCAGTTTATGCCCCATATTACCTTGACGACAGATCCCCTGGTCAATGCTATTTTTGGTGGGCTTATGCTGGGGACAGGAATTGGTTTTGCCCTTCGGAATAATGTGTCCAGTGGCGGAACAGATATTGTTAGTATCTTGATTCGGCAAAAGACAGGAAAGCAAGTTGGGAGTATTTCTCTGATTGTCAACATCTTGATTATGCTAGCAGCTGGAGTGACCTTTGGTTGGAAATACGCCTTGTATTCGATGATTGCCCTCTTTGTTTGTAGTCAGATGACGGATGTGATTTATGTCAAGCAAAAGCGCATGCAGGCCATGATTATCACCAGTCATCCGAATCGTGTTATCAAGATGATTCAAAAGAAATTGCATCGTGGAGTGACCATTATCAATGGTGCAGAAGGTGCCTACAATCATGAAGAAAAGACCGTTCTGATTACCATTATTACCCGAGCAGAATTTAATGACTTCAAGGCTATTATGAAGAAGACCGATAAGGCAGCCTTCGTATCGGTGGCCGATAATGTCAATATTATCGGACGCTTTGTCGAGGCTGAGGAATAAGGTTCAGGAGCCTGTGTATGGATTGACAAACACAATATATAGTTATAAAATGGTAGTTATATTCTATATATTGTGTTTTTGATTGGAGAAGAGATGAAGAAAGTCTATCTTGTTTATATTAGCCTAAGTGGAAATACGGAAAGTTTTGTGAAGCGCTTGACTACTTTTTTACAATTTCAGTCTGATTTGCAGGTCGAGCAGGTGCATGTCAAGGATTTGGTCAAACAGGATATTCCTTTTTACGAATTGGATGGACCTTTTGTCGCCTTTTTACCAACCTATTTGGAAGGTGGAAATGGTGTGGACAATGGCGATGTTGAGATTTTGACTAATCCGCTAGGCGATTTTATCGCCTATGGAGGAAATGTGGATAAGTGCCTTGGCATTATTGGTTCCGGCAATCGGAATTTCAACAATCAATACTGCCTAACGGCTAAGCAATATGCAGAACGATTTGGTTTTCCTGTGCTTGCTAACTTCGAACTTCGTGGTCTCCAAAATGATATTGAACGAGTAGGGAAAAAGATTATGGAGTTGGTGTGATTGCTTATTGCGGCACATACATATAGTGAATTGAATAAAGGTTAGGACATCGTTCAGTCGCTTTGCTTCAATAGTCCAGTGGACTGTTGAAGGTTGGAAATAGGGATTATGGAGTAATCCTCAATTAACGCTAGTTCTATCTGCAGCTCCTTGCCTTTTCCTATTCCTTTCTCAATCTAATATAAAATCAAAAATCACTAATCAGCTATAAACTGGTTAGTGATTTTGTGTTCTATCGGTAAGTGCTACTTATCTTCTAAAATACAGATACTCTGACCCGCCAGAATGATTTGCTCGCTATCTTCGCTCATTGGTGGAAAGGTGAAGCGGACGGTTTGAGTTGCTTCTTTTTCATAAGTGATATCATCATTTGAGAAATTGATAATAAATTGAATCCTTTCTGTATCTGATGTGACGGTGTAGCGTAGGACATATTCAGTTAGCCAGTAGAAATCACAGCTGGTTTGAATGATTTGGTAATCCGCTTGTGTAAGACTGGGGTGCTCTTTGCGGAAAGCAATCAATTCACGGATAAACTGGATATGCTCGCGGTAGCAAATAGCCCTTTCCCAGTCAAGGCGGTTCACCTGGTCTGGAATATTATATGTATTGTCGATTTCATCTTTGGTGCGGAAAAATTCTTGTCCGCTATGAAGAAAGGCGATACCTTGTGAGATGAGGATTAGTTGAAGTCCAAAGCTAGCTGCGCGTTTTTGCTGCTGCGGTGTCCAGTTAGGTTTTTCGATGTGGAAATAATCAAAGGCTGTCGCATTGTCATGGCATTCAATATAATTGACAGATTGTTCAGGATTGAGGAAATGACTGAAACGACTTCCTGTTAAGAGGTGTTGGATTTTTTCGTGTAGTTGTTTTGTGACCAAACGCTCTGGATTGAGCAGGACTTTTTTTACTGTATCACGGTAATCATCGTTGAAAAAGGCAAGTGTTGGCAGTTTTTCTGCATTGTATTGATGCGCTAATTGATCAAAATCGAGACCTGTTGCCATTTTCCATCCTTCACCATATAGATAAATGTTTGGGTGGAGTGTTCGAAGTTCGCTCTCAATTTGGTTCATGGTTTCGACATCAAGAATACCCATAAGGTCAAAGCGGAATCCATCAAATCCATAAAGAGTTGTCCATTGACGGAGGGATTGTTTGATGTAGTTACGAACCATACTGCGTTCGCTAGCCACATCATTTCCACAGAAGGTACCGTCTGTTCGGAGACCATTTTCTTGATAGCGATAGAAATAGCCAGGGACAATACGCTCAAAAGCATATTCTTCAGCGTGGTAGACATGGTTATAGACAACGTCCATGATAACGCTGATGTCGGAATCGTGATAGGCTTGAATGGCAGTCTGTAATTCCTGAATGCGTGTATAAGGATCATTGGGATTGCTAGAGAAAGATCCTTCAGGAGTATTGTATTGTACGGGGTCATATCCCCAGTTATACACAAGCTGTGGATAATTCTCATCCACACTACCAAAATCATAGAGGGGCATGAGCTGGATATGGGTTACTCCGAGCTCCTTGATATAGTCCATTCCAAGGTGCATTCCTTCTTGCTGAGGTGATTCCGTTAAACCAAGGAATTGACCAGCATGTTGGAATCCTGCGCTTGCTTGTTGAGAGAAGTCACGAACGCTCATTTCATAGATAATGGCTTGTGCAGCTGGTATTTGACTACGAGCGCGGCGTGGTGTAGCGAGTTTGGTTGGATTGATAACGTAGCTATCACCAGAGTTTGCTTTAGAAGATAGAGCATAAGGATCATGGACAGAAATCCATTCTCCATTGACCTTGTGGAGATAATGGTAGCTAGCACCGTCTAAATCGCCTGTGATCGTTACTTGCCAGACACCTTTTTCTTGTCTGTCCATGGCATAAGGTTTGCCTTCAAGGACTAGAAAGACAGCTTTTGAAATCGGCGCCCACAGTTTAAACTGAGTGTGAGTTGGACTGTAGTGAGAACCGAGGTCATCGCCGTCATAAGTAAAGGTTTGTTCAAAGAGATGAGAGCGGACAATTTGTCCATAGGCTAATTCAGCCGTATTCCGATCCTGATCGTAAATGGTGTAATCACCTGCCAAGTGAAGGGGATGAAGACTCGCTAGAAAATAGGTTACGGTCTCACCTTGCTCCATGCGGCTGTGGATAACTAATTCCTCTTCTGCTTGATGAGAGGCAATGTGGAAGGTCATATCAGGATGATCAAAGCGTTTTTCAAGCAGAATACGGATGCTTGCTTGGTCATCAAGGTAGGCTTTAAATTGTCGTAAGGCCATGAGCCAATGGCTCCTTTCTAAAGTTCAGTAATGGTATGTGGAATCACACGGCGATAGCAAATTTGTTTTTCTTCCTTGCTATCATTGATAATCTGCAGTAGGGTATCGCAGGCGACACGTCCTAATTGAATGGCATGAACGTCCACGTAGGCATCAATTGCAAGTTTTGGTTTGACAGAGTCAAAGGAAATAATTGGTAACTGTACATTGATTTCATTCAGATAATGTAGAATACCTTCCGCTACCATGGTATCTGTGGTGACAATAGCATCTGGTTTTTGTTTCATGAGTTTTTTCATGATTTTGTAACTGCTGTCTTCTAAGAGGAAACCAGAGCTAAATTTGACCTTACTATCATCAAGGGGAATATTGTAGGCTTTGAGTGCCTTTTTATACCCTTTATAGCGGTCTTGTGATACCACGAGCTCCTTATTTCCAGCGACAAAAGCTGGGTTTTTATAGCCTTTTTGGATAAAATAGCTGGTTGCTTCAAAGGCAGCTTGGATATTGTCATTGTCGACTAGGGAAATAAAAGGCGATGCAGCCTTTCCCAAGATTAGAAATGGAAAATTATGTTGAATAGCTAGCTGTACGAGGGGATCATCAGGCTTTGAGTAAAGGAAAATTAGCCCATCTACCCGCCGGCCGTAGACCATTTGAGAAATCGCTTCAAGGCGTTGTTTTTCATCTTTTCCAGTGCTGATTTGAATGGCATAATTATGGTCGGCTGCTACCTGAGAAATGCCACGTAGAGCTGTTGGAAAGAAAGGGTTTTGATAGAAAATATCAGAATCATCTGGTAGAACTAGACCAATGACCTGAGTGTAGCTACTAACCAGACTTCGGGCATTGAGATTGGGATGATAGTTGAGTTCTGCCATGGCCTTTCTGACACTGTCTTTTGTTTTTTGGCTAATAGCAGAGCTGTTTTGAATGACACGAGTAACAGTTGAGGGTGAAACCCCTGCTAGTTTTGCAACATCTTTAATGGTAGCACGCATACAAACCTCCTAAGCACGATCCCGAAATTTTGTGGTAAAAAATACCCAGAGTAAGACAAGGACAAATAAGATATTTTGTACTGTCATGACTGTCGTCACCGTTTGTCCAAATAAACCGACAAAACAAGCGATAATCGTTGGCAAACCAAGACAGTTCAGGGATAGATTATAGCATTCCTTGACGGACTGCAGATGAAAGAGTTTGGATTTTTTCGTTAGATAGAGGAAGAAGGTTGCTCCAAGGATGATAAAGAGCAAATTTGAGCCTAAAAGCAGGGCAGAAATGAGGGTAATGGTGAGGCTGATAGGCAAACGATTCTGCTGATACCAGGCCTGTGAAATAGCAGCTGTTAAGCTCTCTTTACTTTGGAAGCTACTTGTTTCAAATCCCTGATAAGGTGTTTCGACCAAGGTGGTTTCCCCTTTACGAATGGTCAGCTGTTCAGTATTGAATTGGTAAGTAAAACCAATACTTTGTGGTATTTTCTGACCGAATGTAATATCTGAATAGGTAGCTGTTCCAGTATAGGTCAATCGTCCATTATCCAATTGGCTATGGCTAGCCAAGTCTGCCATGACTTGTTCTGTTAAGGGGTCATAAATACCGTCGATAAACTGATCCAGCGGGTAGCTGGTCAATTGAACGGTTTGCAAAGACGAAGGAATGACCAAAAGAGCAATCAGAAAAATCGTTGTAAAGAAACGTTGCCAAAGTGTTAACGCATGCCGATTGGCAAACATCTTTTGTGGTTTTACGAGACTGGAAAAGTAAGAAAAGGGGTAGGGTAACATAGGCATCCTCATTTCTATCGTTCTTTAGAACCTGTATTCACAGTTTTGCACTTCCATCTAAGGCTAGTTTCTAAGTTCCTCATCGTTAGTTTTTTTCAAAATACAGTCAGTATTCCCTCAAAAAATTGCCTTGATTAGCGAAAAACTATCTCTTATATAATAGCACTTCTCTTGTGCATACAGGTTCTTCGTTTTGTATTGAACAGTTATCATCAGTACGACGTTGGGCTTTCTTAGTTCACTTCGTTCTCCTCGCACATATGTTTATCTCGACCACAAGAAAAGGTGGGACAAAAGATTATCCCTTGTCACCACCACTCGTTAAACCAGATACAAAGTTCTTTTGAAGGAAGAAGAATAAGGTACAGATTGGCAGAGCAATGAGAATCGCCCCAGCAGCAAAATATGCGATTTTCAAATTTTTCGCATCGTTGACAAAGGTCTGAAGACCAACGGCAACGGTATAGTATTCTTTCTCACGAAGTAAGAACTTAGATAAGATGTAATCGCCAAACGGTCCCATAAATGCCCAAAGTGCTTGTACAGCAATCATTGGACGAACAAGAGGGAGAACGATTTGCCAGAAACGTCTGAAGTGTCCAGCACCGTCGAGTTTTGCAGATTCATCAAGAGAGATTGGCACCGTATCAAAGTAACCTTTCATCAACCAAGCATTCATTGGAATTCCACCACCGACATACAAGAAGATGAGGAACCAGCTTTGGTTGAGGGCATTTAACATCAAGGCCATGACGAAGAAGGCCGTGAGGGCAGCCATAGTCGGCACCATTTGGATAATCAAGAAGAAAATTAAACTTTGTTTACGAGCGAGGAAATTATAACGACTATAAGCGTATCCTGCTAGTACCACTATACTGGTTTGGACAACCATTGTCAAGAGGGCTATAATCAAGGTATTGAGGTACCAAGTGCCGTATAAGGTTTCGCTAAACAGTTTGCTAAAATTCTCTAGAGTAAAGTTAATGTTTCCATCCAACTTGAAGGCCACAACGTTGCCTGATTTGAAGGCAGACATAATGGTAATCAATAGTGGGTAGATGATAATGACAGACAAGACAATCAAGTAGAGATAGGTCAAGGTCTGGCTAACACGACGTTTGAATTTTACGGAAAGTTTCATCTTATACGTCCTCCATTTCAAAGGCGTTTAATTTCTTGAAAGCAATCATGGAGATACTGATGACAATCATCGAAATAATCAATGTCACGGCTGCTGCCATGGAGTATTGTGGAGACGTTCCCGTAGTCAATTTATAAATCCATGAAATCAAGATATCTGTTGAACCAGCTCCGCCACCGACACTACCAGGTCCCCCATTGTTGAAAAGGTAGATGATAGAGAAATTGTTGAAGTTGAAGGTATACTGACTAATCAAGGTTGGTGCAGCCACCGCAAGAATCATTGGGAAGGTAATGCTGCGGAATTTTTGCCAAGGACTTGCCCCATCGATATAAGCAGCTTCGTACAAATCGTTTGGAATAGATTGTAAAATTCCTAAAGTCAATACGTAGATATATGGGAAACCAAGCCAAGCCTGCATCATGATTAAGGCAACTTTTGTCCAGAATGGGTCTGTTTTCCATGGAATGAGGAAATTATCAATAAATGGCAAGAATTTACTCAAGAATGGAAGAACCTGCGTATTGATTGCCCCAACGCTATCGTTGAACATATTACTGAAGGTCAAAATAGTAACAAAAGCAGGAACTGCCCACGGCAACAAGAAGATAACCCCAAAAATACGCTTTCCTTTGATAAAAGGCTGGTTAGCTACAATAGCTGTTAAAATACCGATGACAATCTGAGCAGTTGAAGCGCATAGAGCCCAAATAATGGTCCAAGATAAGACAGATCCAAAGGCACTGCGGAAGGTACTCAATGACCAGATATTAGAGAAGTTGGCAAGACCAACCCAGTCCAACAAGGCACCTGGTGGTAAATGTTGAAAGTCATAGTTGGTAAAGGCAATCAAAAGCGTTACCACAACAGGGAAGATAATCGCAAAGGTCATGGCTACGTAAGACGGAATAATCAAGAGATAGGGAAAACCATTCTCATAGATATTTTGGAACATACCTTTGAGGGTTGTGGTGACAGGAATGCCACTATTCCAACGTTTTGCCGTATCTTTTGCATCTTTCAGGTTTAAGAAATAAAAGAATAGATAGATAATAATGATGATGAGGTGGAAGGAACCACGAATCAGCATGAAGAGGGAATTATCACGTCCTCGTTGGCTTCCCAGTGTGATGAGGTTGACAATTTCTCCAGAAGCGATTGTCATGAGATAGAGCAAGAAAGCAATCGTTACTCCAAGAAAGATGAAGCCTTTTGCTTTTTGTTTATTATAGAGTTGTCCAAGACCTGGAATCAAGGACAATAGGAGGGCTTTACTAGGGTTTTGTTGGGTCATCCTAAAATCTCCTTTCTAGTAAGCGATAGTTGGTAATGATGAGATTTGAATAAAAGACTGGGAATCAACCCAGCCTTTCATTCAGTCATTCTGTTTATTGGCCGTATTTTTGTGCAATGGTATCTTCAATCAATTTTACAGCATCGTTTGCAGCTGTTTTCGCATCTTTTTTACCGCTTGCAGCTTCAAAGAGCATATTTGCAGCTGGCTCCCAAACTGTACTCATTTCAGAGATATTTGGAAGCGGTTGAGCAGCAGAGAATTGTGCGACAACTGCGCTTGTCAACTCATCTTTTTTACCTACTGCATATTCACGAGCTTCCGTATTTGCTGGCACTTCGTTTGTCATATCGTAAAGTGCTTTTTGTTGGTCAGTTGAAGTCAAGTAATCTACAAATTTTTGAGCCATGTCAGGGTTTTGTGATCCAACTGGAATAACCCATGCTTTACCACCACCGAATGCTTGGTATTCTTTACCATTTGGAAGGGTTGGAATCGTTGCTACCCCATAGTTCACTTTTGCTTCCTTGTAAGAAGCTGCTTGCCATGGTCCATCGATGATAGCTGCAGTTTTACCTTCTGTAAATTGTGTCTTGATGAGGTTTGCTGCTGCAGAAGTATCTTGAAGACCTTGAGGCCATTGACCATACCATGTTTTAGCATATTCAATCGCTTTAACGGCACCTTCATTGTTCAAACCAATTTCTTTTGGATTAGTACCATTGTCACCGAACACATATCCGCCGTATCCAGCAAGGAGTCCGTAAGTGTAGTAGAAGTTTGTCCAGTCAGCAAGGAAAGCAGTTGTTTTACCATTTTCTCCTGCAAACGCATATTTACTATCTTTTGCAAGTGCTTCTAATTCAGCAAATGTTTTTGGTGCTTCGGTAATCAAGTCTTTGTTGTAGTAAAGAACGAGTGTTTCGATAACGGCTGGTGAACCGTAGACTTTACCACCATTTGTCACAAGCGCTTTTGTTGTGTCATCCGTCATGCTAGTTTCAGCAAGTTTTACTTCTGACAATTGTCCTTCTGAACCAAGGCTACCTACGCGGTCGTATGGTGCCATCATCACATCAGGTGCTGAACCAGATTGGTTATCAAGAGAAAGGTTATCAAGTCCTCCAAGTGCATCACCTGTTTTGACAGTAACTTTAACACCGTTATCTTCTTCAAATTTTTTCGCTGCAGATTCAATGTATTCTTTGTAACCTTGATCCACATAGACGGTCAATGATTTTCCATCAGCAGCTGAATCATTAGAAGCTGATTTGTTTGACGAACAAGCAGCAAGTACGCTTGTCGTAGCAGCAAGAAGAGCCATGCTCTTGATTAATTTGTGTTTCATATTATCCCCTCCAAGAATAATGTTAATGTAGTAAAACGCCCACGGATAACGCAAACGTTTGCTTGTTGAAATCATTATATCGTAAAATGAATGCGTTTGCAAGTCTTTTTTTGAAAAATTGTTAAAAAAATAGTTGAGAGGACAAAAACGATTAAATGTAAAGAAAAACATAGAAAAAACATAGATTCTTACCAAATAGGGCTTGATTTGTGAGCGCTAACATTATATAATGTGAACAAGCAAACGTTTGCGAATAGATGAGCAAACAATAGACTATATTCTATATAAAAGGAGTAGGATTATGAAAGAACGACGCAGTGGAGTCTTGCTTCACATTTCCTCCCTACCAGGGAATTACGGAATTGGGACCTTTGGGCAATCTGCTTATGACTTCGTGGATTTTTTGGAACGGACCAAGCAACGCTATTGGCAAATTTTACCTTTAGGAACAACGAGTTATGGCGATTCTCCTTACCAGTCATTTTCAGCCTTTGCAGGCAATACACATTTTATTGATTTTGAGTTATTGATGAAAGAGGGCTGGCTAGAAGGACATGAAATAGAAGGGATTGATTTTGGAGAGAATCCAACTGAAGTAGATTATGCAAAAATCTTCTATGGTCGTCGTCCTGTTTTAGAAAAGGTTGTCGCACGCATGAAAGCACAAGGTTTGCCAGCAGATTACCAGGCTTTCTTGGAAGAGCAGGCTTCTTGGCTGGATAATTTTGCAGAGTATATGGCCATTAAGGAACACTTTGATCTTAAGGCTTGGACAGATTGGGAAGATGATGCCATCCGTAGACGGGAACCAGGAGCTCTTGCTTTTTATCGTGAGCAATTGGCCGACAAAATAGATTATCACCGTGTGACGCAATATCTGTTCTTCCGTCAATGGCGGGAGTTGAAGACCTATGCGAATGAGCGTGGTATTGAAATTGTTGGAGATATGCCGATTTATATTGCAGCTGATTCTTCTGATATGTGGGCAAATCCACAGTTCTTCAAGACAGATGAAGAAGGTCGTCCAAGTGTGGTTGCAGGTTGTCCACCTGATGCTTTTTCAGAAATCGGTCAGTTGTGGGGTAATCCGATTTACGACTGGGAGGCAATGAAGGCAGACGGATTTTCTTGGTGGATTGCTCGCTTACGTGAGAGTTTCAAATTGTATGATATGGTACGAATTGACCACTTTATTGGCTTTGCTTCTTTCTGGGAAATCCCAGTAGGTGAAACAACAGCTGTCAATGGTTATCGCGTAGAGGCACCAGGTTTTGAATTGTTTGCGGCCATCAAGGAAGCCTTGGGCGATTTGAATATTATTGCTGAGGATTTAGGTTCTGTGACAGATAAGGTTATTGAACTACGTGAAACAACCGGCTTCCCTGGCATGAAGGTCTTGCAATTTGCTTTTGACCCTCATGGAGACAGCATTGAAGCCCCCCATAACCACCGGCGAAATGTTGTGGCCTATACTGGTACGCATGATAATAGTACGGTTCGTGGTTGGTATGAGAATGAAGTCAGTGATGAAGCAAAGGCTTATCTGGATGCTTATAGCAACCGTCATTCGGATGAATCCATTAACCATGCCATGCTGCGGATGTTGTTTGGCTCAGTTGCCTTTATGGCAGTTGCAACCATGCAAGATTTACTTGAACTAGACGGCTCTGCACGGATGAATTTGCCAAATACCCTAGGTGGAAACTGGACATGGCGGATGACAAAAGAGCAACTGACAGCAGAAGTAGAAGCAAATCTGCTAGATTTGACGACTACCTATCGCCGCCAGAATGTGAAATAATAGAGAGTTGTTCTGTTTGAAAGCATGTAATATTTTCTTACGATTAGGATTGACAAGCCAAAAATAAAGGAGTATAATCGATTGTAACAAAACAATAATACAAAGGAGAAGGTATGATGAAAAAACCGATTCATTTATATATTTTAGTGACATTGTCAACCATTGCGACACTAGCGAAGCTATGGGGAAGGTTTACTCCTAAAACGTTTGATGAGGATCTGATACGAGACACCTATACTAAGCTGAATATGCCCAAGGTTAATATTGATGAGATGATCAAAGTCACAAAAGCGGGAATGGAATTTGACGGAAATATACTCAATAAAATTCTAGCCCTTGTCCTCTTGGTATTAATTGTTGCAACAATTGTTTTCTTATTCCAGAAGAAAAATGAAACAGCTTCCTATACGTATCTAGCCTACTTGTTTGTCACCTTAATTAATGGAACCTATGCTTATATCGGTGGAAGGGGTATTGCTACTTATTATTCAGATGAAATGCTACGTAAAACAATGCAAGCTACAACTTTGGGAGGTTATGGTCTAGGCATTGTGCTCTTTCTCCTATTTTCCGGTTTGACGGTCTTCTTCCTACTTCGTAAACCAAAAGAAAAACCGTCAATGGAACAGACAGCAACAGATATTTAAAGTGAATAAAACTCCTTGGATTTCCAAGGAGTTTGTTCTTTACATTTTTTCAGGAGCTTCAACACCAAGGAGACGAAGAGCTTCTTTTAAGACAACACCTGTTGCGTAAGCCAAAGCTAGGCGGCTGTCGCGTTCTGGACTTTCATCAAGAATGCGAGTGTGTGCGTAGTATTTGTTAAAGGCTTGGGCAAGGTTGATAGCATATTTGGCAATCAAGGATGGGTCGTACTTGTCAGCAGCTTTTTCGATGACGTTGGCGAAGTTTTGGAGATGTTTGATAATCTCCCAGCTTTCTGCATCAGTCAATTGGTAATGGTTATCGTTTGTAGGTGTGAAGTTACCTTTGCGGAGAATGGA
Organism: Streptococcus sp. zg-86; assembly: GCF_017639855.1. Taxonomy (NCBI): domain Bacteria; kingdom Bacillati; phylum Bacillota; class Bacilli; order Lactobacillales; family Streptococcaceae; genus Streptococcus; species Streptococcus zhangguiae. Next base: position 2,030,533 of record NZ_CP072115.1, on the reverse strand, counting down.
TTGAATCCGTGCGTAGGCATATTGGACGTAAGGACCAGTTTCCCCTTCAAAGGATACCATTGCTTCCAAATCAAAGTCATAACCATTTTCGCGGTCTGTTTTGAGGTCGAAGAATTTGACAGCTCCTACACCAACAGCTTCTGCGACAGCTTCCTTGTCTTCCAAATCAGGATTTTTCGCTTCGATTTGACAAAGGGCACGAGAAACGGCTTCATCAAGAGTTGGTTCTAAGAGGATGATATTTCCCTTACGAGTAGACAGTTTTTTCTTGTCTCTTGTCACCAAACCAAAGGCGATGTGAAGCATATCATCACTCCAGTCAAGTCCCATTTCTTTGAGAACAGCTTTTAACTGCTTGAAGTGGTTGGCTTGTTCTTGCCCCACGACGTAAATATTTTTGACGAAGTTGTACTGTTCTTTGCGGTAAAGGGCTGTTGCAATATCACGAGTGATGTAGAGGGTTGCGCCGTCTGATTTCATAATCAGGGCTGGTGGGAGATTATAGTTTTCCAAATCAACAATCATGGCACCTTTTGATTCTTGCAGGAGGTTTTTCTCTTTGAGAATGTCAATTCCCTTGTCCATCTTATCGTTGTAGAATGCCTCACCTTGAATATAATCAAAGGTAATATTGAGCTTGTCATAGATACGGTTAAACTCAACTAGACTTTCATCACGGAACCATTGCCAGAGTTCAAGAGCTTCTGCATCTCCGTCTTCTAATTTTTTAAACCACTTCCGTCCTTCTTCGTCTAGTTCAGGATTTTCATCAGCTTCAGCATTGATACGGACATAGAGTTTGAGCAATTCTGAAATCGGATTGGCTTCGACAGCAGCCTTATCGCCCCATAGCTTGTAGGCCACGATTAAGAGACCAAACTGTTTTCCCCAGTCCCCCAAATGGTTGATACGAAGCGCCTTGTAGCCCATTTTTTCATAGATATTGGCAAGGGCATCTCCGATAACCGTAGAACGTAAGTGACCAACAGAGAAGGGCTTTGCGATGTTTGGACTAGACATGTCAATCGTGATGTTTTGTCCTTCACCACGTTTTTGTTGTCCATATTTCTCTTTTTCTTCTATGACCTGGGTCAAGGTTGCGTGTGAAATGACTGCTTTGTCTAAGAAAAAGTTGACATAAGGACCAGTTGCAACAATTTTTTCAAATCCCTCTGTATCCAATTTTTCCGCGATGTCCGCTGCGATAGCTTGAGGCGCTTTGCGCTCAACCTTGGCTAATGAAAAAGCAGGAAAAGCGATGTCTCCCATTTCAGATGATTTTGGTTTTTCTAATAGTGCGTAAATAGCTTCTAGATCGAGACTAGAAATGGTAGTTGCTAGTTTTTCAGCAACAAGCATTTTTTGATTCATAATAAACCTCCAGAGTTATTCATTCTATTTTAACATATTTCTGATGTTACGCATGAGAAAACAGCTAAAATTTGTTATACTATTCATACAATATACAGTTTGAGGTAGACGAGTGAATAAAATACAAAGACAAGAATTGATTCAAACTATGATTCGTGAAGAAAAGATTCGGACACAGGCAGAGATACAACAGGGCCTTGCTCGACATGGCATTTCTGTGACCCAGACCACCTTATCCCGTGATTTGCGTGAATTGGGTCTTGTTAAAATGCATGAAAATGGCAGTTCCTATTATGCCTTACCAATCCAACAAGAGGAAATGACCTTTACTCAATTATTGGCTAAATATGCCTATAAGGTGGAGCGTGCGAGTTTTATTTTGGTTTTGCATTCAGAATTGGGTGAAGCAGCCTTGATGGCCAATATTATTGATATTGAAAAACCGACTACGATTTTAGGAACCTTAGCAGGAGCCGATACTCTGCTGGTTATTTGTCGTGATGAAGTAGCGGCTAAGCAGGTAGAAGCTGAGATAAAATCGTACTTGGATTGAGAGGGATGAGATGGCAAAAGAAAAAATTTCACCCGGCATGCAACAGTATCTGGATATAAAAGCAAACTATCCAGATGCTTTTTTGCTATTTCGCATGGGGGATTTCTATGAATTATTTTATGATGATGCTGTAGAGGCAGCGCAGATTTTGGAATTAACTTTGACCAGTCGCAACCGCAATGCGGAAAATCCTATTCCGATGGCGGGCGTTCCCTATCATGCAGCTCAGCAGTACATTGATACTCTGGTTGATTTGGGACATAAGGTCGCAATTGCTGAACAGGTGGAAGACCCTAAGACTGCTGTTGGTGTCGTGAAACGTGAAGTTGTTCAGATTATTACACCTGGGACGGTTGTGGACTCGTCAAAAATCGGCTCTGAAAGTAACTTTTTGGTGGCAATCGATCGCCAAGGTGTGACCTATGCCTTGTCTTATATGGATGTGGCAACAGGGCAGTTTTTTGTGACCAGCCTAGATGATTTTATGACCTTGTGCGGTGAAATTCGTAACCTTCGTGCGCGTGAATTGGTCATTGGCTATTCTTTGTCGGAGGAAGAGGAGCAGGTTCTGACATCTCAAATGAATCTTCTCTTATCTCATGAGGATACAGTAGCAGATGATACGCAGTTGCTTGATCCATCTTTAATTGCAATTGAAAAAAATGTAGCTGGCAAACTCCTGAGCTATGTCTTACGGACACAGTTACGGGATTTGGTCCATTTGCAAAAGGTACAGCATTATGAAATCAAGGATTATTTGCAGATGGATTATGCAACCAAATCGAGTCTTGATCTGTTGGAAAATGCGCGAACAGGGAAGAAACACGGCAGTCTTTACTGGCTTTTGGATGAAACCAAAACTGCCATGGGCTTGCGTTTGCTGCGCTCATGGATTGACCGCCCCCTAATTGACCGTACAAAAATCGAATCGCGTCAACGTGTGGTGCAGGTTTTCTTGGATTATTTCTTTGAACGAAGCGATTTGGTCGAGAGTTTAAAAGGGGTTTATGATATTGAGCGCTTGGCTAGTCGGGTTTCCTTTGGTAAAACTCTACCGAAGGACTTGCTACAACTTTCTCAGACTTTGTCGAATGTGCCTGCAATCCGGATGATTTTAGAGCAGATAGATGAGCCTACTCTTACTCCCTTGATTTCAAGTTTAGATGCCATTCCTGAGCTTCATGCCTTGATTAGTGAAGCGATTGCCCCCGATGCCCAAGGGGCGATTACAGATGGAAATATTATCAAGACAGGGTTTGATGCTACCTTGGATCAATACCGTCTTGTCATGCGTGAAGGGACTGGCTGGATTGCTGAAATAGAAGCCAAGGAGCGAGCCAATTCAGGTATTAACAATCTAAAAATTGATTACAATAAAAAAGATGGCTACTATTTCCACGTAACCAATTCAAATTTGAATCATGTCCCAGACCATTTCTTCCGTAAGGCAACCTTGAAAAATTCAGAGCGCTATGGGACAGAAGAGTTGGCTAAGATTGAAGGACAAATGCTCGAGGCACGTGATAAATCGGCTCATCTGGAGTATGAGATTTTCATGCGGATTCGACAAGAAGTGGAAAAATACATCAGCCGCCTGCAACGGCTAGCGCGGACTATTGCGACGATTGATGTACTGCAATCCTTTGCTGTTGTGGCAGAAAACCAGCGCTATGTATGCCCTCAGTTTACGGATACGCGTCAATTAACCATTGAACAAGGGCGTCATGCTGTTGTTGAAAAAGTGATGGGCAAGCAGACCTATATTCCTAACTCCATTGTCCTTGATGAAGCGACCAATATGCAGTTGATTACAGGTCCGAATATGAGTGGTAAATCAACCTATATGCGCCAGCTAGGCATGATTGTCATCATGGCGCAAATGGGCTCCTATGTGCCAGCAGAGGTTGTTACCTTACCGATTTTTGATGCAATTTTTACCCGAATCGGAGCGGCAGATGATTTGGTTAGTGGCCAGTCAACCTTTATGGTCGAAATGATGGAAGCCAATAAAGCCATTCGTTTAGCGAGTGAACAGTCCTTGATTCTCTTTGATGAATTAGGGCGTGGAACGGCAACCTATGATGGAATGGCCTTGGCTCAATCGATTATCGAATACATTCATGATCGCATCGGAGCAAAGACCTTGTTTGCTACCCATTACCATGAATTGACAGAGTTGAGTGAAACCTTGGCACATTTAGAAAATGTCCATGTATCTACCTTAGAACACAATGGTCAAGTGACCTTCTTGCACAAGATTGCTTCAGGACCTGCTGATAAGTCTTATGGAATTCATGTGGCTAAAATTGCGGGTATGCCAGACGCTCTCTTGCAGCGGGCAGACACTATTTTACAATCCCTAGAAAATCAAACCCAGCTACCGCAGAGAGCAGAAGAAGTGTCTTTTCAACCTCCTGTCGGTCAAATGGACCTCTTTTCCGCCCCACATCCAGCACTAGAACAATTAGAGAAGTTAGACGTCTACACCATGACTCCGCTTGAAGCTATGAATGCCTTAGCTGAATTGAAGAAATTGGTATAAGGAGGCTGTGACAACAGTTCAACCCTAAATATAAAAAGCGAACAAAACTAGTTTTCTGATACTCAGAATCCTATACTGTTCGCTTTTTATGTTTAATTAAAGAATTGATGATAAAGAATTTCAAAAATCAAACTCTCTTTGTCCCAAACCTAACGGAAATTTTGAGATCTTAGAATCAACATTTAGCAGGAGGTTGCTTGCGCCTACACCATCTGATAAAGTATCGAAATTTTGATAGTAATAGAGTATTAGTCAACGAGTATAAAATATCATGTTAGCGACATAATCGAGTCCGATTAGGATTGCTTGGCTAATCATAATAGCACCGATGATGATAGAAGCTCAGATAATCAACGTGTCTCTTAGTTTCATAAGGCTTAATAGAGCTTAAATCGTCCGTTTTGATTGATTGAGCGGCGGTAAAGTTGTCTCTCTATCTTATGGAAGTGAGCATCGTCTAATTCCTTTTGGAGTTTTTTATTTGGGGAAGTCAGTCTTGAAAAGAGTGTGGCATTGTAGGCATATAGGAGAGTAGTAGATGGGAAGTCAGTTGAGGACCATACGCTCACACAGGCATCATCGGGAATTTTTGCCCTGAGTTGAGGGGAGGAAGTAGAAAAAACTTCCAAATAGTGGTTATGAATGGCATTGATTTGACGGAAAGAACCATTCGTGTAAAGTTCTACATAGATGGTTAAGCGGACGGTGATGGGTCCAAACTGGTCATCTCTGGTTAATCGGTGAAGATGAGTATGGTTTGAATGAGCAATGGTTGAGTTAGAAAAGTCAGGCTCATCTGCTTTTATGGATGTTGTTGAGATGTCCCTTGTAGCAAACACGCAAGCAATCACTAGAACTAGGGAAGATAATTTTTTCATATGACATTCCTCCTAAACCATTTTTCTTTAGTATACCATCTATTTCTATACAAAATCAAATTATTATATAGATAACAACCGAATAGGTATCTAAAATAACCACATGAGCAAAGGCTATTGAAATCTACTCACGAATACGGTTTAATAAAGACAGGAAAGGAGTCTATATGAAAGTCAGAGTAACTATCGATTCAGCTTTTACAGAGGATCAGGTCAAGATTGAAGCACGTTTTATGACATCGGAAATATCTGATTTGATTGCCTATGCCAAAGACCTAGACAAAGGGCAGACGAATCTAACGGTGAAAAAAGGAGAGGCAATTTATCTTCTTGAATGGAGTGAGATTGATACAATTTATGTAGAAAATCGTGTGCTTCAAGTCACAGCAAGGGAAACTTGCTACCAATCTTCTCTTCGATTGTATCAGGTCAAGGAAATCGTACCTGAATATTTTCTGCAAATCTCACAATCGGAAATCATCAATCTGCGACAGATAGAACACCTGCAATTGACCCCAAATGGATTGGTGAAAATTGTTTTAAAAAATAAGACTGTTACCTATTCCTCACGCCGCTATCTAAAACGTATCAAGGAGGCATTGAACTTATGAAACCCTATCTTTATTCTGCAAGTATTGGCATTACCATTGGCCTAAGTATCTCGCTGTTGATGTCCGCTATTTTTGGACACGGTACCTATCTGCCGCTCAATCCTGCATCTACCTTGGGGCAGTATTATCTGCAACATTTTAATTTGGTAGAAGTCATGCTGATTTCAGCCCTTATCTGGGCGACTATTGGTCTATTATTTCAAATTGTGGATCGAATTTTCAAGCAAGATTGGAGCTTGGTCAAGATGACGGTGGTGCATTTTCTTCTAACCGCAGTCGGCTTTACATTGCTCGGCTTACTAGCAGGCTGGTTTCCTCTTAATCTCACTTGGCTGCTGTTTTTTGAAATAATTTTTGTTATCATCTATGTTATCATTTTTTTCATCAATTACCATAATATGAAAAAGCAGGTGAGAGCTATTAACCAAGGTTTGAGGAAATAGTAGTTTGCAATTCTATTAAATAGATGCTATCATAAACATACTTTCACAAAAGGAGACGAATATGGATCAGAAAATCATGCGCTCTTTTCAAAAGTTATTTTATGTTTTGATTGCTGCGGGCTTAATCAGCGTTCTTGCCTTAGTAGTAGAGCTCATGAGAGCAGGGGTTGGCTATCGTTTGCTATTTCCTATTGTAGGGCTACTATTAGTAGGAATTTCCTTTGTATTTTGGCATCGTATCTACCAAAAAATCAAGGGAATACCGTGGTGAAAAAACGAATATATAAATGAGTCAAGGTTGGAATACAAATCCAGCCTTTTTTATCGGAATAATAGTGAATTGAATAAAGGTTAAGACATCGTTAAGTCGCTTTGATGAACGCTAGTTCTATCTGTAGCTCCTTGCCTTGTCTTATTCCTTCATAAGATACAAAGGACGTCAAGAGCAAAGTATACCCTTAGGGCATCCGTATCTGTAGAACGAGCAAGCTCGTAACAGCTACGGTAAGATAGGAGATTGACGATGTGTTCGATGAACACAAGGAAATCTATCTTTTTTACACAGCTCTTAGTCCGTGTTCAGTTCTCAATCCACTATAGTAGTAATAGGAGCTTGATGTAGTGATGGATACCCGATTCTGGCAAGTCTAGTCAGAAAAGTGGTGTTGATACCGGAACCCATAAACTAGAAGAGCGAAGTTTCTTTTTGCATGATTCGAGCTCTGTATCACGCCTCTCCATTCTCTCAAACGCTCGGTCTTTATGGTATAATAGGGACATTAGAAAGACGAGAAGATATTATGGCAACTATTATTGAATTACCAGAAGTCCTAGCCAATCAGATTGCAGCAGGAGAGGTCATTGAACGCCCAGCTAGCGTTGTCAAAGAATTGGTGGAAAATGCGATTGATGCAGGAGCTAGCCAGATTAGCGTCTGTATCGAAGAATCGGGACTGAAAAAAATTGAAATCAGTGACAATGGAGAGGGAATTGCACCAGATGAAGTATCCTTAGCTCTTCGCCGTCATGCAACTAGTAAAATCAAAAGCCAGTCTGATTTATTCCGTATTCGGACACTTGGTTTTCGTGGCGAGGCCTTACCTTCCATTGCTTCTGTCAGTCGGATTCGGATTGAAACAGCAACAGAAACGGCCCCTCATGGTCTGTTACTGGAAGCTGAAGCAGGTCAAATTACTAAAGAAGAAGTCCTTAGTCGTCCTATCGGTACACGGATTACGGTAGAAGATCTCTTCTACAATACGCCCGCTCGTCTCAAATATATCAAAAGTCAGCAAGCGGAATTGTCTCATATTGTGGATGTGATTAATCGCTTGAGCTTGGCTCATCCGGAAATTGCTTTTAGCTTAACGAACGAAGGGCGAGAATTGATTCAGACAGCTGGAACAGGAAATCTCCGCCAGGCTATTTCGGGTGTTTATGGCATTGCAACAGCAAAAAAAATGGTTAAAATCGCAGCAGAAGATTTGGATTTTGAGGTGACAGGCTATGTCTCATTACCAGAATTGACCCGAGCTAATCGCAATTATATCAGCATCTTTATCAATGGGCGCTATATCAAAAATTTCCTCCTCAATCGTGCTATTTTAGACGGTTATGGTAGTAAACTGATGGTAGGTCGTTTTCCACTTGCTGTGATTGCTATTCAGATTGATCCGTATCTAGCAGATGTCAATGTTCATCCGACCAAGCAGGAAGTGAGGATTTCAAAAGAAAAGGAATTGATGGCCCTCATTCGTGAAGCCATTGCAGCAGCACTCAAAGAGCAAGATTTGATTCCGGATGCCTTAGAAAATCTTGCCAAGTCTAGCACTAGGAAAGCGGTAAAAACAGAGCAAGTCACACTTCCCTTAAAAGAAAGCAACCTTTACTACGATACTGTTCGGCAAGATTTCTTTCTAAAACCAGAAACTGTTGCAGAAGAAATCAAAAAATTTGGGCCTGTCAAAAAAATTGACAGTGAACTTGACAAGTCTGTCAATATTAAATTTGCTCAGAGAGAGGAAGTTACTTCAGCTAATCCAGAGCATCCAAGTTTCGAAAGAAAAGAATTAGCCAAATTGGCTGATCGTTTGGAAAACGAAGAAACATCGACCTTTCCAGAGTTGGAATACTTTGGTCAAATGCACGGTACCTATCTCTTTGGACAGGGAAAATCAGGACTCTACATCATTGACCAGCACGCAGCTCAAGAGCGTGTTAAGTATGAAGAATACCGCGAGAGCATTGCTGATGTAGATGCTTCTTCTCAGCAACTATTAGTGCCCTACATATTTGATTTTCCAGCAAATGATGCCTTATCGCTCAAGCAAAAAACAGACTCTTTGCGTCAAGTTGGTGTCAATTTAGAGGAATATGGTGTCAACCAATTCATTTTACGTGAACATCCCATTTGGATGAAAGAAGACGAGATTGAGTCTGCTGTCTATGAGATGTGCGACATGCTCTTGCTCACGGATGAGGTATCTATCAAGCGGTATCGAGCAGAACTAGCGATTATGATGTCCTGTAAGCGATCAATCAAGGCTAATCATGCCTTAGATGACTATTCAGCTCGGCACTTATTGCGCCAATTAGCGACCTGTAAAAATCCCTATAATTGTCCGCATGGGCGACCTGTCTTGGTTCATTTTACAACGTCCGATATGGAAAAAATGTTCCGTCGCATTCAGGAAAATCATACCAGTCTTCGTGAACTAGGTAAATATTAGAGAGAAAGAGATTATGTACGATTATATCAAAGGAATTTTAACTAAAATAACAGCTAAATATATTGTGGTCGAAGTAGGTGGCATCGGTTTTATTCTTCAAGTTGCCAATCCCTATGCCTACTCAGGTGACATGAATCAGCAGGTGACGATTTACACTCATCAGGTTATTCGTGAGGATGCCCACCTCTTGTATGGTTTTCGGACAGAGGCTGAAAAATCAGTCTTTCTAAACCTAATTTCTGTATCAGGAATTGGCCCCACAACAGCTCTTGCGATTGTTGCAGTAGATGACAACGACGGTTTGGTGCGGGCGATTGAGCAGAAAAACATTACCTACTTGACTAAGTTTCCAAAGATTGGGAAAAAAACAGCCCAGCAAATGGTGCTTGATTTGGAAGGCAAGTTTGTCTTGTCAGAACAAGCTGAAGTGCCAAGTCTAGCTGTTGAGGAATCCGCCAATACTGCTCTTAATGAAGCCATGGAAGCAATGGAGGCCTTGGGTTACCGTCCAGCTGAATTGAAGAAAATCAAGAAATTCTTTGAAGGAACGACGGATACGGCTGAAAATTACATCAAGTCAGCCCTCAAAATGCTAATGAAGTAGGAGTAAAAACCATGAAACGATGCGGTTGGGTCAAGGAGAACAATCCGCTCTATATAGCCTATCACGATAACGAATGGGGACGACCTGTCAAAAATGAGCAATCCCTTTTTGAACTCTTATGTCTCGAAAGCTATCAAGCTGGTCTGTCATGGGAAACCATTCTCAATAAACGCTCAGCTTTTCAAAAAGCTTTTCATGGGTATGATGTGCAAGTCGTTGCGCAGATGTCAGACAGCGAATTGGAAAGTCTACTGCACAATCCAGCTATTATCCGCCACAGAGCCAAGATTTTTGCGACACGACAAAATGCGCGAGCCTTTCTCAAGGTTCAGGAGGAGTATGGTACTTTTGCAGACTATCTCTGGTCTTGGGTTAAGTTTACACCAATTGACAATCATGTAAAGGACTACCGAGAAGTACCGAATAAAACAAGTTTATCAGAGAAATTATCTAAGGACTTGAAAAAACGAGGTTTTACCTTTGTTGGTCCAGTCTGTGTCTATTCCTATCTTCAGGCAGCAGGTCTTGTCAATGATCATGAGCTGGATTGCTTTTGTAAAGGAAATTCTCATGAATGAAATAATTGTAAAACCCTTGGTAGCTTTTGCCCAGAACACCCACATTGAAACCGAGCGCTTGAAACTTCGTCCAATGGTAGTGACAGACTTGGAGGATTATCATGCTTTTACATCTGATGATGAACTTTTGAAGTATAATTACCATGCTCATAAGGATAAGCGGGAAAGTTTGGAAGGCCTTGTCATGTACAATATGGCAAGGCCCCTTGGTCGTTATGCAGTAGAGTTAAAAGAAAATCAACGGATGATTGGAAATATTTTCCTATATTTGAATGAGGAGCAAGATGTAGCAAGCATTGGCTATACCTTTCATGCAAATTATCCCCATCAAGGTTATGCTATCGAAGCTGCCCTAGCTTTGAAGGAATTATTCTGGCAAATTGCCGATTTGAAAACTTTAACCGCATCTTGCGATTCTCGAAATAGTGCCAGTGAAAAGGTAATGAAAAAATTAGGCATGCAGCTGGCTAGACGCCGTGAGGGAGCAAAGAATTTACGCGGAGAAATCGTGACCATGTTGGACTACGAGATTCAAAAGCCTGTAAATGAAGTGGAGATGTATTCCGATGGGGTCAGATAATACCGTTGTAAAAGCATTTTGACCTATCTTGTCAAAGGATTTGGTCTCGACAGTGTTCATGTGCTACTGTAAACTGAGGAGGAAATATGACAATAGGACAAGTGATAAAAGACAATCGTCTAAAACCAGGTCATTCACAGGAGTATCTCGCTACAAAACTAGGTGTCAGCCGCCAAACCATTTCCAATTGGGAAAATGAGCGAACCATTCCAGTAGCTGATTACTTGAAAGAATTGAGTCAACTTTACGGTTTCTCCTTTGATGCCGTGATAGGACTTGAAACGCCGAGCTACAATAAGAAAAAGTTAGTTTTAAAATATGGATTGCTAATCCTAATTCTTACTTTGTTGCTCTTAACAAGCGAGGATAGTACGGTCTTCTATGCCTATTTGACAGTCGGCGTCATTTTTATCCTTTTTCTAGTGGATATTTCAAAATTCATCAGGAAGAAGGTGGCTTTGTGGAAAGGCAAAGAAAATCAGCTGTAGTTTTTGCAATCTTGTATAGTGTGATGTTTTGGGGACGTTTGGGAGATTGGCTCTTGCCTGCAACGCTCAAAGCTCCTATTAAATTTGTGTTTTATACTGCTTTATGTATCCTAGGCATCTATGCTTATTGGGATAAATTAACCGAAAAATATAGCTGGCTGAAAAAGCATCCCTTAAAAGCGTTGGGTATCCTTCTTTTAGGCTATTTATTGATGGTGATAGTTCATCATCTCTTTGATTTTATCGAGGGTGGGGTACGTCAGCTATTTCATATACAGCAAGAACTGACCAATGATACAGGGATATATGCAGTAGTAAAACAGTATCCAGCTTATCTGATTCTCAGTGTGATGGGAGTTTTTGGTCCTCTTGTTGAAGAGCTGTTCTATCGTCAGTTCTTGCTTGATACTCTTTTAAATTATCTGCCAAAAAGTTTAGCTATTATTATTTCATCAGTTTTATTTGCAGTTCTACATGTACATCAATTTCAGCTGTCAGAATTTGTTGGCGTTTTAGGGCATTTTGGATTTGGCTTGGTATTTGCTCTTGTTTATTTGAAAACAGATAAGAATATTGCTTTTCCAATCTCGCTTCATGTACTCAATAATGTTATGGGACTGTTGACTCTCCTACAAAATCTCTAAAAAGAACCGAAATGGTTCTTTTTGTGTTATAATCAAGGAAATATTTACGAATAATAAGATGAAGGAGGTTTAGATGAAAGCAGAGTTGATTGCGGTAGGTACCGAGATTCTGACTGGGCAAATCGTCAATACAAATGCGCAATTTTTATCAGAAAAATGTGCAGAATTAGGTATTGATGTCTTTTTTCATACAGCAGTTGGTGATAATGAAAAACGGCTCTTATCTGTTCTAGATGTGGCGAGTAGGAGAAGCGAGTTAGTCGTTCTTTGTGGCGGACTAGGGCCTACTGAAGATGACTTGACCAAGCAGACATTGGCTAAATTTTTAGGTCGAAATCTAGTCTCTGATAAAACTGCTTTGGCAAAGTTAGACCGTTTTTTTGCAAGTAGAAAAGGTCGTGTTCGGACAGCGAATAACGAGCGGCAAGCTCAGTTGGTAGAAGGTAGTATTGCACTTCAAAATCCAGCAGGTTTAGCGGTTGGCGGCTTAATAGAACAGGGTGGCGTGACCTATGCTGTATTGCCTGGCCCCCCAAGTGAGTTAAAGGCCATGTTTACAGAAAGTTTACAGCCTTTATTGATGCATTCCAATGAAAAGCTATACTCTCGTGTATTGCGCTTTTTTGGTATCGGTGAAAGTCAGCTAGTGACTATTTTAGAGGATTTGATTGCTTCTCAGTCTGATCCGACCCTAGCTCCATACGCCAAGACAGGAGAGGTTACCCTACGCCTATCTACGAAAGCAGACAACATTATTCTAGCCAATGAAAAACTAGATCAATTGGAAAAAGAGATTCTTGCACGAGAAAATCTTGCATCTTGCCTTTATGGGTACGGAGACGACAACAGTCTAGATAGGATTGTAGCTGATGAATTGGAAAAACAACAAATTACCTTCGCCATTGCTGAAAATGTAACAGCAGGCTTGCTTCAGTCTGACTTGACAATTGCTTTACAGGGTCGTCAACTGTTTAAAGGTGGTGTTGTGGTATCAGATTCAACCTGTAATGGTGCAAAAGCAGAAGAGTTGGCAAAAAGCATCTGTAAAAACTCAGGAGCTATTCTAGGCATGGCGCTACTTGGCACTATAAATCCTGAATCGCAAATTGATAATGTTCTAGCACGCTTTTACATTGCAATTTGTTTCGATAATCGTGTGATAGTGTCAGAGGTTGAACTAGGTGGCTATACTGAAAAACATATGCGACAAATTGCTTGTTTGCATGCTTTGAGTGCTATGCGTAAGATTTTGTTAAAGCATAAAAATTTGCTATAATGGGCTGAGAATTAGAATATAGAGGAGAAAGAAATTGGCGAAAAAACCAAGTAAAAAATTAGAAGATATTACCAAAAAATTTGGTGATGAACGCAAAAAAGCCTTAGATGATGCCCTTAAGACCATTGAAAAAGACTTTGGTAAGGGTGCTATCATGCGATTGGGAGAGCGCGCTGAACAAAAAGTTCAAGTCATGAGTTCAGGAAGTCTATCGATTGATATTGCTTTGGGGGCTGGTGGTTATCCGAAAGGACGGATTATTGAAATTTATGGTCCTGAAAGCTCTGGTAAGACGACGGTAGCCCTTCATGCAGTTGCTCAAGCGCAAAAAGAAGGTGGTATTGCAGCCTTTATCGATGCTGAGCATGCCCTTGATCCAGCCTATGCCCAAGCACTAGGCGTTAACATCGATGAGTTGCTCTTATCACAACCAGACTCTGGTGAACAGGGACTTGAAATTGCAGGGAAGTTGATTGATTCAGGTGCAGTTGACCTAGTGGTAGTCGATTCGGTTGCAGCCCTTGTTCCTCGTGCTGAGATTGACGGTGAAATTGGAGATAGCCACGTTGGTTTGCAAGCTCGAATGATGAGTCAGGCGATGCGGAAACTATCTGCTTCAATTAACAAGACCAAAACTATTGCCATTTTTATCAACCAATTGCGTGAAAAAGTTGGTGTGATGTTTGGAAATCCTGAAACAACGCCTGGTGGACGTGCGCTGAAATTCTACGCATCTGTCCGTATGGATGTTCGTGGAAATACCCAGATTAAGGGTAGTGGTGACCAAAAAGATACCAATGTCGGAAAAGAGACCAAGGTTAAAATCGTTAAAAACAAGGTTGCTCCTCCTTTCAAGGAAGCAGTTGTTGAAATCATGTATGGTCACGGTATCTCACAGACTGGTGAATTAATTGAAATCGGAAGTAATCTTGGTATTATCAAAAAAGCAGGTGCTTGGTATTCGTATAATGATGAGAAAATCGGACAAGGTTCAGAAAATGCCAAGAAATATTTGGAAGAGAATCCAGAAATTTTTGCAGAAATCGACCGAAAAATTCGTGTACACTATGGCTTGATTGAAGATTCAGGAGAAACAGAAGTAGTAGAGGCTACAGCAAAAGTCGGAGAGAAAAAAGATGCTGTCGCAGAAGTCCAAGATGTCGTTCTTGATTTAGATGGTGGCATTGAATTGGAAGATTAAGCATGAAAGACTGTTTGATTCAAATTTCATCTTGCTAGTGTGAAGAATACAAATAGTGAATAATTTTAGCTAACTTCGATAAATAAGGGAGTGAGGACAGTCTTGTTGACTAGATCTCACTCCTTTTTTGTAAAAATCGTCTTTTTATGAATAATTTTGGTATATTTTACCAAATAATGAATTGAAAAAGTGAAAAATAGGTCTTTAGACTGAAGCCTTTCTATGGTATAATGGAGTATAATGTGTTTAAGAAAATGTAGCAAAGGAGAGACTACATGATTAAAATTTATACAGTGTCAAGCTGTACAAGCTGTAAAAAGGCTAAAAACTGGTTGAATGCTCACCAATTATCATACAATGAGCACAATTTAGGAAAAGAATCGATTAGCAAAGAAGAGATTTTAGATATTCTGACAAAGACAGAGAATGGTATCGCAAGTATTGTATCTTCTAAAAATCGATATGCTAAAAATCTTAACTGTGATATTGAAGAGTTGAGTGTCAATGAAGTGATTGAGTTAATTACAGAAAATCCTCGTATTTTGAAAAGTCCAATCTTGATTGATGAAAAACGTCTGCAAGTAGGTTACAAAGAGGACGATATTCGTGCCTTCTTACCACGTTCTGTACGGAATGTAGAAAATGCACAGGCCCGTTTACGAGCTGCTTTGTAAAAAGAGAAAGTTTGAGTTTCAAGCTCAGACTTTTTTTGCAAGTAAAGGGCGAAGATAGGAAGCCAAAACATGTCTTTATACGGTTGAAATCGGGATAATATCAGGTAGAATCATTGATAATAAAGAGAAAATATGGTATAATGAACTAATAGAATAAAGAAAGAAGGTGTAAGTATGGGATTCACAGAAGAAACTGTTCGTTTTCGTTTGGATGATGTTAATAAGCAAGAAATCAGCGAAACATTGACAAACGTGTATCGGTCTCTTGATGAGAAAGGGTATAATCCAATTAACCAAATTGTGGGTTATGTATTGAGTGGAGATCCAGCTTATATCCCTCGTTACAATGATGCACGTAATCGAATTCGTAAGTATGAACGTGATGAAATTGTCGAAGAATTAGTACGTTTTTACTTGAAGGGAAATGGGATTGACCTCTGATGAGAATAATGGGATTGGACGTCGGTTCCAAAACAGTCGGAGTAGCTATTTCAGACCCACTTGGTTTTACAGCGCAAGGGTTGGAAATTATCCCGATTGACGAGGAAAAGGGCGAATTTGGATTTGAGCGTCTGACAGAGCTAGTCAATCAATATAAGGTTGATGAGTTTGTCGTTGGCTTACCTAAAAACATGAATAATACGAGTGGTCCTCGTGTTGAAGCGAGTCAAGCCTATGGGGATCAATTAGTGGCATTATTTGGCTTACCAGTCAAGTATCAAGACGAACGCTTAACAACAGTGGCTGCAGAGCGGATGTTAATCGAACAAGCTGATATCAGCAGAGGAAAGCGCAAAAAAGTCATTGATAAGTTAGCTGCACAGCTTATTTTACAAAATTATTTAGATAGAACATTTTAAGGAGTAACACATGGCACATAACCACGAACACGATCATAACCACGAAGAACGTGAGTTTATCACCCTAGTAGATGATAATGGGAACGAAACCTTATTTGAAATTCTTTTGACAATTGATGGTCAAGAAGAATTTGGTAAAAATTACGTCCTCTTGATTCCTGCAAGTGCAGAAGAAGATGAAAATGGCGAAGTTGAAATCCAAGCCTACTCATTTGTTGAGAATGAAAACGGTACGGAAGGTGACCTCCAACCAATCCCAGAAGACGCAGCAGCAGAATGGGATATGATTGAAGAAGTCTTTAACAGCTTTATGGAGGAGTAAAAACGTCCAGTGGACGTTTTTAGCTTTGCTCTTAAAAATAAGAAAGAGCGAATAGTCTAGTGGACGTTTTTAGCTTTGCTCCTAAAAACAAGAAAGAGCGAATAGTCCAGTGGACGTTTTTAGCTTCACTCCTAAAAACTAGACAGAGTGAATAGCCCAGTGGGCTATTTTAATCCTGTTCTTAGAAGAACCAAAAAAATTTATCGAGACAAATAGTTACAAGAGATACGAGAGTGGATAGCACATCTCGTATTTTTATTTTTATTTAATTCACTATAAAAGTATCGAAAAATGCTACTGTTGATAGTAATAGAGTATTAACTAGAAATTGTCATACTTTATTATTTTTGGTATAATATTTAGATATTTTAGGGGGTGTTGTGATGTCTGAGGAAGGATTTGGAGATAAAGTCAGAAGACTGAGGGAAGCAAAGAAGTTAACAAGAGAGCAATTCTGTGAAGATGAGACGGAGTTAACTGTCAGACAGTTAACACGGATTGAACAGGGAGAATCGAAGCCGACCCTGACGAAAATCTTCTTTATTGCACATCGGTTGGGTTTGTCTTTATTTGAATTGATGCCAGATTATGTTTATTTGCCAGATCAGTATATCAAATTAAAATATGACCTTTTGCGGACTCCTACTTATAATCGAGTAGACTTAGTGGAAAAACGAAATGTTAAATTGCGCAAGATATATGATGAATTCTATGACGATTTACCAGATTCAGAACAGCTTGCCATTGATGCTTTTCAATCAACGGTTGATGTGTTAGAGTCAAAATCGACTACATTTGGAAGAGAAATTGTCCGTTGCCATGTCCCTTACTTACAATGCAAGCAGAAGTATAGCGTTAATGACTTATTAGTCCTTCGTCTGTTTATTGAACATATGTATTTAGAGGAGATAGAAATAGATTCTGGTGAAGGGGATGTATTTTTGAGTTTGGTGATGACTTTACCGAAACAAATTGGACTAATGGAGCCGGATGATCTTTTTGTTTTGCGAAATGTCATGCTGGCTGCGATTCGGGTATTGGGTTCAAAGGCTATGTATCTATTCTTGCCTGATTTATTTGAAGGGTTGGATAGGATTATGCGCATTACGCAAGATTTTCAAAAATACCCAATCCTGAGTATGGTTCGTTGGAAATATGAATTAATGGTTCATCGTGATGTTAAGCGAGCCTATGCCTATTGCAGAGAAGCTATCGTCTTTGCTCAATTAATGGGAGATAGGCACTTGATGAATCAGTTGTCTGCTCAATGGCAGACGGACAGGAGTGATTTTTTGACATTTTTGTCCTGTTAATGCTTTTGACAGTCTAGTATACTAACCCTATCTTAAGTAAAGGAGGTAGGACAAATGCTAATGATGAATCGGGTTGCGGCAGTTGCTGGTGACTGGTCTGACTGGTGGGTAAACTAATACTCTATAAAAATCAAAATCTGACTAGCTTCCACAATTGAGAATTGTGGAAGGCTGGAAATAGAACGAGCGTAGCTCACCCCTTGCAATTGAGAATTGTGGAAGGCTGGAAATAGAACGAGTGCAGCTCGCCCCTTGCAATTGAGAATTGTGGAAAGCTGGAAATAGAACGAGTGCAGCTTGCCCCTTTGAACCACTAGTTCGGACTAATGGTAGCTGAGGATTATTGCATAATCCTTATTTCCAACCTTCAACAGTCCCTCGGACTGTTGAAGCAAGGTGAGTTAACGACGTCAGACTTTGATTTTTGACGAGTATAACCCACCGTTTTTTTGATTTTTCAATCCAAAGTTGATAAGATAAAGACAGGATGGTGGAGGTAAAGATGGTAGAATTAGATCAGTGGTTAGAGAGTAAGCAGGGGAAGATATATCGGTACAAAATGGAGAAGATTCAGTATGCGCTCGATTTACTGGGACATCCTGAAAGAGAGTTACCGGTTGTTCATGTTGCGGGAACAAATGGCAAGGGTTCAACGATAGCATTCTTAAATAGTTTATTAGTAGCCCAAGGCTTTCGTGTCGGGACATTTGTTTCTCCTCATATGATAACGGTCCATGATCGTATTTGTATTAATGGGCAGCCCATTCCAGATACGATTTTTCAGGCATTATTGGAAAAGCTCTTTATTCTTGAGCAAGAGGTAGAAAAGGTCTACGAACCCTTTCGGTATTTTGAAGTCTTAACCTTAGTCATGCTGCTCTATTTCAAGGAAGAAGATTTGGATTTTGCCTTGGTTGAAGTGGGGATTGGTGGGTTATTAGATACAACAAATGTTGTAGAGCCCTTAATCACAATCATTACCTCTGTTGGATTGGATCATCAAGATTTGTTAGGGGACAGTTTGGTGGAAATTGCTGAACAGAAGGCGGGGATTATAAAGGAAAATGCCCCCATAATCGTAGGTCCTGTCGAATCTATAGTGGCAGATATTTGTCAGGAAAAAGCAAGAAATCAACAAGCTCCTATCTATTTTCAGGGACAAGACTTTCTATTGGAAAGGGGGATATTTAGGAGTCAAACACAAGAATTTTGTGATTTAAAACTTGGTTTGATTGGTCAGCACCAAGAGGAAAATGCCTCCCTAGCTATACAGGCTTTTAGTTTGCTGATGGCTGAGCAGAATCGCTTGATTGAAAATCAGACTGTTCAAGTGGCACTAGAAAAAACACAGTGGGCAGGTCGTTTAGAAAGAGTGGGGCAGCAAGGACGGATTTATTTAGACGGGGCACATAACCTTCCTGCCATTGAACGCTTGGTTGACTTTATCCAATCAGAGCCAACAGTCCAATCTACGATTCTCTTTTCTGCTTTGAAGCGGAAAGATTTTGGAGAAATGTTGGACTATATTGAAAAGGTAGCACCTCAAGTAAGAGTGATAGTAACAAGTTTTGCATATGACGGCGGAATTGAAGAAATAGATTGTCCAGAAGGTTTGCTTTATGAAGCAGATTATGAACGCTTCATAAAAGAGTGGGAATCAAATGCTGCATCGGATGAACGATTATTTATCACAGGATCACTCTATTTTATTTCAGAAATTCGAAAATATTTTCAAAGTAGAATAGGATAATTTGTTCTCTTTTTGTGAATAAATAGGTATGGAGAATGTTCAAGAAGTAAAGCTTTTTTTAGCGAATTTTCATCAGAAACGATACCACACCTTTCGGGAGTTAGAGCAGTATGTTCGAGTCTTGCACAAGCAAAATAAGAAATGACAGGTGGGATTCTTTTTGTTATAATAAAATGAATTGTTTAAGGAGGAGCTCATGACAGAAACAGCAGTAGCATACAGTCGTTCCGAAAATTATTCTCGAAATGTACGAGGGGGTCGTCGTAGACGACCAGCTCGTGTGGACTACAATGAAGAGTTTGGAAATAACTTGTTACCAACGAAGGTTTGGCCTGCTTTTTTATGGAGCATGTTCGTCAGTTTCTTGAGTGTGGCCAATCCTTTTTTAATCCAGTTAGCAACGGGTGCACAGTCTCGGGACCTTTATGCGGGAATGGCGATGCAAGCTGGGCAAAGTCCCTATGGTCAATTTTTTGGAACTGGTGGTGTTCTCTATTACATCTTAACCTATGTTGGTTCTTTCTTTGACACAAGTATTGGCTTAGCTATTCTACAATTTATCGTTTTATTGATAGCTGGAATTTACTTTTATAAGATAGCGGCTTACTTTAGTCGTTCGGCTCAGATAGCAACAAATTTACAACATTGGTTTTATGTATTTATTTTAGCTCTTAATTTTGGCGGTATTCAAGCAAGTTTGTTTGTATTACCTGTTTTGATGACGAGCTTGTGGTTACTCATTCGATATTTTGAAAATGCAGTTCGAGATGAGCTATTCATTTTATACGGAATCGATGCAGCGATTGCAGTGATGATCTATCCTAAGAGTATTCTATTTTGGTTGGTAGCTACTCTTGTTCTCCTCGTCTATAATGCGACACATCGTCAGATGGCAAGAGGAGTATATCAAGCTCTAGCAACAATATTTGGTTTCTTGTTGATTAGCTATTCAGTTGGGTATTATACATTTGTAGAACAAATCCTAGGAGCTGCTATTCAACAGACCTTACGCTATGAGCTTGGAGTAAATGTTAGCTATGATGGTATGTGGTGGACAGTTGCTCAAGTTGGGCTATTCTGCCTGTTGTCAGGATTCTTAAAACATTTATTGCAGTCAGTAATGTCGTTTGGAGAAGGTCAGCATACCTATAGCAAAGTTATTGCGATTCTGACTTTCTTGGGACAATCAGCTTTTTTGATTACAAGTAGTCATTTTGTGATGAGTCAACTGGTGTTATTGTTACCGTATGGTTTTGTTCTAGCTTTATTACACCATGCACCAAATGAACAGATTGACTTGGAGCTTGAGGTTACTACAGATTATTCGTATCCAAAGACGGCATTCTATTTGCCAATTGTTTTGTGTTTACTCGTTTTCTTACAACCTGCTATGACTTATTTTGTTGAAGGAGATTTGACCAAGGAACGTGGGACTATTGCACAATATATTCAGGAGCATTCACGGGATTCGGAACTTGTTTATGCTTGGGATGATAGTGCTCAGATTTATCTACGGAGCAAGCGGTTATCAGCCGCAACAATTATAACACCGACACCGTACTTGGATACTCAATCAAATCAAGAGAGTCTTAGCTTTGATTTAAAGAAAAACAAGGCGCGCTATATAGCGGTCAATCGTAACGTTTCTATGCCAGATAGTATTCAGTCAAATGTAGACGATCAATACGAAAAAGTGGATTTAGGAACAGAACAACTAACCTTATATGAGAAGAAATAATGAGAGGAGCAGGAGAAGTCGTGAGTTCATAGCAAGCGACTTTCTCGCTCCTTTTTTAATGGATTCTCTATAATATCTCCTGTCTAAGAATAGTAGGTATTTGGCTGATTAAATGGGAATAGCTGATACAGTTGGGTGTGTTGCCCAGCTTTTTTATCGTCTGAAAACTTCTATATATTGTGTTTTTTGTAAAAAAATAATAAATATACTACTAGATATTGAATTTATTTTTGTGAAGTGATACACTATAGAAAGACAGAGAAGAGGGGAGCATACGAAATGGTAGTACAAGTAGAACGAATGATTGTGCCAGAAATTCTTGTTCTAAAGCGTGATGGGCGGACAGTAGTCTTTGATGCGGGAAAGATTTTTTCAGCTCTTAGTCGTGCTAATGCTGAGCTAGAGCAACCTTGTTCACAGGCGGTTCTTGAGCACATTGTACAAGCTGTACTCGAAGAAATTGGCCGCCGTTTTCATCAGGATATTCAGATTTATGAAATTCAGACCATTGTTGAACAAGAATTGCTAAAGGCACACTTGTATGAATTGGCAGAAGTTTATATTCAGTATCGGACCAGACGTGATTTTGAGCGTCATCAGGCGATGGACATTAATTTTTCCATTGAAAAACTCTTGAAAAAAGACCAAACGGTAGTCAACGAAAATGCCAATAAGGATAGCGAGGTTTTTAATACCCAACGTGATTTGACAGCAGGAATTGTGGGAAAATCGATTGGGCTCAAGCTCTTGCCAGCTCATGTGGCAAATGCCCACCAAAAAGGGGATATTCATTTCCACGATTTAGATTACAGTCCCTATACACCAATGACCAACTGCTGTTTGATTGATTTTAAGGGGATGTTGGCTAAGGGATTTAAAATTGGAAATGCAGAAGTGGAAAGTCCCAAGTCTATTCAGACAGCGACAGCTCAAATTTCGCAAATTATCGCGAATGTCGCCTCAAGTCAGTATGGTGGTTGTACAGCAGATCGTGTAGATGAGTTGTTAGCGCCGTATGCAGAATTGAATTATCAGAAGCATTTAAAGGATGCAAGAGAGTGGGTATTACCTGAAAAGCAGGAAGAATATGCGCGTGAAAAGACTAAAAAAGACATCTACGATGCCATGCAGTCCTTGGAATATGAGATTAACACCCTCTTTACCTCAAATGGGCAGACACCGTTTACTTCTCTAGGATTTGGCTTAGGAACTTCTTGGTTTGAACGAGAAATTCAACGGGCGATTTTACGGATTCGGATGAAAGGCTTAGGGAGCGAAGAGCGGACGGCTATTTTTCCAAAGTTGATTTTTACTTTGAAACGTGGTTTGAACCTAGAAGAAGGAAGTCCAAACTATGACATCAAGCTCTTAGCCTTAGAGTGTGCAACCAAGCGCATGTATCCTGATGTTTTATCGTATGATAAGATTAAGGAATTGACGGGTTCTTTCAAAGCGCCGATGGGCTGTCGCTCGTTCTTGCAGGGCTGGTTGGATGAAAATGGGGAAGAAGTCAATTCTGGTCGCATGAATCTTGGCGTGGTCACGCTCAATCTACCGCGGATTGCGATGGAGTCTGGTGGTGATATGGACACGTTTTGGGCTATTTTTGAGGAACGAATGGCGATTGCTAAGGATGCCTTAGTTTATCGCTTACACCGTGTCATGGAGGCACGGCCAGCCAATGCTCCTATTCTGTACCAATATGGAGCATTTGGGCAACGTTTGGGTAAAGACGATGAAGTCGGGCAACTGTTTATCAAACGTAGAGCGACCATTTCCTTGGGCTATATCGGTCTTTATGAAGTTGCTACGGTCTTCTATGGCAGTGAATGGGAAGGAAATCCAGCTGCGAAAGAGTTCACGCTTGACATTATTCGTGTCATGAAAGAGTGTGTCGGTACTTGGTCGGATGAATACGATGTTCATTTTTCAATCTATTCAACGCCGTCTGAGAGTTTGACTGATCGTTTTTGTCGCTTGGATCGGGAAAAATTTGGTTTGGTCAAGGATATTACGGATAAGGAATATTACACCAATTCTTTCCATTATGATGTTCGAAAAAATCCAACACCGTTTGAAAAATTAGAATTTGAAAAGGCCTATCCAGAGGCAGGTGCGACAGGTGGATTTATCCACTATTGTGAATATCCTGTCTTGCAACAAAATCCTAAGGCCTTAGAAGCTGTGTGGGACTTTGCCTATGATCGTGTGGGTTATTTGGGGACCAATACACCGATTGATCGCTGCTATGAATGCCATTTTGAGGGAGATTTCACACCGACGGAGCGAGGCTTTGAGTGCCCGAATTGTGGCAACAGGGATCCTAAAACAGTTGATGTGGTTAAGAGAACCTGTGGTTATTTAGGAAATCCGCAGGCAAGACCAATGGTAAATGGACGGCACAAGGAAATTGCTGCGCGTGTGAAACATATGAATGGCTCAACAATCAATAGAGAAGGAGAAAAAGATGGGGAAATACCAGCTAGATGACAAGGGAAAGGCTCTTGTTGAACGTTACCACGAAAAACATTCGAAAGGTGGCACGACTAAAAAAGACAAGGTTGCTGCCTTGCGAGAGAAATTTTTAAAGCAAAAAGGTTCTAAATAGACTAGGACAATGATGGGCAGTAGGACGGAGAGAGTGTGGAAATTATGATGCCTTAGTAATCTCTCTCTTTTTTGCTTACCAATTCGTGTCACACTAGTTTATTTCCTTTGAACGAAGGGAGAGCGATGGAATTAAGACGGCCGACGTTAGTAGATCAAGTGACGATTTTAGAGATGATTGAGGAGTTTTGTCAGAGTAATAGTTCTACGGATGGCTTTTTGGGCAGGGAGAATGTTGTCTATGAAGAGTGGCTAGAAGCCAATACCAATGCGGAAATGGGACTCGGACTTCCAGAAGGATTTGTGCCTTTTATCCAGTATGTTTCCTTTGATGAGAATGGTCGAGCACTCGGCTTTTTAAACCTTCGCTTACGGCTAAACGACAAACTCCTGCAACATGGTGGCCATATTGGCTATTGCATTCGTCCTAGCGAATGCGGGAAAGGCTATGCCAAGGAGCAGCTACGTTTGGGCTTGATAGAAGCTCGTTCTAAGGCTATTTCCCGTGTACTTCTGACTTGCCATGTGGACAATGAAGCAAGCCGGCGTACCATTCTTTCACAAGGTGGTCAGTTGGAAAATCAAGTAGATGGGACGGAACGGTACTGGATTGACCTAGAAAGGGAGTAGGCCATGGAGTTAAGACGACCAATTTTACAAGACAAGCAAGATTTTTTAGATATGCAAGCAGAATTTGAGCGATTTGGCTCACGGGCGAGTGGTAATATTTACGCTTGGCAGAAGGCAGATGGTAATTTTGAAAGGTGGCTTGACTTGCTGCACCAACAAGAAACGAGGGATGTATTAGAAAGTGGGCTTGGTCCATTTGTCCTTTATTTATCCTACGAGGGTAATCGTCTGCTTGGCTTGTTAGCTCTTAGGACAACGAATACCCCTACGGTACTGAGTGAATATGGTCATATTGGTTATTGCATTCGTCCCAGCGAACGCGGAAAAGGCTATGCCAAGGAGCAGCTGCGCTTGGGTTTGATAGAAGCGAAGGCTAAGGCTATTTCCCGTGTACTTCTGACCTGCCATGTGGACAATGAAGCGAGTCGCCGTACCATTCTTTCACAAGGTGGTCAGTTGGAAAATCAAGTAGATGGGACGGAACGGTATTGGATTGAGTTGGAGGAAGCATGAATCATCCAAAACCACAAGAGTGGAAAAGTGAAGAATTGAGTCAGGGACGAATTATCGACTACAAGGCCTTTAATTTTGTGGATGGAGAGGGGGTACGCAATTCCCTCTATGTCGCTGGCTGTATGTTTCATTGCGAGGGTTGCTACAATGTGGCAACTTGGTCTTTTAAGGCAGGAATTCCTTATACACAGGAATTGGAGGAGCAGATTATGCAGGACCTTGCTCAGCCTTACGTACAGGGCTTGACCTTGCTAGGTGGTGAGCCCTTTCTCAATACGGGGATTCTTCTTCCCTTGGTCAAGCGGATTCGCAAAGAATTACCTGAAAAGGATATTTGGTCTTGGACGGGCTATACTTGGGAAGAAATGATGCTAGAAACGCCAGATAAGCTAGAATTACTCAGCTATATCGACATTTTAGTCGATGGCCGGTATGATCGGACCAAGCGCAATCTCATGCTGCAATTTCGGGGTTCGTCTAATCAACGGATTATTGATGTCCAAAAATCCCTAAGAGAGCAGCAAGTGGTGATTTGGGAAAAATTGCAAGACGGGACCAACCACTATGAACAGGTAGTGAGAGAGGAAAAATAGACCAATTTTCTTCATAATTGTGATATAATGGTAGGGTTATTTTAGGGAAGAGAGTCAGGAAATGTACGATTATATTATTGTTGGAGCTGGACTATCAGGTGCTGTATTTGCTTACGAGGCGACCAAGCGTGGTAAAACCGTCAAGGTGATTGATAAACGAAACCATATCGGAGGCAATATCTATTGCGAGTCGATTGAAGGTATCAATGTTCATAAATATGGGGCGCACATTTTCCATACATCTAATAAGCGTATTTGGGATTATGTTAATCAATTTGCAACATTTAACCACTATATCAATTCTCCCGTTGCCAATTATCAAGGGAAATTGTATAATCTGCCTTTTAACATGAATACCTTCTATGCCATGTGGGGAACCAAGACTCCGCAAGAAGTGAGGGAAAAAATTGCTGAGCAGACTCAGCATTTGCAAGGTATAGAGCCAAAAAACTTGGAAGAGCAAGCCTTGAAATTGATTGGAAAAGATGTCTATGAACTATTGATCAAGGGCTATACAGAAAAGCAGTGGGGACGATCTGCGACGGATTTACCCCCCTTTATCATCAAGCGTTTGCCAGTTCGTTTTACATTTGATAATAATTACTTTAATGACCGCTACCAAGGAATTCCAGAGGGGGGTTACAATGTTATTATTGAAAAAATGTTAGAAGGCATTGAGGTTGAGCTTGGTGTAGATTTCTTCGAAAAAAAATCAAAATGGGAGAATCAGGCTAAAAAAGTAGTCTTTACAGGCATGATTGACCAGTATTTTGATTACAAGCATGGGGAGTTGGACTATCGTGGACTACACTTTGAGCATGAAGTGTTGGATATAGATAATTTCCAAGGTAATGCTGTGGTCAATTATACCGAGCGAGAAGTCCCTTATACACGGATTATTGAACATAAGCACTTTGAATTCGGAAGGCAGGAAAAAACCGTTATTACCAGAGAATACCCAGCCGATTGGCAAAAAGGTGAGGAGCCATACTATCCAATCAATGATGCGGAAAACAATGCTATTTTTGCCAAGTATGCAAAAGAGGCAGAAGCTATTCAAGACAGGGTCATTTTCTGTGGTCGTTTAGCGGATTACAAGTATTATGATATGCACTTGGTCATCGAACGGGCACTTGCAGTAGTTGAAGCAGAGTTTACAAAATCGTAATAAAATACCAGATTGGAAATGCCCAGTCTGGTGTTTTTGTATTCTACTCATCAAAAATTAGATGTTAGGTTTGTTGTTTTCATTGCCTACAGTTTAGAGGAGGTTCGTTTTGCTCATCTGATTTCCTGCTTTGTATAATGCTTGATTGTGAAAGCTCATGAGGTGTTGATTTTCACAGAGTGTAAACAGTAGTATGATGCATTGATTGTAGCAAAAAAGCCCTGCAATGCAAGGCTTTCGGAGATATGCGAAATCCTCCCTGTAGGGATCGAACCTACGACCCACGGATTAAGAGTCCGCTGCTCTGCCAGCTGAGCTAAGGAAGGAAAAGAAAAACGCTGTATTGGTACCGGTGATTCATGAATTGTATTGATCCCGCACAGTAAGTAGCAGGTGGGTAACTCGTTTCTAACTTCAGTCGCTTCCGTGTGAGACGGCCTGCATACTGTTAGAAAACTCTTGTTTCCCTAGTAATACAAAAATAGTCGGTCAACACATAGGTATGAATTCGTATACCACAGCAGTTCTTATCTATGTATTTATCTTATCATATTTTTGAAAAAAATCAAGAGAAAATTTGTAAAAAAAGAAAGCGTTGCCATAAAGAAAGCGTGTTTTCCTTACTCTCTCAAGGTCTTTTGGCTTTTCGTTTTTTTAGTTCTTGAATTTTCTCCTGGGTTAGTTTGAGTGCTCGCTCGTATTTCCCAGTGTCATTAGCTGAAAAATATTGGCTATCGCGTAATTTATCTGGTAGATATTGCTGGTCGACCCATTTTTCAGGAAAGTTATGGGGATAGAGATAATCTTGCGCATTGCCTAATTCCTTGCTTCCCTTGTAATGACCATCCCGGAGATGACGTGGAATGGGAAGATGCCCTGTTTTTTTGAGGTCAGCAATTGCTTGATCTATCGCTAGATAAGCGGAGTTTGATTTTGGTGACAGGGCAAGATCAATAACAATATTGGCAATGGGAATGCGAGCTTCTGGAAAACCAATTTTTTGAGCGGCTTCAAGGGCTGCTACCGTGTGGATTTGGGCTTCGGGATTGGCAAGTCCGATGTCTTCGTAGGCAATCACCATGAGTCGCCTTGCAAGGCTTGGTAAATCACCTGCTTCAATCAGACGAGCAGCATAGTGGAGACTGGCATTGACATCACTACCTCGAATGGATTTTTGAAGAGCTGAGAGGACATCGTAGTGGCCGTCGCCATTCTTATCCATGGTGATATAGCTTTTTTGTAGGCTATTTTCCATGGTGTCAAGCGTGATATGGCGGATGCCCTCATCATTCTCAGGGGTGGATAGAACGGCTAATTCTAAGGAGTTGAAAGCAGAGCGTAAATCTCCGTTGGTACTGGTTGCAATGAAATCGAGCGCCTCATCATCGAGGATAACAGGAAAATCAAACCCACGCTCAGTATCAGTAATGGCAATCTGAACAGCTGTTTTGATATCATCGTTGGAAAGTGGTTCTAATTCAAAAATTTGAACACGACTGCGAATAGCTGGTGTCACGGAGAAGAATGGATTTTCTGTGGTAGCCCCAATCATGATGAGATTGCCGTTTTCAAGGAGAGGCAAGAGAAAATCTTGTTTGGTCTTATCCAAGCGATGAATTTCATCGAGAAGTAGAATCAGACCGCCTGAAAACTTGGCTTCTTCTGCAATTTCTTGGAGTCGCTTTTTGGAGTCGACTGTTGCATTGAAAGTACGAAAAGCGTATTTTGAGGTTCCTGCTATGGCACTTGCGATACTGGTCTTTCCAATGCCTGGTGGTCCATATAAAATCATGGATGACAGACGTTTTGCCTCGACCATCCGGCGGATAATTTTTCCTTCTCCGACTAAGTGGTCTTGTCCAATAATTTGGTCAATGGTTTTGGGACGCATGTTAAGAGCGAGGTTGTTGATCATGAGGCTCCTTTCTGTCCTATCTTTTTACTTGGTTTTGTGTTACACTTATCTATATATTCTATCATAAATACAGCAAAGTGAGGCAAGATGAGTAAGTACGGATTTTTAGATGTGTTGGACCAGAAAATGGAGAAGGATTTTCCATACGATTTTGAAATCAATTGGGATAAGAAAAATCATGCGGTGGAGGTTGCTTTTCTGTTGGAAGTGGAAAATCAGGCAGGTATTGAAACAGTTGATGATGAGGGAAATCGGACAACAGAAGATATTTTCTTTGAAGAGGCAGTCTTATTTTATAATCCTTTAAAATCAACCGTTCAGGAAGAGGAGTATTTAGCGACTATTCCCTATGAGCAGAAAAAAGGGTTGTCTAGTGAGTTTTTGGCTTATTTTGTCGAATTTTTGGCAGAAACAGCGGAAAAAGGACTGGATGATTTAATGGACTTTTTGGCAGATGAGGAAGCAGAAGAATTTGCGATTGTCTGGGATAAAGAGGCTTTTGAAAATGGCAGAGCAGCTTTGCAAGAAAAGGATTTTCACCCTTATCCGAGGTATTAAAACAAGAAATCAGCAAGTAAAGGAGAGACTATGTGGCAGGAATTGCGGGTGCAGTTAGAGCGCCAAGGTGAGGAGATTGTATCGAATCTCTTAATTGAATTGGGAGCGCAAGGGGTTGCGATTGAAGACACAGCAGATTATCTGGACAAGGAGGACTTGTTCGGAGAAATTGTGCCCGAAAAGGAGCAGTCAGATTGGATTACCATTAGTGCCTATTACCCAGAAAATCGAGCGATTGACCAGATTAAAGCGCTTCTGCTCGAACGGTTAGCTGAAGTCAGCGATTTTGTCGATCCAACCAGTGTTCGTTTAGAAGAGCAGGAGTTGGAAGAGGAAGACTGGGCTGATAACTGGAAGAAATATTATGAGCCGGCTCGAATTACCCACAATTTGACGATTGTGCCGTCTTGGACGGAATATGGGGCGACAGCTGAGGAGAAGGTCATTCGGCTCGATCCTGGTATGGCCTTTGGGACTGGAACGCATCCGACGACCAAGATGAGCTTATTTGCCTTAGAGCAAGTGTTACGAGGTGGCGAGCGTGTTCTTGATGTTGGAACAGGAAGTGGGGTGCTATCGATTGCGAGTTCCCTTCTTGGTGCGAGTGAGATTCATGCCTATGACCTTGATGAGGTTGCAGTACGGGTTGCACAGGAAAATATTGATTTGAATGCTGATACAGAGAATATTACCGTACAAACAGGGGATTTACTCCGTGGCGTAGAGCTTGAGGCGGATGTCATTGTAGCCAATATTTTGGCGGATATTCTGGTGCATTTGACAGATGATGCCTATCGTTTGCTGAAAGACGAAGGCTATCTGATTATGAGTGGGATTATTGCGGATAAGTTGGATATGGTCTTAGAAGCAGCTTATCGTGCAGGTTTCTTCCTTGAAACCCAGATGATTCAAGGGGAATGGAATGCTCTTGTGTTGAAAAAAACTCAGGATATTTCAGGTGTCATAGGAGGATAGATGCAGCAGTATTTTGTAAAGGGTGAAGCAATTTCACCTGTGACGATTGAAGATAAGGACACAATTAAGCACATGTTTCAGGTCATGCGCTTGGCAAAAGGTGATCAAGTGGTCTTGGTCTTTGACGATGGAGTGAAGCGCTTGGCGTGCGTGGTCAATGAAACAGAATACCGATTTGAACTCCTTGAGGACTTGCCTGATCAAGTGGAATTACCGGTCGAGGTAACGATTGCCTGTGGTTTTCCAAAAGGGGACAAATTAGAATTTCTTGCCCAGAAAACGACAGAGTTAGGTGCAAGTCAGCTCTGGGCCTTTCCGGCAGATTGGTCCGTGGTCAAGTGGGACAGTAAGAAACTTATCAAAAAGGTCGAAAAGTTGCAGAAAATTGCCCTAGGAGCAGCAGAGCAAAGCAAACGTAATCGGGTGCCTAGAGTCACCTTGTTTACTCATCAAGCAGATTTTCTTGCGACGCTAGATTCGTTTGACTGCATTTTGATTGCCTATGAAGAATCAGCTAAGGAAGGGGAGCGGGCGACCTTGGTGCAAGTTCTTTCTAGCCTTTCTGGTGGCGAAAAAATTCTCCTTATCTTTGGTCCTGAAGGTGGTTTATCTCCAGAAGAAGTGGCACGCTTTGAAAGCAAGGGCGGGCGTAGGATTGGTCTTGGTCCGCGGATTATGAGGGCAGAAACCGCTCCGCTTTATGCGCTGACCAGTGTTAGTATCTTGAGAGAATTGATGGAATAGCTTTAAAACATAATAGTCTACTAAAATAAATATTGGACGAGAGAATGTTAGGGGTAAAACAGTCTGTTTTGCTGTTTGTTCTTCTCTTGTCTTTTTCTTTTGACTTGAAAGTGGTAAAATAGTAGGAAACAGTTTGTTAATGAGGAAGATAGAATGAAAGAAATCAATCTAACAGGAGAAGATGTCATTGCTCTGACGGCCCAGTATATGCCTGAAGAAGATGTGGCTTTTGTTCGAAAAGCATTGCATTATGCTGTTGAGGCACATAGTCAGCAATTTCGCAAATCAGGTGAGCCCTACATTATCCACCCCATTCAAGTTGCTGGAATCTTGGCGGGGTTACAGCTCGATGCGGTGACGGTTGCTTGTGGCTTTTTGCATGATGTGGTCGAAGATACTGATATTACGCTGGATGAAATGGAAGCAGAGTTTGGTCCGGATGTACGGATGATTGTAGACGGAGTAACTAAGCTCGGTAAGGTTGAATATAAGTCACACGAAGAGCAACTGGCTGAAAATCACCGGAAAATGTTGATTGCCATGTCAAAGGATATGCGGGTCATCTTGGTGAAATTGGCAGACCGGTTGCATAATATGCGAACCTTGAAGCATCTGCGTAAGGAAAAGCAAGAGCGTATTTCACGTGAAACAATGGAAATCTATGCACCGCTTGCCCATCGTTTGGGGATTTCTTCTATCAAGTGGGAACTAGAAGATATGGCCTTTCGCTATCTGAATGAGACCGAATTCTATAAAATTACGCATCTCATGACGGAAAAGCGTAGGGAACGCGAGGCCTTGGTCAATGAGGTGGTCGATAAAATTCGTGATTATGCTAATGAGCATCATCTATTTGGTCATATTTACGGTCGTCCCAAGCATATTTATTCGATTTATCGGAAAATGCACGATAAGAAGAAGCGGTTTGATCAGCTCTATGACTTGATTGCTATTCGCTGTATCATGGAAACGCCAAGTGATGTGTATGCGATGTTGGGGTATATTCATGAGTTGTGGCGTCCGATGCCGGGGCGATTTAAGGATTACATTGCCAATCCCAAGGCAAATGGCTACCAGTCGATTCATACGACAGTTTATGGTCCTAAGGGACCGATTGAATTTCAAATTCGCACGGCAGAGATGCACCAAGTGGCAGAATACGGGGTTGCAGCGCACTGGGCCTATAAGCGTGGTGGAAAGGCTACTGCTAGTCAACAAGAACTCAAATGGATTAACAATTTGATTGAATTGCAGGCAGATGCAGGAGATGCGCAGACATTTGTTGATTCTGTCAAAGATGATATTTTCACCGAACGAATCTATGTCTTTACACCAGACGGATCGGTGAGAGAACTTCCAAAAGATTCGGTGCCAATTGACTTTGCCTATGAAATTCATACCAAGATTGGAGAGAAGGCGACAGGAGCTAAGGTTAACGGCCGTATGGTGCCTCTGACAACCAAGCTAAAAACAGGGGATCAGGTCGAGATTATTACCAGTAGCAATTCCTTTGGTCCTAGTCGTGACTGGGTTAATTTGGTCAAAACCCATAAGGCACGAAATAAGATTCGTCAATTTTTCAAAAACCAAGACAAGGAATTATCCATTAACAAAGGTCGTGAAATGGTACAAACGCTCTTGCAAGAGCACGGTTATGTGGCCAATCAATACCTCGACCGCAAGCACCTAGATGATGTCCTACAAAAAACAAGTTATAAGACAGATGAAGCTCTTTTTGCAGCTGTTGGTTTTGGCGAAATTTCTGCCATGGCTGTCTTTAACCGTTTAACAGAAAAAGAGCGCAGAGAAGCAGAACGGGCCAAGGCAAAAGCGGTAGCAGATGAACTGGTGAATGGTGGAGAAGTCAAACAAGACAATAAGGATAGCCTAAAGATTCGCCATGAAGGTGGTGTTGTGATTGAGGGAGCTTCTGGTCTTTTGATTCGTCTTGCCAAATGTTGTAATCCAGTACCTGGTGATGAAATTACAGGCTATATTACCAAAGGTCGTGGTGTGGCTGTTCACCGAGCGGATTGTATGAATCTGAAAAGTCAGGATAATTACGAAGTACGTCTGATTGATGTATCGTGGGAAGATGAGCCATCCAGTAAGGAATATATGGCCAATATCGATATATATGGTCTCAATCGTTCAGGTCTTCTCAACGATGTCTTAAAAGTCTTGACCAATTCGAGCAAGAATATTTCTTCTGTCAATGCGCAACCGACAAAGGACATGAAATTTGCAACGATTCACGTATCTTTTGGTATTCCAAATCTGGCAACCTTGACTAGCGTTGTGGATAAGATTAAATCTGTGCCAGAAGTGTATTCGGTCAAACGGACAAATGGGTAGGTGGGAATATGAAAATAGTCATCCAGCGAGTGAGTGAGGCTTCTGTGGCGATTGACGGAAAAGTTCACGGTCACATTCAGCAAGGGCTCCTCTTACTAGTCGGTGTTGGACCTGATGATAGCAAAGAAGATGTAGATTATGCGGTCAGAAAGATTGTCAATATGCGGATTTTTTCTGATGAAGAAGGAAAAATGAACCGCTCTGTACAAGATATTGACGGGCAAATCTTATCCATTTCGCAGTTTACCTTATTTGCGAATACGAAAAAAGGAAATCGTCCAGCCTTTGTTGGAGCTGCTGCGCCAGATCTTGCAAAGTCCCTCTATGAGACCTTGAATCAAGCACTAGATCAATTTGTTCCTGTCCAGACCGGGATATTTGCGTCGGATATGCAGGTTTCGCTTGTCAATGACGGCCCAGTTACGATTTTACTGGACACTAAGGATAGATAATACGGATTGATACTCTCTAAAAATCAAAATCTGATTAGCTTCCACAATTGAGAATTGTGGAAGGCTGGAAATAGAACGAGCTAAGCTCGTCTCCACTGAACCACTAGTTCGGACTGATGTTACTGAGGATTATTACATAATCCTTCAGAATGTAGACAAACCTCACAATTCAGAAAAACATTACAATAATATTTAAATTTCTGTAGTTTTAAGGTTAGAAAATTTGCGAGTGTAGCGAGCACAATACTGCCACCACCGCCGTGCTAAAAGTGGGAGTGAGACAGAAGTCGTGATTTCGTTGAAATCGATTATCCTCGCTCCGTTGTTTCTGGGCTCGGGCTAAAATAATCCACTGGATTATTTTACTCCGAAGGAAGTCGCTGATGTCCGAAAGCACATAAGGATGGTGGCAATAAAAAGACCTTTTCTTCAAGCTGAGGATTATTACATAATCCTTATTTCCAACCTTCAATAGTCCTTCGGACTGTTGAAGCAAGGCGAGTTAACGACATCAGAGTTTGATTTTTGACGAGTATGATTATCCAAATTGTTATAAATGAAAAAGAAAAGACCTAGACGAGCGTTTTAAAGAACGGGATTCTAGGTCTTTTACTGTGCTTCGATGTATAATTCTTTTGCGATGGCAAAGGGAATGGCAATCTTTTGGTTCTTGCATTCAATCAGAATGCTTTGGGTGAAGGTATCGATTTGTTGTACGGTGAAGGTATCATTTATGGCTAAATCAACCTGCTCTAGGTACTGAAGGAGTGGGAAAGAGTCGTGGATACGCATCAATTGATACTTTCCAGATTGTGTGACTTCTTCTAAGGTTTGTTGGTATTGCTCGGTTAAAAGCTGATCTTTTTGGGGAATTGTGCCACCGTGTGGACAAGTTTGAGGGTAGCCCAGAAAGGTATCTAGTTGCTCGATAAAGTAATCAGACACCGTATGTTCTAATACCTCAGCTTCTTCGTGAAGCTGATTGGTGGTATACCCAAGGTGTTCAAGGAGAAAGACCTCAATTAGGCGATGCTTGCGGTAAAGGCGTGCAATTGTCTGATGGCCTAGTGGAGTAAGGAGATAGCCAGCCTGTTTATCTTTTTGAATCAGCTTTTCATCAATCATCCGCTTGGCCATTTCAGTCACAGCAGGTGGGGAAACCTGCATCTTTTCAGCGATTTCTTTATTGGTAATTTTGGGGGTACGTGTACTAATTTCGTAGATACACTTTAAATAATCTTCTTTATTAGGAGTCATTTGTTATCCTCTCTATCATTATATCTAGTATAACAAAAATTAAGCCGAAAGGTAAGAACTCTGACTGCATATCAGAATGAGCAAAAAATCAAACTCCTTTTTCACTAGGAGACAAGGCTCTAGCAAAAGAGGGGTTTGATTAATTGAATACTCTCTGAATAAGGCCTTTCGATAGGATTATTCGTGACAGATATTTGGAATAGTCTAATAGTCTGCCGAGCAATTATCGTTAGATGTTCAAAGAGTATAAGGGATGTTCCAAGGAGTGAAACAGCTCTATCAAGGTGAGAAGCTATAAAGGTATGTTCGGCTGATGATGCCAACTAGGATCGAATGAATGATGCTATAGTAAATTGAATAAAGGTTAAGACATCGTTAAGTCGCTTTGATGAACACCAGTTCTATCTGCAGTTCCTTTCCTTGTCCTATTCCTTTCTCAATCCACTATATAACCTTGCTAGGCTCATCACTCGAGGAACAGGCCAATAAACTATTTTGCTAAGCCTTCTGCGATTTTGTCCAAATTCCATTTCATCATGGCGTAGTAGCTGTCTCCTTCTTCCCCTTCCTCAGCGACAGAGTCTGTGAAGATTTTTTCATAAATCGGGATATTGGTATCTTTTGAGACAGTTTTCATTGGACGATCGTCAACACTGCTTTCAACAAAGAGGGAAGCAACCTTGGTTTGGCGTAGTTTTTCTACTAAACTCTTGATTTGGTCAGGAGTTCCTTCTTCTTCTGTATTGATTTCCCAAATGTAAGCAGATGGGACTCGGTAGGCTTTAGAGAAGTATTTGAAACAACCTTCACTAGTCACAATCATTTTCTTTTCAGCAGGAATGTTGTTGAATTTTTCTTTGGCTTCCTTGTCGAGAGTGCTGAGTTTTTCAAGATAGGCAGCTAAGTTTTTCTCGTAAGTTTCCTTGTTATCAGGGTCTTTGGCAATCAATTGTTTGGCAATATTTTGGGCATAAATCATCCCGTTTTCTAGGTTCAGCCAAGCATGCGGGTCTTCCTTGCCTTTTTCGTTTTGTCCTTCAAGGTAGATGACTTCAACGCCATCGCTCACAGCAAAATAATCTTTGTTTTCTGTTTTCTTAGCATTCTGGACTAATTTTGTGAACCAAGCATTTCCACCGGTCTCAAGGTTAATACCGTTATAGAAAATAAGATCTGCTTGTGATGTCTTTTTCACATCTTCAGGTAAGGGTTCGTATTCGTGAGGATCTTGCCCAACGGGTACGATACTGTGCAAATCAATTTTATCTCCGGCGATATTTTTAGTCATATCGGCAATGATGGAATTGGTTGCGACAACCTTTAATTTGCCGTGTTCGGTTGTTTTGTTGCTACTGCTTGAGCAAGCTACAAGCCCAAAAATTGCAAAGACTGCAAGGGCTAAGATAGAGAGTTTTTTCATCAAGTTCTCCTTATGAATGAGACGACTTTTTGATATAGCGCATCAAGATTCCCTGTTTTGGGGCAAAGAGAAAGCTTATCAAAAAGAAAGTGGCTGAAGTCAGCACGATACTGGAACCTGCGGCAATATTAAAACTATATCCGATAAAGAGTCCAACAATAGAAGCAAGAGCTCCCAAGGTCGAGGATAGGAAAATCATGGTTTTAAGACTGTTTGCATAGAGATAGGCAGTAGCGGCTGGTGTAATCAGCATGGCAACAATGAGAATGGTTCCGACACTTTGCATGGCTGTGACTGAAACCAAGGTCAGCAAAATCATGAGTAGATAATGGTATGCATTAACTGGCATGCCCATAGATTTTGCAAGCAAGGGATCAAAGGAAGTTATCAAGAGTGGCTTAAAGAAGATGAGAATGGCCAGAAGAACGAAAATGGCGACGCCAATTGTAATCCATTTATCCACATCTTGTACGGCCAAGATATTCCCAAATAAAATATGAAATAAATCAGTCGAGCTGTTGGCGACACCGATTAGAATAACCCCTAGGGCCAAAAAGGCTGAGAAGGTAATTCCGATAGCGGTATCGCTCTTGATAATACTATTTCCCTTGATATACGTAATCATGACCGATGCGAGAAGGCCAAAGGCAATCGCACCGATGAAAAAGTTAATGCCTAAGATATAAGAAAGGGCAACGCCTGGTAAAACGGCATGAGAAATCGCATCTCCCATGAGCGACAAGCCCCGTAAGATAATAAAACAACCAACAGCTCCAGCGACAATACCAATGACAATCGCAGTCACCACAGCATTTTGCAGAAAGTGAAAGCTATGCAAGCCCTCGATAAATTCTTGAATCATTTTGCTTCATCCTCCATTAGTATCACATGGTTGCCGTAGGCTACTTGGAGATTCTTCTTGGTAAAGGTAGTCTCTGTTTCTCCAAAGGCAATGAGTTTACGGTTTAGAAGAAGCACGTGGTCAAAATAGTATTTGACCTTGTCCAAGTCATGGTGGACGATTAGAATCGCTTTTCCTTCTGCCTTGAGTCGTTGAAGCGTTTTCATAATAATTTCTTCGCTGATAGAATCAATTCCTACAAAGGGTTCATCTAGAAAGATGTAATCTGCCTCTTGCACCAAGCAACGTGCGATGAGAACGCGTTGGAATTGTCCCCCAGAAAGCTCACTAATTTGACGGTCAGCGTACTCTTTTAAGCCAACTAAATCAAGAGCTGTTTCAACCTTTTTCCAGTGGCTTGCTTTCAGGCGTTCAAAAAATGTAATTTTAGGATAAAGACCTAGTGATACACATTCTTTGACGGTAATCGGAAAGGTAAAGTCAATCGCAGCTTTTTGCTCAACATAGGCAATTTTGCCACGTTGCTTACGAATATCCTTGCCGTCTAGAATTGTTTTTCCGTCATGGTCAATAATATGGAGCATGGCCTTCAATAAAGTTGATTTCCCCGCTCCATTTGGGCCTAAAATTCCTGTAATAGTCGGACCTTGAATCCGTAAATTGATTGTGTCCAGCGCTAATACCTGATGGTAGCGGGCACTAAGTTGTTCTATTTCGATCATCATTCATACCTCGTATATTTTTTAATATACCTTAATTTAAAAATTAAGTCAAGTTAATTTTTGAGAAAAATAACATTTTTTTCAATTTCAAAAGGTAGAAAGTGAGGCATGTAAGCATTTTCTGCTTTTTTAGTGCAAATCAGGTAAAATGTGAGGAAATATCTGCAAATTTTCCTGCTTTCTGCTATCATAATAGATAGAAAAAAGAAAAGAGGTAACATATGGTACGGTTACAAGATGATTTTTATGAAGCAATCAATGGTAGTTGGGCAGAAACAGCTGTTATTCCGAATGACAAGCCTGTAACAGGTGGTTTTACCGATTTACGTGATGAGATTGAGGACTTGATGCTGTCCACAACAGCCAAGTGGTTAAAAGGTGAAGAAGTACCTGAAGACAGCGTTCTTCAAAACTTTATCAAATACCACCGCTTAGCAGCAGACCATGAAAAAAGAGAAGCGCTTGGGATTACTCCAGCCCTTCCCTTAATTGAAGAGTACAAAAACCTCCAGTCTTTTGCCGATTTTGCGGAAAAAATGGCTGCATTTGAATTGGCTGGAAAACCAAATGGTCTGCCGTTTGGTATTGCACCTGACTTTATGGATGCTAAGACCAATGTCCTTTGGGCAGGTGAGCCAAGCACGATCTTGCCAGATACGACCTACTATGCAGAAGATCACCCACAAAAAGCGGAGTTATTGGCTCTTTGGCGTCAGTCAGAGACAGATGTGCTTCGCAAATTTGACTTTTCAGATGAAGAAATTACGGATTTATTAGATAAAGTGGAAGAGTTGGATGCACGTGTGGCAAAAGTTGTTCTGTCAAACGAAGAGCAATCGGAGTATTTCAAACTCTATCATCCCTATGCATTTGCCGATTTTGTAGCACTTGTTCCAACCTTACCTTTGGAGGATTTCTTTACGCAACTTATCGGACAAGTACCTGATCAGATTATCGTTAGCAATCCTCGTTTCTGGGAAGTTGCCAAGGACTTTTACTGCGAAGAGAATTGGGAGTATTTAAAAGCGAGCTTACTTGTCAATGCAGTTGGTTCGGTGACAGCTTACGTAACAGATGAAATCAGGGTCTTGTCAGGAGCTTATGGGCGCGCCTTATCAGGTACGCCAGAAGCGCAAAATAAGGAAAAAGCAGCTTTTTATTTGGCTCAAGCTCCATTTGACCAAGCCTTGGGCTTATGGTATGCGGGCGAAAAATTCTCACCAGCAGCCAAAGCTGATGTGGAGCACAAGGTTGCTACCATGATTGAGGTTTATAAAGAGCGCTTGGCAGCAAATGATTGGTTAACAGAAGAAACCAAGCGACAAGCCATTGTCAAACTTGGGGTCATCAAACCCTATATCGGTTATCCTGAGAAATTGCCAGAGCGATATTATGACAAGGTCATTGATGAGAATCTTTCTCTCCTTGAAAATGCCCAGTTCTTGAAAGAGTTATCTATCAAGTATTCATGGAGCAAATGGAATCGGCCTGTGGACGATAGTGAATGGGGCATGCCAGCCCATATGGTTAATGCCTACTACAGTCCACAGCAAAACAAAATCGTCTTTCCAGCAGCCATTTTACAAGCACCTTTCTATTCATTGGAGCAAACGTCCTCTGAAAACTATGGCGGAATTGGTGCAGTGATTGCCCACGAAATTTCGCATGCTTTTGATACCAATGGGGCTTCCTTTGATGAAAATGGTAGCTTGAAAAACTGGTGGACTGAGGAAGATTATGCAGCCTTCAAAGAAAAAACGCAAAAAGTCGTCGATCTTTTTGAAGGACAAGATTCTTATGGGGCTAAGGTGAATGGGAAATTGACAGTATCTGAAAATGTGGCAGACCTGGGCGGACTTGCCGCAGCACTCGAGGCTACAAAACGTGATGAGGATTTCTCAGCAGAAGAATTCTTCACTAACTGGGGGCGTATCTGGCGCATGAAGGCACGGACAGAGTATATGCAGTTGCTAGCAAGTGTTGACGTTCACGGACCTGCTAAATTGCGTGTCAATCTCCAAGTACCAAACTTCGCAGAATTCTTTGAAACCTTTGAAGTAACAGAAGAAGACGGCATGTGGCGCAAACCAGAAGACCGTGTGGTGATTTGGTAAAAACATCTTTAAATAGCAAAAATGCATACAATCAAGTTCTAGAAGACACTGATTGTATGCATTTTTACTATTTGCCTAGCTTCGTTTTAGATAGAGATAATTTCCCAGAGCAAGTAAGCTCAATACGAGACTGGACAGGAAATAAATGAGTGGGGTTGGCTGAATGGGTTCTGTTGAGATGAGGTTCCAAATTGGCTCTAAAATGAAAATCAGGCTGATAGCGATGAAGAAACGATAGCGGAGCTTGGTTTTCATTTTGCGGTTGAGAACTAGCGGAAAAGTAAAGAAATTAACGAAAGATGAGAAATGCAAGGTTGGCTGTATATGTGGAAAGATGAGCATGGTCAGGGCAAGAGCTCCACATAACAAGGCGTTTAATAGGCAGAAATGTTCCCAATAGTAAAATAGTTCTTTTTTCATGGTGATACCTTCATTTTTTTCTTATAGAAATCATTTGTCATGGATAAAATCGTAAAAAACAGTCCGCTGGCTCGCTGTTAGGGAAATGGAATCTGGTTAGAAAATGACAGAAAAATGTCCAATCAGCAAACAAACCTTTTTTTCTTTAGTATATCGCTTTCAATATGAGAAATCAAGAAAATCCTGAATTTTCTATCTCGTCTTCTATCGCAAATGTCTTACAAAATGGTATAATAGGAATATCATACAAAATTGGAGAGAAATAGCTATGAGTTTTTACAATCATGGAGCGATTGAGCCGAAGTGGCAAAAATACTGGGCAGAACACCATACCTTTAAGACAGGTACAGATAAAGAAAAACCAAATTTCTATGCCCTTGATATGTTTCCGTATCCTAGTGGGGCTGGTCTTCACGTTGGTCACCCAGAAGGCTATACAGCAACAGATATTTTAAGCCGCTATAAGCGTGCCCAAGGCTACAATGTCCTTCACCCAATGGGGTGGGATGCTTTCGGTCTACCTGCTGAGCAATATGCTATGGATACAGGAAATGACCCAGCAGAATTTACGGCACAAAATATTGCCAATTTCAAACGCCAAATCAATGCGCTTGGCTTTTCCTACGATTGGAATCGTGAGGTCAATACGACAGATCCAAATTATTACAAGTGGACCCAGTGGATTTTCACGAAATTGTACGAAAAAGGCTTGGCTTACGAGGCTGAAGTGCCTGTTAACTGGGTTGAAGAGTTGGGAACGGCTATTGCCAATGAAGAAGTCTTGCCTGATGGGACTTCTGAGCGTGGAGGATATCCTGTCGTTCGAAAACCCATGCGCCAATGGATGCTAAAAATTACAGCCTATGCAGAGCGCCTTTTGACCGACTTGGAAGATTTGGACTGGCCAGAGTCCATTAAAGATATGCAGCGCAACTGGATTGGAAAATCAACAGGAGCAAATGTCACCTTTACTATTAAAGGTACGGATCAGACTTTTACTGTCTTTACCACACGTCCGGATACCCTTTTTGGTGCAACCTTTGCAGTTCTTGCACCTGAGCATGAATTGGTAGACTTGATTACGACAGCTGAACAGGCTCCAGTCGTTGCAGACTACAAACACCAAGCAAGTCTCAAATCAGACCTTGCTCGGACGGATCTTGCCAAAGAAAAAACAGGTGTCTGGACAGGTGCCTATGCGATCAATCCAGTCAATGGTCAAGAAATTCCAATCTGGATTGCGGACTATGTGCTAGCGAGCTATGGGACAGGTGCGGTGATGGCAGTACCTGCGCATGATAGTCGTGACTGGGAATTTGCCAAAACCTTTGGCTTGCCAATTGTAGCGGTTATCGAAGGTGGTGATGTCACAGAAGCTGCCTATACAGAAGACGGTCTACACATCAATTCTGATTTTCTGAATGGATTGAACAAGGCAGAAGCGATTGAAAAAATCGTTTCTTGGCTAGAAGAAGCAGGTGTTGGTGAGGAAAAAGTGACCTATCGCCTGCGGGACTGGCTCTTTAGCCGTCAACGGTATTGGGGAGAGCCAATTCCAATTATTCATTGGGAAGATGGAACGTCAACAGCTATTCCAGAAAGTGACTTGCCACTTGTCTTGCCAAAAACGAGCGACATTAAGCCGTCTGGTACAGGAGAAAGTCCACTTGCTAACTTGACAGATTGGCTTGAAGTAGTACGTGAAGATGGTGTTAAAGGCCGTCGTGAGACCAATACCATGCCACAATGGGCAGGTTCAAGCTGGTATTACCTCCGCTACATTGATCCGCACAATACAGAAAAACTGGCAGATGAAGACTTGCTGAAGGCTTGGTTGCCAGTGGATATCTACATTGGTGGTGCAGAGCATGCAGTGCTTCACCTCCTCTACGCACGTTTCTGGCACAAATTCCTCTACGACCTTGGTGTCGTACCAACCAAGGAGCCGTTCCAAAAGCTCTTTAACCAAGGGATGATTTTGGGGACAAGCTATCGGGATGGTCGTGGAGCTCTTGTGGCGACTGATAAGGTGGAAAAACGGGACGGTTCATTCTTCAACATCGAAACAGGAGAAGAGTTAGAACAAGCACCTGCCAAGATGTCTAAATCCCTCAAAAACGTTGTCAATCCAGATGATGTAGTGGCACAATATGGTGCCGATACCCTTCGTGTCTATGAAATGTTTATGGGACCGCTTGACGCTTCGATTGCTTGGAGTGAAGAAGGTTTAGAAGGTAGTCGGAAATTCCTTGACCGTGTCTACCGCCTGCTAACTTCAAAAGATATTGTAGCAGAAAATAATGGCAACTTGGACAAGGTTTACCATGAAACGGTGAAAGCTGTAACAGAGCAGATTGAGACTCTCAAGTTTAATACGGCGATTGCTCAACTCATGATTTTTGTCAATAGTGCCAACAAAGAAGAAACACTCTATGTGGACTATGCAAAAGGCTTTGTTCAATTAATCGCTCCATTTGCACCGCATTTGGCAGAGGAACTGTGGCACATCTTAACTGGCTCCAATGAGGGCATTTCCTACGTACCATGGCCAGTTTATGACGAGTCTTTCCTAGTGGAAGATGAGATTGAAATCGTTGTCCAAATTAAAGGCAAGGTTCGTGCCAAATTAGTTGTTGCTAAAGACCTCTCTCGTGAGGAATTAGAAGCAGCAGCCTTAGCAGATGAAAAAATCCAAGCAGAAATTGCTGGCAAAGATATTGTGAAAGTCATTGCCGTACCAAATAAATTAGTCAATATCGTTGTCAAATAATTGGTTAACTAATAAAAAACAGCTTCTTGTGAAACTAAGGAGGCTGTTTTTTGTGAGATAAAGTCAAACTAGAAGCCGAGTGGGCAACTTTTTCATGAGAAAAAGCCAAACTAAAGACCAAGTAAGCAATTTTTCGTGAGATAAAGCAAAACTAGAAGCTGAGTGATTACAGTTTTCATGAAAGAACCCTAGCCTAGAAGTCAAGTTAGCACATTTTTCAGCAACACACTACAGACTTAAAGCCTAGGAGGCAATTTTCTATGAAATACTCCTAGACTATGAAACATCGAAACCAATTTTGCTTGTGTCTATCCTAGGTGAGAAAGTATCATAAAATTCTCTAATCACGGTGATAGAAAATATGTATTGGTCAAGAAAGAAAGCGCATGGTATGATAAACAGTACTACAAGGAAGGAGGGTGTAATGGAATATAGTACAAAAGCGATTCATGGCCAAGTTGATGATACAGGAAAAGGTGCAGTGACCTATCCAGTTTATCTTACCTCTACCTTCCTACAAGAAGATGTTGAACAATTTGGGGAATTTATCTATAGCAGAAGTGCTAACCCGACACGTGCTACCCTAGAACGACAGGTGGCTGATTTGGAGGGAGCGAAGTATGCACTAGCGACTTCTACTGGTATGGCTGCAACTGCGATTGCCTTTGAGTTGCTAAATAGCGGAGATAGCATTCTCCTATCCGACAATGTCTATGGTGGAACTTGGCAGTTTGTCAATGAATTATTTGAAAGTCGCAATCTTTCCTATGAATTAGTTGCGGATTTTAACCAATATGATTTTTCACAAGTGTCTGAGAATGTCAAAGCCATTTTTCTTGAAACACCGACCAATCCGCTTCTTCATGTGACGGATTTGAAACAGGTGATTCAACGAGCCAAGGCACAAGGCTTACTCGTGATTGTGGATAATACCTTTATGACCTCCTATCTGCAACGACCGCTTGACTTTGGAGCAGATATTGTCGTCTACTCAGCGACCAAGTATTATGCAGGTCATTCAGATATTTTGGCGGGCTTGGTGGTCACCAATCGAGAGGATCTCTATCCACGATTGAAAGTTGCCCACAAA
Source organism: Streptococcus sp. zg-86 (assembly GCF_017639855.1). Classification (NCBI taxonomy): domain Bacteria; kingdom Bacillati; phylum Bacillota; class Bacilli; order Lactobacillales; family Streptococcaceae; genus Streptococcus; species Streptococcus zhangguiae. The sequence goes on along the minus strand of NZ_CP072115.1, from coordinate 1,986,213 downwards.
CTATTAGGTGCTATTCTCAGCCCTTTTGATGCCTTCTTATTATCAAGAGGAATAAAGACCTTGCCCCTACGCTTAGAGAAACACCAAGAGAATGCCCAATTAGTGGCAGAATACCTCAATCAACAGGAGGGGGTTCAGGTGTTTTACACAGGACTTCCAGATCATCCGGGACATGCCATTCAGGAAGGTCAGGCAAGTGGTCATGGTGGAGTTCTCTCTTTCCTATTGGATGAGGAAGTGTATGAGTTGGATATTTTTGTTCAGTCGTTGACCTTGTTTGGGTTTGCGGTTAGCTTAGGTGGTGTCGAATCGTTGATTTGTCGTCCAGCAACCATGACCCATGAATCCTATAGTGTAGCCTTACAAGAAAGCATTGGGATTCGGACCAATCTCTTGCGCTTAGCGGTTGGGATTGAAGCGAGTAAGGATTTGATTGATGATATAAAACAAGCCTTTGAAAAGGCTAAAAGATAAAGGAGAAGAAAGATGAAAAAAGTCGTTGTATGGATCGCAAGTGTTGTCGCTAGTGTCTTATTGGTAGCGTGTGGTGCTACGCCTCAAAAACAGGCAGATGCGAACAGCACCTTGTTGGAACAAATCAAGGAAAGAGGTGTTCTGAAAGTTGGAACAGAAGGCACCTATTCTCCCTATACCTACCATGATAAAAGTGGTAAATTAGTCGGTTACGATGTTGAAGTTGCGGAAAAAGTTGCAGAAAAACTCGGTGTAAAAGCTGAATTTGTGGAAACAGAATGGGATTCGATTATTGCAGGACTAGATGCGGGGCGCTTTGATATTATTGCCAATCAAGTCGGAATCACAGATGAACGGAAGGAGAAATACGATTTTTCAACTCCTTATACCTACATCTATGGGGCCCTTATTACCTCTAAGGACAATACCGATATTCAGGCATTTGGTGATGTAAAAGGGAAAAAATCTGCTAATAGTTTGACCAGTAACTGGGCAAAAGTGGCGCAAAGTAACGGTGCTGAAATTGTTGGTGTAGACGGTTTCCAACAGGCGGTTGAATTGCTAGTATCAAAACGTGTTGATTTGACGATTAATGACAACGTTGCTTACTTGGATTATGTGAAACAGCATCCAGATGCACCGATTAAGGTAGCTGCTCTCTCAGAAGATGCACAGGAAACAGCCATTCCAGTTGTAAAAGGAAACGATGATTTAGTGAAAGCCATTGACCAAGCCTTAAAAGAATTAGCAGAAGAAGGTATCTTGACAGAACTCGCTAAAAAATACTTTGGTGAAGATGTTTCACAAGCAAACAAATAGAGGATAGATATGACAGATAGATTATGGCAAATTTTAATCGATTCATTTAGCCAGATACTCATACCAGGATTGTTAGTGACGATTCCACTAACAATCCTCTCTTTCGTCTTTGGCTTAGTGATTGCAGTCTTGACAGCTTTGGTGCAAATTGCGAAAATTCCAGTTTTAAAGAGTGTGGCTCGTTTTTATATTTGGTTAATCCGTGGGACTCCTCTTTTGGTCCAGTTGTATGTCATTTTCTATGGTTTACCGAGCCTAGGTCTTGTCCTAGATGCCTTTCCATCGGCTGTTTTCGTTTTCTCGGTTAATACAGGAGCCTATGCGGCTGAAACCATTCGAGCTTCAATTGAGTCTGTTCCCAAAGGGCAGTTGGAAGCAGGTTACTGTGTGGGGATGACTTTCTCGCAGACCATGCGTAGGATTGTATTACCACAGGCCTTTCGAGTTGCCTTTCCCCCTTTGTCCAACTCCTTGATTAGTCTGGTAAAAGATACTTCCTTAGCGGCCAATATCACCGTCTTAGAGATGTTTATGGCGACCCAACAAATTGCAGCAAGGACCTATGAACCATTTGCGCTGTATTGTGAAGTAGGCTTGATTTACCTCTTATTTTCAACGGTATTGACCAAATTGCAAGCCTATGGTGAAAAGAAATTAAAAGTCTACTAAGGGAAGGGACACTATGATAGAAGTACAGAAAATTAGTATGTCCTTTGGTTCTACCAAGGTCTTACAGGATGTAGATTTGCAGGTAGAGCAAGGAACGGTAACGGTTATTTTAGGCCCATCAGGTTCTGGAAAGACAACCTTGTTGCGCTGTATGAATTTTTTGGAGCGAGCAGATAGTGGTCAACTTATTTTTGGAGAAGAAGTCTACGATTTGTCGCATATCAAGCAGAAAGAAATAGCAGCCATTCGCAAACAAACTGGTTTTGTTTTTCAAAATTATAATCTCTTTGCCAATAAGACGGCTTTGGAAAATGTGACAGAAGGCTTGATTATTGCACATGGATATAAGAAGGACGAGGCGGAGAAGATTGGGAAGAAGGCGCTGGATAAGGTAGGGCTTGCAGACAAGTATCGCTCTTATCCAAGTGAATTGTCAGGAGGTCAGCAGCAACGGGTAGGAATTGCGCGTGCTATAGCGACTAATCCAGCAGTTATCTACTTTGATGAGCCGACTTCTGCCCTTGACCCAGAACTGATTGGGGGTGTCTTAGACGTCATGGTTGAGTTAGCCAAAGAAGGCATGACTATGGTTGTCGTGACTCATGAGATGAGCTTTGCTCGAGAAGTGGCTGATAGAGTTGTTTTTATGGAAAATGGTCAGATTATCGAGCAAGGAAGACCCGAAGAAATATTTGATTCTCCTAAGGAAGAGCGAACTAAACAATTTTTATCTCGGATTAGTTAATAATTCATCTCTAGTTGGAGCTTCCTTGTCTTTTTGGTATAATACGGACATGAAAACAAAAAACAGCTATAGTCAAGAAGAAAAAGAGTATTTCATGCGGGAGGCTTTAAAAGAAGCAGAGCGTTCTTTAGTAAAAGATGAGATTCCGATTGGATGTGTCATTGTCAAAGACGGGATCATTATCGGCAGAGGGCATAATGCGCGTGAGGAGCAAAATCAGGCCATTTTACATGCAGAAATCATGGCCATTCAAGAAGCTAATCAGCAAGAAAAAAATTGGCGCTTGCTTGATACAACGCTCTTTGTGACCATTGAACCCTGCGTTATGTGTAGTGGTGCGATTGGTCTAGCACGGATTCCGCAGGTTATCTATGGTGCGCCGAATCAGAAATTCGGTGCCGCAGGCAGTCTCTATGATATTTTGCAAGATGAGCGCCTGAATCATCGTGTTGCCGTCGAAACAGGTGTTTTGGAAGATGAGTGCGCTAGGATAATGCAGACTTTTTTCCGTCAAGGGCGTGAGAAAAAGAAAGCTCTCAAGCAGATTCCGCAGTCTCAAGAACATGAGGACGACTGAAAATGGTTGCACAATCTGAGATTTATGGTATAATGATAAATGGAGCAACACTTGTGCGTGAAGCGGGTCAGGGGAGGAATCCAGCAGCCCTAAGCGAGGTCGAGTGTGTGCTCTTTTATTTTTGATAATAAATAAGGGAAGAATGCAAGTTTTCATATTTTTAGAAAATACAGACCACATTTTATGAAAATGAATGAAAAACAAGAAATTCCTTGAAAAAATACTGATAAAGCGTTATCATTAGGTATGTAGAAAAAATGGAGGATTTATAATGGCACATATCCAATTTGATTATTCAAAAGTTTTAGGGCAGTTCGTTGCTCCAACGGAAGTTGACTTTTTACAAAGCCAAGTAACTGCACTTGATGCAGACTTGCGTAATGGTACTGGAGCAGGAGCTGAGATGCTCGGATGGCTTGATTTACCAGAAAACTATGACAAGGAAGAATTTGCGCGTATTAAAGAAGCTGCTGCAAAAATCCAATCAGACAGTGATGTTTTGGTCGTAATCGGAATCGGTGGTTCTTACCTCGGTGCAAAAGCTGCGATTGATTTCTTGAACACTTCTTTTGTCAACTTGCAAACAAAAGATGAGCGCAAAGCGCCTCAAATCTTGTACGCAGGAAATTCAATTTCATCTAGCTACTTGGCTGATTTGGTAGACTATGTGGCAGATAAAGATTTCTCAGTAAACGTGATTTCAAAATCAGGTACGACTACTGAGCCAGCGATTGCCTTCCGTGTCTTCAAAGAATTGCTCGTGAAAAAATACGGTCAAGAAGAAGCAAACAAGCGGATTTATGCAACTACTGACCGCGAACGTGGAGCGGTTAAGGTCGAAGCTAACGCAAATGGTTGGGAAACTTTCGTGGTTCCAGATAATGTTGGTGGACGTTTCTCAGTTCTTACAGCAGTAGGATTGCTCCCAATTGCTGCATCAGGTGCAGATATTACAGCTCTTATGGAAGGTGCAAATGCAGCTCGTAAGGACTACGCTTCTGATAAGATTGCAGAAAATGAAGCTTACCAATATGCAGTGGTTCGTAACATCCTTTACAGAAAAGGCTATGTGACTGAAATCTTGGCCAACTATGAACCTTCTCTTCAATACTTTAGCGAATGGTGGAAACAATTGGCTGGTGAATCAGAAGGGAAAGACCAAAAAGGGATTTATCCAACGTCAGCTAACTTCTCAACAGACTTGCACTCGCTCGGTCAATTTATTCAAGAAGGTTACCGCAATCTCTTTGAAACAGTAATTCGTGTTGATAAACCAAGAAAAAATATCTTGATTCCAGAAATGGCAGAAGATTTGGACGGTCTTGGCTACCTTCAAGGAAAAGACGTTGACTTTGTCAACAAAAAAGCAACAGACGGTGTACTTCTTGCCCATACAGACGGCGGTGTACCAAATATGTTTGTCACTCTTCCACAACAAGATGCGTTTACACTTGGCTACACAATCTATTTCTTCGAATTGGCTATTGCTTTATCTGGCTACCTAAATGGTGTTAACCCATTTGACCAACCAGGGGTAGAAGCCTACAAGAAAAACATGTTTGCCCTTCTTGGAAAACCAGGATTTGAAGAACTCGGCGCAGAATTGAATGCTCGTTTGTAACTAAAATTGTTTAAAAAATAGGCTGGGCTCAAGTCCAGCCTTTCTTATCAGAGTGGGTGAAAATAGGGTGATGCAGTGACTGATTGATAAATATTGTCTTTTAAATTCCGATGATTGTTTCATCAATTGTGTGTCAATACCTGGGTCTGGAGACAAATGAGATCGGAAGCGGAGATAGAAGTCTCTTTTTGACAGATTTGAGTTCTTTTCTAACATCCTTTTTACTCATTAGTTGATTTAATAAAAGAATACAGTCCAAATGTGAACACAAGCCTGTGTTTTATTTGGTCTTTTTGTATGCGTTTACAAGTTCTATAATGAAACTAGGAAAACAAAAAACAAAAAGAAATGGGGTAAATAGAATGGAGATTTTGAAAGACATTCTCAATTGGTTCTCGCAAAATATTTTGCAGAATCCAGCCTTCTTTGTCGGACTTTTAGTCCTTTTAGGATATGCTCTCTTGAAAAAGCCGGGGCATGAAGTGTTCTCAGGTTTTGTGAAAGCAACCGTAGGGTACATGATTTTGAACGTAGCAGCAGGTGGTTTGGTGACAACCTTCCGACCAATCCTTGCGGCGCTTAATTTCAAATTCAATATTGGTGCGGCCGTTATTGATCCTTACTTTGGCTTAGCAGCAGCTAATACAAAAATTCAGGAGATGTTCCCAGAATTTGTGAAGGCTGCAACGACAGCCCTCTTGATTGGTTTCGGAGTGAACATCTTGCTTGTCGCTTTCCGTAAGATCACGAAGGTTCGGACCTTGTTTATCACTGGTCACATCATGGTGCAACAGGCAGCGACTATCTCGCTTATGGTGCTTTTCCTTATTCCTCAGTTAAGAAATGGGTATGGCATTACCGCAATCGGGGTCATCTGTGGTCTTTACTGGGCAGTCAGCTCAAATATGACGGTTGAAGCAACGCAACGCTTGACAGGTGGTGGAGGATTTGCCATCGGCCACCAACAACAATTTGCTATCTGGTTTGTGGATAAAGTTGCTGGAAAACTGGGTAAAAAAGAAGAAAACTTGGATAACTTGAAATTGCCAAAATTCTTATCTATCTTCCACGATACAGTTGTTGCTTCTGCAACTTTGATGCTCGTCTTCTTTGGGGGGATTCTCTTGGTCTTGGGTCCAGAAGTTATGGCAAATAAAGAAGTCATTACTTCAGGCACACCGTTTAATCCAGCTAAACAAGATTTCTACATGTATATTATCCAAACAGCCTTTACATTCTCTGTTTATCTCTTTATCTTGATGCAAGGGGTGCGGATGTTCGTAACAGAATTGACCAATGCCTTCCAAGGGATTTCAAGCAAGCTCCTTCCAGGGTCATTCCCAGCGGTGGATGTTGCAGCCTCTTACGGTTTTGGTTCTCCAAATGCGGTGCTTTCAGGTTTTGCTTGTGGTTTGATTGGTCAATTGATTACCATTGTTCTCTTGATTGTCTTTAAAAATCCGGTTTTGATTATCACTGGTTTCGTTCCAGTATTCTTTGACAATGCAGCAATCGCCGTTTATGCAGATAAGCGTGGAGGCTGGAAAGCAGCAGTTATCCTATCCTTTATCTCAGGTGTGCTTCAAGTAGCTCTTGGTGCTGCCTGTGTTGCCCTACTTGATTTGGCAGCTTATGGTGGTTACCATGGTAATATCGACTTTGAATTCCCGTGGCTAGGATTTGGCTATCTCTTCAAATATCTTGGTATTATTGGCTATGTCTTAGTATGCTTGTTCTTCCTTGCTATTCCACAAATTCAATTTGCTAAAGCAAAAGATAAAGAGGCTTACTATCGTGGGGAAGCTCAAGAATAAGGATACTGGTCAAAAATCATCTTCTGATGTTGGTGGCTAAGTAGAAAATAAATCTAAAATAGAATGATAGAAAGGATTTATACAGGTGGGAGTTTCCCATTGGTATAAATAAAAGGAAAAGAATATGGTGAAAGTACTAACAGCCTGTGGAAATGGCATGGGTTCATCTATGGTGATTAAGATGAAAGTAGAAAATGCTCTGCGCAATCTTGGTCAAAGTGATTTTACGGTCAATTCATGTAGTGTTGGTGAAGCAAAAGGTCTTGCAGCTGGTTATGATATTGTGATTGCCTCTGTTCACTTGATTAATGAATTGGAAGGCCGTACTAATGGCAAATTAGTCGGACTGGACAATCTCATGGATGACAATGAGATTAAAACAAAATTACAGGAAGTTCTATAATCCTATTGGAGTAGACGATTGCGTTTTAAAGAGGCTGGGAGGATGATTCCAGCTTCTTTCATAGAAAAAGAAGAGGAAGATCAAATGAATTTGAAAAAAGCCTTTACAGAAAATAATTCTATCCGTCTAGGCTTGACAGCAGAAACTTGGGAAGAAGCAGTACGCTTGGCTGTTGAACCATTGATTGAAAGTGGAGCAGTTAACGAGGAATATTACCATGCAATCATTGATTCGACAAAGGAATACGGTCCTTACTATATCTTGATGCCAGGCATGGCTATGCCCCATGCTCGTCCAGAAGCAGGTGTCTTACGTGATGCTTTTGCCTTTATCACCTTGACAAAACCAGTTGTTTTTCCGGATGGAAAAGAAGTGAGTGTGCTGTTGACACTCGCAGCGACAAGCTCTGCTATTCATACTTCTGTTGCCATTCCGCAAATTATCGCTCTCTTTGAGTTAGAAAATTCAATCGAGCGTTTGGTTTCTTGCCAGTCAGAAGCAGAAGTTCTTGCTATGGTGGAAGAGTCTAAGAATAGTCCATATCTTGAAGGACTTGACCTTGAATCATAAACTGAAATCTTAAATCGAATTCAAATGAAAACGTAATTAAGTATTCAATGAAAGAGGTCGGGACAAACCATTTTAGAAAACGATTAAAAACTAAAATAAAAATATAGAAAAGAGATTCGTATGACAAAACATATTCCAAATTTACAAGTTGCTCTAGATCATTCAGATTTGCAGGGGGCGATTAAGGCAGCGGTATCTGTTGGCCATGAGGTAGATGTGATTGAGGCAGGGACAGTTTGTTTACTGCAAGTAGGTAGTGAACTGGTTGAAGTGCTTCGGAGCCTTTTCCCTGATAAAATCATTGTGGCAGATACAAAATGTGCGGATGCAGGTGGTACCGTTGCAAAAAACAATGCCGTGCGCGGTGCAGATTGGATGACTTGTATTTGCTCAGCGACCATTCCAACCATGAAAGCAGCCTTGAAAGCTATTCAAGAAGTTCGTGGTGATAAAGGTGAAATCCAAGTAGAACTATATGGTGATTGGACTTATGATCAGGCTCAAATGTGGCTTGATGCGGGGATTTCTCAAGCTATTTACCACCAATCTCGTGATGCCCTTCTTGCAGGGGAAACATGGGGTGAAAAGGACTTGACCAAGGTGAAAAAATTGATTGATATGGGCTTTCGTGTGTCCGTTACAGGAGGACTTGACGTTGATACCTTGAAACTCTTTGAAGGAGTGGATGTCTTCACCTTTATTGCTGGTCGAGGGATTACAGAGGCGGAGAACCCAGCCGCTGCAGCACGTGCCTTTAAAGATGAAATCTGCCGTATTTGGGGGTAGGATATGGCTAGACCAATTGGAATTTATGAAAAGGCAACGCCTAAACACTTTAGTTGGCTAGAGCGTTTAGCGTTCGCAAAAGACCTCGGATTTGACTTTGTGGAGATGTCAGTAGATGAAAGTGATCATCGTTTGGCTCGTCTTGATTGGACTAAGAAAGAACGCTTAGAGCTTGTTCAGGCGATTTACCAAACAGGAGTCCGCATTCCGACGATTTGTTTTTCAGGTCATCGCCGTTATCCGCTGGGATCAAACAATCCCGTCCTTGAAGCCAAGTCACTTGAAACTATGCAGAAATGTATTGAATTAGCCCAGGATTTGGGGGTACGGGTCATTCAACTGGCAGGCTATGATGTGTATTATGAAGAAAAATCACCAGAAACCCGCGAGCGTTTCTTGAAAAATCTACGTCAGGCTTGTGATTGGGCAGAACAGGCTCAGGTCATGCTAGCGATTGAAATCATGGATGATCCATTTATCAATAGCATTGAAAAATACTTGGCAATTGCAAAGGAAATCGGCTCCCCATATCTTTTTGTCTATCCAGATACGGGAAATCTTTCTGCTTGGCATAATGACCTATATAGTGAATTTGTCATTGGGCACCAAGCTATAGCTGCACTTCATTTGAAGGACACTTATGCGGTTACTGAGACTTCTAAGGGACAGTTTCGTGATGTGCCATTTGGTCGAGGCTGCGTTGATTGGGAAAATACCTTTGCTGTTTTAAAGAAAACCAATTACCAAGGGCCATTTTTAATCGAAATGTGGTCTGAAAATTGTGCAACGGTGGAAGAAACGCGTGCAGCTATTAAAGAAGCACAAGATTTTCTTTACCCATTGATGGAGAAAGCGGGGTTACGTTAATATGCCAAAATCATTAGAAAAAATGCGTCAGCGGGTTTATGAGGCAAATTTAGCCTTGCCCAAGCATGGTTTGGTTAAGTTTACATGGGGAAATGTTTCAGAGGTCTGCCGTGAATTGGAACGGATTGTCATTAAACCATCAGGTGTGGATTATGACAAGTTAAGCCCTGAGAACATGGTAGTGACAGATTTGGAAGGAAATGTTGTTGAGGGAACTCTTAACCCTTCTTCTGACCTTGCAACCCATGTAGCACTCTATAAGGCTTGGCCTGAAATCGGTGCGGTTGTCCACACTCATTCAACAGAAGCAGTTGGTTGGGCGCAGGCTGGCCGTGATATTCCTTTTTATGGGACAACGCATGCGGATTATTTTTATGGTCCTATTCCTTGCGCTCGCTCATTAACCGCTGATGAAGTGAATACAGCCTATGAGAAGGAGACTGGAAGTGTCATCATTGAAACCTTTGCGACACGCGGCATTGATCCAGTAGCCGTACCTGGGATTGTTGTGCGCAATCATGGTCCTTTTACGTGGGGAAAAGATCCAGCGCAGGCTGTTTACCATTCGGTCGTATTAGAAGAAGTGGCGAAAATGGATCGGTTCACCGAGCAGATTAATCCTCGCGTGGAAGCAGCACCCGCCTATGTTATGGATAAGCATTACCTCAGAAAGCATGGTCCAAATGCATACTATGGTCAAAAGGAAGTGGCGCATTAACATCTAGTTGAAGGTGATAAACAAAGGGAAGAGCAAACAGTTGAACTGTCTTCCCTTCTTCCTTTTTAAAAGAGGAGTATTGTCAGCAGACCTTATAAAAAATGGTTTTCACAAGTAAAACATGTTAAAATAGTCATACTACTTAAAGGAGATAGAGGCAGATGTTGCTAGATAAAAGCAGTTTGGAATTGCTAACTTATTTAATGGGATTGACCAACTCGCAAACGGTCATGAGCATTTCACGTACCATGGGTCAGTCTAGGCGTAAAATCTATTACCATCTGGAAAAAATTAACGCCGCACTCCCTAGACATATCGATCCGATTGTGAGTTTACCACGGATTGGGATTTTGCTGACGGATGAGCAAAAAGTTGTTTGTCAGGTCTTATTAGATAATATGGATTCGTACCATTATGTCATGAGTATGGAAGAACGGATTCAATTGATGACCATCTATATTGCCATCACCTCAGAGCGTGTGACGATTGAGAAACTCATGGCCTTGACCGATGTCTCTCGCAATACTGTTTTAAATGATTTAAGTGAAATTCGTGCCCAATTAACGACAGAGCAATTCAAGGTGTATCTCTATGCAACCAAGTCTGAAGGTTATTTTTTCAAATGTCACCCGCTTAATAAAATCCAGTATATCCACTCTCTTCTCTATGAAGTTTTTTCCAATCCAAATGAAGGCTTCCTAACGATTCTAAATGAGAAAGTTCCCTATTTTGAAGGCTGTGAATTACTCTTTGCTCCAGAAATTGTCGCTTTTTTAGCAGAACAGGTGAATCAATTAGAAATTGATTTGGGTAAGAAAATCAATCATTATGAAATTGAGTTTATGCTAAAGGTTTTGCCCTACTTGCTTTTGGGATACCGTAATATGGTCTTAAAAACGAGCGAACAACATGAAATTGAACGTGAATTTGCTCTCATTCGCAAGCGTATTGAATATAAAGCTGCCCAACATTTAGCTTCTTCCTTAGCAGAGAAGTTTGCGGTTGGCTTAGATGAAATTGAGATTTCTTTGATAGCCATGCTTCTTTTATCTTATCGAAAGGATAAGGATATTCATACCAATAGTCAAGACTTTGCTGATATCAAAGCGACTTTGGAGCGATTTGTTGATGAATTTTTACGCTGTTCTGCCTTTGAAATTGACAATCGAGAGCTACTTATGCGTAATCTGGTCATGCATGCAAAAGCCTTTCTCTTTCGTAAGACCTATGGCATTTTGTCACGCAATCCTCTTACTAGACAAATCAAACAAAAGTATAAAGATTTGTTTGTAACAGTGAAAGTGGCTGCTTCCTACACTTTGGAAGAAGAATGGCTCGTTCAAATGAATGATGATGATATTGCTTATTTTACCATTCATATTGGTGGCGCCTTAAAAAATAAGCATATTCAAAGTGCAGCTGTGCGGGAAATTTATCTTGTTTGTGACGAAGGTGTTGGTGTTCAAAAATTATTTTACAAGCAATGTCAATCCTATCTTCCGGTGGATAGTATCAAGGCTGTTTTTACAACCGAGCAGTTCCACAGTGTGGAGGATATTTTAGAAATGGATTTGCTGATTTCAACGAGTGACAATTTACGTGCTTCTTTTCCAGTCTTACAGGTAGAGCCTGTTTTGACTTATGAGGATGTCATGAAAATCAATCACTTTTTGACCTATCATACAATGAAGGAGACAAGCCGGCAGTTTCAACCACACTTAGAGCAACTTCTTTCCCGTTATATTACCAAGAAATGCGATGTACAAGAAGCCTTGGTCAAAATTCAAGAACTGATTCAAGATGACCTTTTCTTAGCCACTGTAGAAGATCATTCATTGAAAGATTTATATTGATGTTACTGGGGAGAGGCCCCAGTTTTTTAAGTTACCAAATTTTTTGATTGGTACCGATATTCCTATTTTCAAGAGATTTGGTTTCAAGTTCAGCCTTCCTTATCAGAATTAGTAAAAACAGATTGTTGCGGTGGTTGATTGACATGATATTGGCTTTTTAAGCTCCAAAGATAGCCGAATCAACGGTTGATCCCTGAGCCTAGAAACCAGAGAAGCGAGTTCACTTTAGATACTTCGGGTTTTTTCCTTCTTACGATTTTGTTGCCGAATTAGCTATTGATTTTATAGGGGGCAATTAAAATCAAAGCTAGTATTGCTTGATCCTTTCTTAAAGCGTTCGGGTGTACACAATCTTTTTTGTCGTGCGTTCTTTCACTTACTGGCGAGAGGTAGTAGTATTCGGTTGAGGTGTAGTGAGTTTTCGAGGCTTTTTCGATGTTTTGAAAGCGGGTTGACAGTCCAAAACTGAACACTGGTCTGTGTTTTATTTGGTCTTTTTTTGGAGAGATGAAAGCGTTATACTGAACCTATAAAGAAGCCTATTAGGAGGAATTATTATGGCGAAAGTCAATGACATTACAAGAGAATCATGGATTTTAAGCACATTCCCAGAATGGGGGACATGGCTCAATGAGGAGATTGAAGAAGAAATTGTTCCAGAAGGAAATTTCGCGATGTGGTGGCTAGGAAATTGTGGGATTTGGCTCAAAACACCAGGAGGAGCGAATATTGTTATGGATCTCTGGTCAGCGCGTGGAAAATCCACCAAAAAAGTGAAAGATATGGTACGTGGACACCAAATGGCCAATATGGCAGGAGTTCGCAAACTTCAACCAAATCTTCGCGTGCAACCAATGGTCATTGATCCATTTGCAATCAATGAGCTAGATTATTATCTTGTTTCTCATTTTCATAGCGATCATATCGATATCAATACAGCCGCAGCGATTGTGAATAATCCTAAATTGGACCATGTGAAATTTGTTGGACCGTATGAATGTGGTGAAATTTGGAAGAAATGGGGAGTACCGGAAGAGCGTATTATCATCGTAAAACCAGGTGATAGTTTTGAAATTAAAGACATGAAGGTACATGCAGTTGAGTCGTTTGACCGGACATGTTTAGTGACGCTTCCAGTAGAAGGTGCTGATGCTCAGGATGGTGAATTAGCAGGACTTGCTGTGACAGATGAAGAAATGGCGCGCAAGGCAGTAAACTATGTCTTTGAAACTCCAGGCGGAACCGTATACCACGGAGCAGATTCTCATTTCTCTAATTACTTTGCAAAACATGGTCGCGATTTCAAGATTGACGTTGCTTTGAACAATTATGGTGAAAATCCATTGGGAATCCAAGATAAGATGACGTCTATTGACCTACTTCGCATGGCTGAAAATCTTCGTGCAAAGGTCATTATCCCTGTTCACTATGATATTTGGTCTAATTTTATGGCTTCAACGGATGAAATTTTGGCCTTGTGGAAAATGCGAAAAGAACGGTTACAATATCAATTTCATCCATTCATCTGGGAAGTGGGTGGTAAATACACCTATCCGCTTGACCAAGACCGTATTGAATACCATCATCCTCGTGGCTTTGATGATTGCTTCTTAGAAGATTCCAATATTCAATTCAAGGCCTTGTTATAACATTGTAGAAAGAAAGGGGAATGATGCGCTGGCTAATTCCCTTTCTAGCTTGTCCGCATACCGTTGCGTTATGCGGATATTTTTCATATAATAGTAGGTAGAACAAATGAAGGAGAACCTTATGTCAAACTTATCAGTAAATGCGATTCGTTTCCTTGGTATTGATGCCATTGAAAAATCAAAATCAGGCCACCCAGGGGTAGTGATGGGGGCTGCACCAATGGCTTATAGCCTATTTACCAATCAATTAGCAATTAATCCTCAAGTGCCAAACTGGATCAATCGTGACCGTTTTGTCTTGTCAGCAGGACACGGTTCTATGCTCCTTTATGCCCTTCTTCACTTATCTGGTTTTGAAGAAGTAAGCATGGATGAAATCAAGAATTTCCGTCAATGGGGTTCTAAAACACCAGGACATCCAGAATATGGTCATACTGCTGGAGTGGATATTACGACGGGTCCTCTTGGACAGGGAATTGCGACTGCTACAGGTTTTGCCCAAGCAGAGCGTTTCCTAGCAGCTAAGTACAATAAAGAAGGATATAACCTTTTTGACCACTATACCTATGTTATTTGTGGAGATGGTGACTTGATGGAAGGTGTCTCTGCCGAAGCGGCTTCTTATGCTGGTTTGCAAAAACTAGACAAGCTCATTGTCCTCTATGATTCAAATGATATTAACTTAGATGGGGAAACGAAAGATTCCTTTACAGAAAATGTTCGTGCCCGCTACGAAGCCTATGGCTGGCATACCGATCTTGTAACGGATGGGACAGATGTTGTCGCGATTAATCAGGCAATCGAAACAGCAAAAGCAGCAGGCAAGCCAGCTCTTATCGAAGTGAAAACGATTATCGGATATGGTTCTCCAAATAAGCAGGGGACAAATGCAGTACATGGCGCCCCACTCGGAGCAGAAGAGACAGAAGCAACTCGTAAAGCGTTAAACTGGAACTTTGCTCCATTTGAGATTCCAACAGAAGTGTATGCAGATTTCAAGGAAAAAGTCGCTGACCGTGGTCAAGCAGCTTACGTAGCATGGGAGCAGTTGGTAGCGGATTACAAGGCGGCCTATCCAGAATTGGCAGAAGAAGTGACTGCCATTATTGAAGGTCGCGATGCAGCAGAGTTGAAACCGAGCGATTTCCCAGTACATGAAGCAGGCTTCTCACAAGCCACTCGTAATTCAAGTCAAGATGCGATTAATGCAGCAGCTAAAGTTCTTCCAACTTTCTTGGGTGGTTCGGCTGACTTGGCTCATTCAAATATGACCTACATCAAGGAAGATGGTTTGCAAGACGACGCTCATCGCCTCAATCGCAATATTCAATTTGGTGTACGTGAATTTGCGATGGGAACTGTGTTGAACGGTATGGCAGCACACGGTGGACTTCGTGTTTATGGCGGTACCTTCTTTGTCTTCTCGGATTATGTGAAGGCAGCGATTCGTTTGTCAGCCCTTCAAGGACTTCCAGTAACCTATGTCTTTACACATGATTCAATTGCTGTTGGAGAAGATGGTCCAACGCATGAGCCAATTGAGCATTTGGCAGGACTTCGTGCGATGCCAAATTTGACGGTCTTTCGTCCAGCCGATGCGCGTGAAACACAGGCAGCATGGTACTTGTCATTGATGAGCACATCAACACCTTCAGCTCTCGTTCTCACTCGTCAAAATCTGACAGTAGAAGAAGGAACGGACTTTGACAAGGTGGCAAAAGGTGCTTATGTTGTTTACGAAGAAGCAGGATTTGATACCATTCTTCTTGCCTCTGGTTCAGAAGTCAACTTGGCAGTGAGTGCTGCGAAAGCCTTGGCAGCAGAAGGTATCAAGGTTCGTGTCGTCAGCGTGCCTTCGACAGAACTCTTTGACGCGCAAGATGCAGCCTATAAGGAAGAAATTCTACCAAATGCCATCCGTCGCCGTGTAGCCATTGAAATGGGTGCCACTCAAAGCTGGTACAAATATGTTGGTCTAGATGGTGCGGTACTTGGTATTGATACCTTTGGAGCTTCTGCGCCAGCAGCAAAAGTCATCGAAGAATATGGCTTTACTGTAGAAAATGTGGTAAAAACAGTTAAAGGATTGTAAAATTTCTCATCAGTAGATGCATGATAGGGAGTGAGACAAAAATCGGTATTTGGCAGAAATCGATTTTGTCAATTTTGCTTTCTTATTTCTAGGCTCAAGTATTAACAGTCCATTGGACTGTCCTCGCTCTCTAGTTTCTAAGCTCGGGTATTGACAGTCACTCCTCTGACTGTCAATATCCGCAAGGTTGATGCGGCTTGTAGAATGTTGATTTATCAACGTTTTACAAGTCCGACAACTACTACGTAAAACTGTTAAATCTATAAGGGAATCGGGGCTGGACACTTTTGTCTCAGCCTCTTTTTTGATCAAGGTTTTGTCTAATTTTCAAAGAGTATCAGTGATAAAATCTAGCATTCTTTCTTGAAAGTTTAGCTTGAAAAACCTATAATGGTAAGAAAGAAGATAAAAAAAGGAAATAAGGCATGTTGGAATCATGGCTATGGTTGGCAGGAAGTGCTATTCTAAATGGGATTGACCATATTGGTAAAAAAGAAGTGCCCAATGTTATCGAGTTGGATTTGGCTGAAGCTAAGAAACACCTGACAGATATGGGCTTTCGAGTCAGCGCAGTCTTGCTCAAACCTGAGCGCAAGTATGCCAAGAAACGCTATAATGAAGTCGTTGATTACAGTCCAGGTTGGGTAGAGAAAAAGGGGCTTGTTAAGATCTACTATGTGGATGAAGAAGTTGTAGAAGCGAGCAAGAAAATTGGCTTTTTCCACCGCTGATACTGGTGAGATAGATTAGGAAAAAGAGGTAGTAAATGGCGAAAAAGAAATTACCAGTCAATGGAAAAATGATTGGTGAGGTGGCGAAGATTTTGGATATTATTCCAGATACGACTCGAGTTATCGGAGAAGCTGTCCATGCTGTCGTTCCGCTAGTAGATAAGGTTTTAGAACAAAATTATGAGAAGAAAAATCGCTTGCTTCGCCTGCCTAATCTGATAGATATGAATGTCCAGGAAGCTCAAGAACATTTGGAGAGTCTAGGCTTTACAGTCAGCAAGATTCTTGCGAAACCTCAGCAAACCTATGCAAAAAAACGTGCTGACGAAATAGTTGCTATGGTTCCAAAGTCAGGGAATTTTGAGCCAGGAACCTTAGTAAAACTGTATTATGTGACTCCAGAGATTATTGAAGCTAGTGACTTGAGCATTCCTTTGCCAAACCTCATTGGCTTGTCCTTAGATGAAGCACAAGAACATGTGACAAAGATTGGTTTAAAACCCATTGGCATTCCTCTAAAAGCTCAGGCGAAATATGCCCACCAGCAAGCAAATCTGATTCTAGATATGCAGCCTAAACCTAATATGCTTGTCACTAGTGTGGCAAAAGGAAGTTTGGTCAAACTGTATTACCTAACAGAAGAAGGTTTACAAACTAGCAAACTCTTAGCTCAGACTGCTAATAGCAAGGCACTGAGTCTTCCAAGATTTGTCCAACAGGTGCCAAAACTGCTTCCGAAAAGAAAGAAAAGATAATTATTTCAAATATTCTGAAAATTTGGTATAATAGAAAGCGAATTATTTATTTGAGAATGGAGATGCTATGACAGCAACAAAAATGAACGCCCAAGAAATTATTCAATTTATTGCCCAAGCAGAGAAGAAGACAACCGTCAAAGTAACTTTTGAGGGAGAATTGGTAGCTGCAGTTCCTGAAACAGTTGTAAAACTTGGTAATGTCTTATTCGGTGATTGGAAAGATATTGCACCACTTCTTGCTCATTTGAGGGAAAATAAAGATTATGTAGTAGAGCAAGATGCGCGTAATTCAGCTGTTCCTTTGCTCGATAAACGTGCCATTAACGCTCGAATTGAACCAGGAGCTATTATCCGTGATCAAGTGTCAATTGGTGATAATGCCGTTATTATGATGGGGGCTGTCATCAATATTGGTGCTGAAATTGGTGAGGGAACAATGATTGATATGGGAGCCATTCTTGGTGGACGTGCCACAGTTGGGAAAAACAGCCACATCGGTGCGGGAGCTGTCTTAGCTGGTGTGATTGAGCCTGCTAGTGCAGAGCCTGTTCGCGTGGGTGATAATGTCTTAGTTGGTGCGAACGCTGTGGTAATTGAAGGCGTGCAGATTGGTAGTGGTTCTGTTGTGGCAGCAGGAGCCATTGTTACGCAAGATGTTCCTGAAAATGTCGTTGTGGCAGGAGTTCCCGCACGTATTATTAAAGAAATTGATGAAAAAACCCAACAAAAAACAGCCTTGGAAGATGCCCTTCGGACACTTTAGGAGATAGTCATGCTTGATTTGATTGCGATTCGGCGTGCTTTGCACCAAATTCCTGAAATTGGAATGGAAGAGTTCAAGACCCATGCCTTTCTCATGGAGACTCTTGCTACTCTCTTAAAAGATTGTTCCTTTGCCCAGATTCGAACGTGGGAAACTGGGATTCTCGTTTATTTGACAGGAACAATTGGAGAAAAAACGATTGGCTGGCGGACAGATATTGATGGTCTCCCAATTGTTGAGGAGACAGGGCTTGATTTTGCTTCGACCCATGATGGTCGTATGCATGCGTGTGGGCATGATGTTCATATGACGATTGCTCTGGGAGTGTTGGAGCAGATGATTGCCCAACAGCCTCGTCAGAATATGCTCTTTTTGTTCCAACCTGCGGAGGAAAATCTTGCAGGAGGAATGCTGATGTATGAAGCGGGAGCTTTTGGTGAGTGGTTGCCGGATGAGTTTTACGGTTTGCATGTGCGACCGGATTTGAAAGTAGGACAAATTGCGACCAATCGTGCGACTCTCTTTGCCGGTACTTGTGAGGTGAAGATTCGCTTTATTGGACGTGGTGGTCACGCGGCCTTTCCTCATACGGCAAATGATGCCTTGGTGGCTGCGAGTTATTTCATCACGCAGGTCCAATCGGTGGTTAGCCGAAATGTCGATCCAATTGAGGGGGCGGTTGTCACTTTTGGCTCCATGCATGCGGGAACAACCAATAATGTCATTGCAGAAACTGCCTTTTTGCATGGAACAATTCGCTCTTTGACTCAAGAAATGAGCTTATTGGTCCAAAAACGAGTGCGAGAAGTAGCACAAGGGATTGCTGCTTCATTCGGTCTTGAAGTTGAGATTGAATTGAATCAAGGTGGTTACTTGCCTGTGGAAAATAATCCACAATTGGCTGGCGAGTTAATGACTTATTTTGAGGCAATTCCTGAAGTTGAAGTGATCGATTGTCCCCCTGCTATGACAGGGGAGGATTTTGGTTATCTACTCAGCAAGGTGCCTGGTGTGATGTTTTGGCTAGGAGTAGATACTCCGTACCCTCTGCACAATCCACGCTTAAGTCCCAAGGAAGAAGCCATTCCTTTTGCGGTTGAACATTTGGTAGCGTTTTTGAGATATAAGGTAGAAGAGTAAGACATCAAGAGAGCCAATCCGTCGGTTTACTGCCTATTGGATTGGTTTTTATCGTTGAGAAGGGGAAATAGAAATGGAAAAAGAAGCCATCCGTAAGGAAATTATTGCTCGATTAAAAACTCTGTCCAAGCAGGAAATCAAAAGGTGGAGTGAATGGTCCTGTCAAGCGATTTGTAGTTTATCAGCCTATCAAGAAGCCGATACGATTGCAACTTTTTTATCCATGCCACATGAAATGGATACCTCATTTTTGATTCGTCAGGCACAGCTGGACGGAAAGAAGATTGTGGTTCCAAAAACCTATGGTAAGGGGCGAATGGTCTTTGTTCCCTATGATGAGAATGACTTGGTTCTCAGTTCTTTTGGCGTTTGGGAGCCACGTTCAGATGCAGCTCTTGATCCGTCAGAGATTGATGTGATACATGTTCCAGGACTTGCTTGGAATCAGGCAGGCCATCGGATTGGATACGGTGGTGGATTTTATGATCGCTATTTGGCACAATTTCAAGGAATGACAGTGAGTACCCCGCATGATTTTCAACGGTATGAGTTTAGAGAAGAAGAGTTTGATCAAGCGGTGAGAAAGGTTTTATATTATGAAACAAATGATTAATACACGCCATCCTGTGACCAATGGCCTATTGTTGCTGACGGCGGTGGTGTTTGTGGCTATGCAGATACTGCGGTTTGGTCAGGCAACGACAGCGCAGACCATTTATGATTTTGGTGGTATGTATGGGCTGATTGTAAAAGTGGATCCGACCCAGTTATGGCGCTTGATTTCGCCCATTTTTGTTCATATTGGCTGGGAGCATTTTCTTTTTAATAGCATGACTCTTTATGTTTTTGGTTATCAAATGGAAGCTATTTTCGGCTCAAAGCGCTTTTTTCTACTTTATCTTCTAGCAGGAGTGATGGGGAATCTATTTATTTTATTTTTAACCCCCAGTGCGGTAGCGGCGGGGGCCTCCACTTCCTTATTTGGCCTGTTTGGAGCTATGGTTGTCTTGCGTTTCCAGAGTCGTAACCCATACTTACAGCTCTTAGGACAACGCTATATCGCTCTGTTGCTCCTTAATCTTGCATTAGGCTTATTCAATCCAGAAATCAGCCTAGCTGGTCATGTCGGCGGTGCTGTGGGTGGTGCTATTGCTACTGTTTTCTTACCGACTACTAGTGAACCTTATCTCTTTACACATCAGCAAAGAAGAATGGCCTTGGGAGTTTATCTTCTTTTAGTAATTGGCTTAGTTGCCATTAGCCTTGGCCTATAAAATGAGAATAGAAAAACACGAGCACTCCTACAGATAATTTGCTGTTAGAGTGTGTTCGTGTTTTTTTCTATTTGGTATCGTCTAGTTTTTTGCCTAATTCAATCAGGTATTGTTTGAGGTCATCTTTGACCTGCGGGTGTTGTAGGGCGTAGTCAATGGATGTTTTCATGAAACCAAATTTGTCGCCAACATCATAGCGGTCTCCCTTAAATTCACGAGCAAAGACACGTTGAGTCTTATTGAGTGTATCAATGGCATCTGTCAGCTGAATTTCGTTTCCGGCACCTGGTGCTTGGTTTTCTAAAATAGCAAAAATTTCTGGAGTCAGGAGGTAGCGCCCAATAATGGCTAGATCAGACGGAGCTTCGTCAGGAGCTGGTTTTTCCACAAAGGTATCCACGCTGTAAAGACCGTTGATTCCTTCCCCTTGCGGTGCAATGACACCATAAGCAGAGACTTCTTCATGAGGAACAGGCATGACAGCAATAGTCGAAGCATGGGTTTTCTCGTAGTCGTCCATTAGTTGTTTAGTCAATGGTACAGCATTTGGATTGGTAATATCCATTAAGTCATCACCTAACATGACAACGAATGGTTCATTTCCGACAAAGGCTTTGGCTTGTAAAACAGCATCTCCTAGTCCACGTGGATAACTTTGGCGAATGAAATGTAAGCGAATAGCAGTTGCTTCATCTACTAGTTTTAAGAGATCATTTTTCTCTTTTTCTTTCAGATTGTATTCCAATTCAAAGTTGGAATCAAAGTGATCTTCAATTGAACGTTTCGCTTTATTGGTGACAACTAGGATGTCTTCAATTCCAGACTTTAGCGCTTCTTCTAGAATGAATTGTAGCGTTGGTTTGTCTACGATTGGCAACATTTCTTTTGCCAAGGCTTTGGTGGCAGGTAGGAAGCGAGTTCCCAAACCAGCGGCTGGAATGACAGCTTTTCTAACTTTTTGTGTCATATTTTTCTCCTTTATGACCATTCATTTTCCTGACGGAATTCGCTAGACATGATTTGTTTAATGGCTTCTTCGATACTAGCTCCTTGATAGATGACACTATAAATCGCCTGAGTAATCGGCATGTAAACTCCCAGTTCTTGTGCGAGCTCATAGGCTACCTTAGTGGTAGAAATTCCTTCGATAACCATACCCATATTGCGTTCAATATCTTCTAACTTTTCACCACGTCCTAGTTGGTCTCCAGCACGCCAGTTCCGTGAATGGACAGATGTTCCTGTTACAATCAAATCACCAACACCAGACAGGCCACTGTATGTAAGGGGATTGGCCCCCATTTCAACTCCTAGTCGGGTAATTTCGGTCAAGCCACGCGCAATAATAGCTGCCTTGGCATTGTCTCCATATCCAAGCCCGTGAAGGGCACCTGCTCCGACTGCAATGATATTTTTCAATGCACCAGCCGTTTCCACCCCGATGATATCATTGTTGGTATAGAGACGGAAGTAATGGTTACTAAAGAGTGTTTGGACATATTGAGCGACTTCTAGGTCTTTGGATGCTGCTGAGATCAGCGTTAAATCGCGAATAATGGTTTCTTCTGCATGGCTTGGACCAGACACGACAACTACTTCGCTCCGTAATTCAGCAGGAATTTCTTCTTCTAAAACTGTCGATAAACGCTTGTGGCTTTCTGGCTCGAGACCTTTGGAAGCATGCATCACTACCACCTTGTGGTCTAGGGTTTCAGCGACTTGTTTTGCAACTAAACGCATGACCTTAGTGGGTACGACCAACAGCACAGCATCAACACCGTCTAAAGCCTCGCTTAATTCTTTGTAGGCTGTGATAGCAGAATCTAGGACGACATCTTTGAAATAACGCGTATTGGTATGGTGTTGATTGATTTCGTCGATTTGTTCAGGGATATTTCCCCAAATACGGACTTCGTGGCCATTGTCGTTAAGGACCTGCGACAGGGCTGTTCCCCATGATCCTGGGCCGAGAACGGCAATTTTTTGTTTGTTCATCTTGCTTCCTCTCTGTGGGAGTAATCCTGTTTTTATTTTATCATATTTAGGAAAAATTTGCATAGGCAATTCCTTTTGAGGCTAGCAAAAAGATTGAAAGTCAAGGTTAAATGTGATACGATGGAAGATACTATGTATTCAAAGGAGTTTCTATGCTGATTCGAGCAATTATGAAATACAAATGGTATGCTCTTGCTTCCGTTTGTATGGTTTTCTTATATGTAACCAGCAGTTTATTGCAACCACGATTTTTACAAAATGTCTTAGCAGCTGTAGCAGAAAATGACCAAGCAGGTATCTATCAGCTAGGTGGCTGGTTGCTTGGAATTGCAGGTATGGGATTACTTGCAGGAGCTACTAATACGGTGCTTGCAGCCTATCTTGCCCAATCTGTATCGGCTGATTTACGAGAACAGATGTTCAAGAAAATCCAAACCTTTTCTTATGCCAATATTGAGGCCTTTAATGCAGGAAATTTAGTAGTGCGGATGACCAATGACATTTCTCAAGTGCAAAATTTGCTCATGATGACCTTCCAAGTCTTATTACGTCTTCCCTTGATGTTTGCAGGAGGGGTTTTCTTTGCCATTATGACCATGCCGTCTTTATGGTGGATTGTTCTGCTCATGATTATCCTCATTGGGGCAACGATGACAGTCATTATGGGCGTTATGGGACCGCGTTTTGGTCGCTTCCAGCAATTAGTGGATAAGATTAATGCCATTGCAAAAGAAAATCTGCGTGGGGTGCGAGTGGTTAAATCTTTTGTCCAAGAGAAAAAACAGGCAGAAAAGTTTGAAGCAGTATCGGACGATTTGTTTGCTTTAAATCTCTTCATCGGACGTGGCTTTTCCTTTTTAGAACCTGTCTTTATTCTTATTTCCTATCTGGCTATTTACGCGGCTATTTATTCGGTTTATGGTATGTTGGGACATAATCCAGAAGCTATTAATAAACTCGCTTCTTTCAATACCTATTTGATTCAAATTATGTTTGCCATTATTATGGTTGGGTTTATGGGAAGTAATGCTAGCCGTGCCATGATTTCCATTCGTCGGATCAAGGAAGTCTTGGAAACAGAGCCTGCTTTGCTTTATCAAGATGTGCCAGATCAAGCATTGACAGGAAGTATCCGATTTGATCATGTGACCTTTACTTATCCGACAGATGAACAGCCGACCTTGAAAGAGATTAGTTTTGAGATTGAAGCGGGTCAAATGGTTGGTGTGGTCGGAGCAACAGGTGCAGGGAAATCAACCCTTGCCCAACTGATTCCACGTTTATTTGATCCTCAAGAAGGACGAATTGAAATTGGTGGGGTAGACATTAAAACAGTTAGCCAAACAACCTTGCGCCAAACTGTTTCGATTATTCTACAAAAAGCCATTCTCTTTTCAGGGACCATTGCTTCAAATATCCGACAAGGCAAGCGAAATGCTGATGATACAGAGTTGGAGCGGGCTGCGCGGATTGCACAGGCGATGGAATTTATCCACCGTATGCCAGATCGTTATCAGAGTGGAGTTGAAGAGCGAGGGAATAACTTCTCAGGTGGTCAGAAACAACGGATGTCGATTGCTCGTGGCTTAGTTGCGAATCCGAAAATCCTCATTTTAGATGATTCTACCTCAGCTCTTGATGCCAAGTCTGAAAAACTTGTTCAAGAAGCCCTGAACAAGGACTTGAAAGGAACAACAACGATTATCATTGCCCAAAAGATTTCGTCTGTTGTGAAGGCAGATACAATTTTGGTTTTAGATGAAGGACGCTTGATTGGTCAAGGTACCCATAAGGAATTAGTTGCAACCAATAGCGTTTATCGGGAAATTTTTGAAACCCAGAAAGGAAAGGAGGAAGAGTAGATGAAAACAGCACGATTTTTTTGGACCTATTTTAAACAATTCAAGCTATCCTTTGCCATTATCTTCCTAGCCATTCTTCTTTCGACAGGTATGCAAGTGATTGCCCCTGTTTATATGGGAAAAGCGGTGACGGAGTTGACAGAGTTAGCTCAGAAAATGGCCGCAGGACAGGCTGTAGATCCTTCCGTCTTTTTTGTCACCTTACGGAGTTTGCTTGTAGCCGTTTTTCTCATGGCAGCTAGTGCTGTGACCTATGCCCTTTTGTTTACTAGAATCATTTCCTACTCAACCAATCAGATGCGAAAAGGTTTATTTGGGAAGCTTGAACGTTTAACGGTTCGCTTTTTTGACCAACATCAAGATGGCGATGTCCTGTCTCGTTTTACTTCGGACTTGGATAATATTCAAAATGCCTTTAATATGTCTTTGACCAACGTTGTAACCCAGTCTATTTTATATATTGGTATTGTCATCATGATGTTTGTTCAACATCCGAAAATGGCACTGGTGGTTGTGGCAACGAGTCCGATTGCCTTTGCTTTTCTCGTCTTTATTATCCGTATGTCACGGAAATACACAGATTTGCAACAAAAGGAAGTTGGTCAATTAAATGCTTATATGGATGAGCATATCTCAGGACAGAAGGCGATTATTGTACAAGGATTGCAGGAAGAAGTCATTGAAGGATTTATGGAACGCAATGCCAAGGTTCGACAAGCAACTTTCAAAGGGCGTATTTTTTCAGGATTGCTTTTTCCTGTTATGAATGGTCTTAGTCTTGTCAACACAGCCATTGTCATTTTTGTAGGGTCAACCATTGCCTTGTCTGACAGTAAGTTATCAACAGCAGCAGCGCTGGGCTTAGTAGTAACCTTTGTCCAATATTCGCAGCAATACTACCAGCCAATGATGCAGGTTGCATCCAGCTGGGCGGAAATGCAATTAGCCTTTACTGGAGCGCACCGGATTCAAGAAATGTTTGATGAAACAGAAGAAGTGCGCCCGCAGGCAGCACCAGCCTTTACAGAATTGAAGGATAAGGTTGAGATTGACCAAATTGAGTTTAGTTATGTACCAGGTAAGCCTATTTTAAAACAGGTTAGTATGGTAGCACCCAAGGGGCAGATGACAGCCGTTGTTGGCCCAACTGGTTCTGGTAAGACGACGATTATGAATCTGCTCAACCGATTCTATGATGTCGATGCGGGGAGTATTCGTTTTGACGGAAGAGATATTCGAGAATTTGATTTAGACAGTCTCCGCCAAAATGTTGGAATTGTCTTACAGGAATCAGTCCTCTTTTCGGGAACCATTCGTGACAATATTGCTTTTGGGGCAGATGATGTATCGCAGGAGATGGTAGAAACCGCGGCACGCGCAACCCATATCCATGAGTTTATTATGAGCCTGCCAGAGGGCTATGATACCTATGTAGATGATGAGCACAATGTCTTTTCAACAGGACAGAAGCAGTTGATTTCCATTGCCCGCACTCTTTTGACGGATCCACAAATTTTAATCCTAGATGAAGCCACATCAAATGTGGATACCGTGACCGAAGCCAAGATTCAATCGGCTATGGAAGCTATCGCAGCAGGTCGCACGAGCTTTGTGATTGCCCACCGCTTAAAGACCATTTTGAATGCAGACCAGATTATCGTCTTAAAAGATGGAGAAGTTATCGAGCAAGGCAATCACCACGAACTCCTCAAACTAGGCGGATTCTACGCAGAACTGTACCATAATCAATTTGTCTTTGAATAAACCAAAACAGCACCGTCGGGGTGCTGTTTTTAAATCGCTAAATTGTCTTTACCCCACTAACATCACCAAGAGGATGTAGCCGAAAATGGAGAGGCTATTGAAGATGAAGATTACAGTGTAGTGAATCAATGGTATTAGGTGAGCTTGTTTTGTAATGAAAGGGAATTACCCCATCGTAGACTCCTGCCAGTTGACGCTACAATCAAGGACTTGTTGTTTTTCTTCTTGGTGTCGTCCTTCAATCTGATCGATGAGAATCTTAGTTGCCTGTTGTCCTTCCTCAAAAGCAGGTTGGACAATGGTTGTAATGCTAGGAGAGGAAAGTCCTGTCCATTCAGTATTATCAAATCCCAACAGTCCTACTTGAGGAGCTGTATAGTCTAGTTCTTTCATAGTTTTGAAGACTAAAGGGAGTGCCCAACAGTTGGGAGCAAATACGAGTGTCCTCTGTTCAGGTTGAATTTCCTTTTGTAAAAACTGTTTTATTCGTTCTAAATTGGTGTGTTCGTCTTCAATGGTTAAGCTAGAGTAAGTATGGTTTGCATCGGCCAAGGCATCAATAAAACCAGTTGCTCTTTCGATACGAGTGCTTAAACGACTTGTGTCAGCAGTAATCAGTATGAATTTTTCGTATCCTTTTTTGATACAAGCTTGGGTGACATCGTAGACAGCATCGTAGTTATTGGTTTTGACCCAGCTTGTCCGGTGTTCGTACAATTGACTATCAAAGAAGACCATGTGTTTCTTTTTCTCTTCGATAATACGAGAATATTTCCGGAAGTTAGATGTTGGCTGAATAATAAAACCATCTACTCCAAGGAGCAACATACTTTCTATATAACTGTCTTCACTTTCTTGTTCGTAATTACTATTGCCTATAATGACCTGGTAACCGTTCTGGTTCGCGATATCCTCAATCCCTTTTACAATCTGATTGGAGAAGCTATTTGTAATATCTCCAATAAGGACACCGATTAAGTTGGTCTGTTTTGAATTGAGACCCCGAGCAACGATACTTGGTTTGTAGTTGGTTTCTTGAATCACTTTCTCAATTCGTTCTCGGGTTTCTTGCGACATTTTCTCATATTTTCCATTCAAGTAGAAAGAAATTGTCGTTTTTGATGTTTGGGCCATCTCAGCAATATCTTTTATTGTAAATTTTCTCACCAATCTTGTCCCTCCTAAGCACCTATATTATAACACATTCCTTTTTAAAATGAAGGAGAATAGGCCTGATAAGTGAAGTGTTTCTATGATTTGAGTCGGGAAGAGATTCCAGTTTGTTTGTCATAGACAATAACCTTTCCTCTCATCTTAATTCCGTCAACTAGACAAAGCTTTTCTCCCTTGAAGATATCATCATTTACGAATAAGACTAATTTGTTCCATTCAGAATGACGAATGTCAAAAGCAAAAGCACTTTCTAATAATTGCCCATCAGACTGGTAAACAGGTAATCTTTTTATGATACAATCTTGATTGGCTATAATCGTATAATCGATGATTCGGTTAGAGAATGTCTGAGTTTTGATGAGTTTTTGTCCGGTGACAAGTTCGTTATAGCGTTTCGAAATAAGAGTTGGCTCTACTTCTAGAGGAACATCGCTTATCAATTGCAATTTTCCAAGTTGTTGTGGGTTCGCGACAACTTCTGGGCTTACTATAAACTGCGTCGCAAGTGTGTGCTTACCTTGGCATTGGAGATCGTCAATAATGAACCACACCTTATCAGAAATCATGAGAATTTTTCGTAGATGTAAATAAGATTTAGCATAAGCAGTAGCCTGATAGGCTCCTTCTATGTAATGGTTGTTTAATTGAGTCTGATACTGACAAAAGAGGTGTTGGGGATAGCGATTGTAGGACCAAGATCCAGTAATATCCTCTGGAGGAGTTTGGTCAATGATACAACCTGTATGTCCCAAGGCGCTTTTCAAGAACATCCGTTCTTTGTTATCTTTGTAGGAATAGCGACCGGGATCAATAAAGATTGGCTGTCCTTGGTACTGCAAACAAAAACTATTTTGATCACTGTGTGTATGAGCGCTTCCCATCGGACCGTTTTTAAAGAAAAAGTAACTAGAAGGACTTTTAATACAGACATGTCCAGAATTGTTGAAAAAATGCGCTTTAGGCAGTAGTGGTTGTGACTTCCATTGTTTCCATTGTTCAATTCCTTTGCGCCCTAGAAAAAGAATCGTATGTAAATCGATAGTGGAAGATTTGGAGCATAGGGTTTCATCATTTAGAAAGAGGGCAGATAAGGTGAGAATATCTTGTGTCGCACAAGCATCGCTATCTCCTACAGCAACTGTTTTTCCATCTAGGCCAGTCATCATCTCAATGTAGTAGGCCATTTTCTTTAACAAGGGTTTCAAAAAAATAGCTTTCTCAGGAATCAAGATAGAAAGTTCTAACAAGGCTTTGTAGACTTCTACGTGATATAAAATAGACTGCTCAAATTGTGTGCCATCTTCTAAAATCTGAACTTGAATTTGTTGTTCGAGCTCTTGAACGGAAAATTGATATTCTTCTTCAATATCTAGCTTGTCGGATAAAAAATAGTAGCAGGCGATGATTGGGATGGTCTGTAAAATTCCCCAATTACTCAACGTATATTTGTCTATATAACTAGCCTTCATAAATTGAATCTGCTTCGTCATGGATTGGCAAATCGTCTCTAATTCAGTATCATGGATGACATCAAAATGAATAAGGAAAAGAAGGCATTTTAACCAGGTAAAGCAACGGATACCCGTGTCTAGTGTCCGAGTGGTGAGGGACTGTGGATGGAAGGTAGGAACGTGCTCAATCCAATGAAGGATAAAGTATTTGAGTTGTTGAATGTAGATTACTTTTTCTTCTACGAGGTAGCCTAAAAGAAGAGCGGATAGGTATTCCTGCCTATTGAGCATGTAAGCCCACTCGGGATCATCCTCAAAAAAGCTTTCCCAATTCAGGGGTTGTAGTCGATATTCGTGCGGACAAGGTTCCATGTCCCAGTTTCCATTAAATAAAAAACGGTTATCCATTAGACGCTGATTGGTCTCTTGGATTTTTTGATATTCTTCTTGACAGTGGTTGAGAATGTATTGTTGACAGAATGCTCGGTCAAAATCTTTTAAGTAATTCGTTATCGCTTGTTTCATAGTTCTTCTCCAAAGAAAGAAGCTGGGCAGAAAGCCAGCTTCTCTTACCAAATTTAGTAAAAACACATTGACGCAGTGGTTGATTGACAGGATGTTTGCTTTTTAAGTTACAAAGATTGTCTAATCAACTGTGTAGGGGGTGGTAGTAACATTATCTAGTGGATTATGTTAGTTTAAGCTCAGAAACTAGAGAGAGGACTCTTTTGATAGTTCCTAGTTCTTCCCCACTCCCCTTGTTTTACCCATAATACTTTCTTTTTCAACATATATTGTTACATGGTCAGCGATTTGTAAGATGATGAGCTCTTCTTTTATGGCTACAATTTTTCCATGTATTCCAGATAAAAGTAGAACGTCGTCTCCGACCATTAGGGAGGCAAGATAGTTGTGTCGTTGTTCCAGTTGTTCTCTCAGTAATCGTTGTTGACGAAAATGATGGAGAGATAATAGCAAAAGTGGACTAGCTGCTAATAGAATTAGTAAAATTGAAAAGATCGATAGATGCATTAGCCTAAAATCTTCAACCAGCTACCGATGATTCCGATGATAACGGTAAGGATAACAAGTTTATAGGTTGTCCATTTTTTCTTTTTGATGAGATAGTAGACAACTAATGTGTAAAGAGCAGGTAGTAGAGCCGGTGCCACTTTATCCAACATGCCTTGGATGCTGACAATACTTTGTTTTGCTCCCTCTTTTAGTTCTCCTGCTGCAAAAGTAAATGGCACGTTGATTTTTACAGAAGTTGCTGCTAATCCTGAGATAACGGTAACACCGATAATATTGGCAATGTTCGAAATGGTTGCCATTTGTTCACTTAATTTATCGATAACAGTCGTTCCTAGTTTATATCCATATAAACCAGTAGAGATTTTAATGGTTGTTAGGATAATATTCATCGCTAGGAAGAACATGATTGGTCCTAGAATCAAGCCGTCCCCTGCTAATGATGCTGCTATTGTGGAGAATAATGGAGCTAAGCAGAATTGTGATAGGGAATCACCAATACCAGCTAGTGGCCCCATTAATGCCATCTTGATGCTTCGTGTTTCTTCAGCAGGTCGGTCATTTTCGAGCATGACCAAATGTAAGCTTGTTACGAATGGAACAAAGTGAGGATTCGTATTATAAAACTCGCAGTTTTCTTCTAGAGCTTTATAGAATCCCTCTTTATCGTCTCCGTAGTGTTTTTTCAAGGCTGGATAAAGAACATTTGCATATCCAAGACCTTGGTAATTACTATAGTTAAATCCATTTTGTAGGAAGAACGCTCGTAGGGAAGTTCTTACATAGTCTTTCTTTTCTAATTTTTTAGATCCAGTCATCGTGTGCTTCCTCCTTCACAACAGTTTTTTCTGGTCGATGATAAAATTCAATCAAGGCAAAGATTGTTCCTACGAGAGCGATACCGATTGTTGGGATTTGTAGATAGGCAGCACAGACGTAGCCGAGTAGAACAAATGGAATCAATTCTTTCTTCGCCATAACAGATAGAATCATAGCAAATCCGATTGCAGGAAGCATTTTTCCAGCAACAGTTAGTCCGCTAAGTAAGACAGGAGGAATAAAATCTACAAGATGTAGGAGAGTATCCATTGATAAAGCACCTAGGCAACCGAGAGAAAATCCTAGCAAGGCAAAGAGCCAGATTGTAGCGTTGACAGACCATTTAAATCCTTTTAAATTGCGATTTTTCAATTGCTTCATGGCTGTTTCAGGAGCCCCCGCACGAATAGTGTAAGCAAAGGTTTGTAGGAACTGAATCGCTACAGCTATGGGTGTAGAAAGAGCAAGTGCTGCTTCTGGACTAACTTTTCCAGCGCTAGTAATAGCCATAAGGGTTCCGAATACACCAGGTCCGATTGGGTTAGGTGGAACGGTTCCCCCAGCTCCCACTCCAAATCCCATGTAAGCCAACTCGCCGATTGCTCCCATGGCAAGGGCAGTCGGAATATCACCTAGGATGACCCCAACTCCGAAAGAGAGAATAATACACCTGTTTGTGTAAATCCCAAGAAGCATCCCACTAAAACAAAATGCTGTCCATAAGCCGATCAAGACGGCTTGAAATACATTGATTGTCATAAAAGTCTCCTTTTTTAAATATAATCCAAAATATTAACAGCTGCAGCACCGTCATTTCCACTTGGAGTCGTTTGTGTATTAAATGTCACATGGTAAGTTTGACTTAATTCACGGAGGGCTGCCTTATCTTTTTCGCCGAGGAAGATAGAACGTGTGACCTGTTCTTTTCCTTCGGTATTATGAATGTTGCCAATGTTTGCTTCGGTGATTGGAACACCTCCTTTTACGAGTGTTAGTAGATCCTCTAATTCTTTCACAACAATAAAAATAGTTTGTGCAGGGCTAGCCTTATGAATAACATCAATAACTTTTTGAAGAGGGAAAAATCGCATCGCAACAGATTCTGGAATAACAGTTTTCATCAGGGTTTGCTGAATGCTATCTGTACTAACGGCATCATTTGCTACAATAACAGTATTGCAGCCCAGGGATTTTACCCATAATTGGCCTTGGCCATGGATGAGTCGCTCGTCTACACGAGTCATGATAATATTTGGTGTTGTCATAATTTTCCTCCTACCAGTAAATGGTCCAGTCTTTATAGAATCGCATGAGGGCTTCAAGATAATAGTAATCTCCCCAGATATTTCCTTCGTCTACTCCTTTTCCGGAGTGCCAAGAATACACACCGTGAAGAAGATTTGCTCCCCCAGGGATAGCTTTTTTGTTTGCATAATTTTCAATGAGAGAACGGAGCATTGCGTGCATAGCATACTGATAATGCTGCTTATTTTCATCCGTCTCAGGTAGGTATTTGAGCATTTCGTGGATACCACAAACAGCAATCGCTGTTGCCGAAGAATCTCTTACATGTCCACTACCATCGGAAAAGATAAGATCCCAGTATGAGACAAAATCTTTTGGGAGACGATTTAAGAAATAGTTGGTTACTCCTTTAAAAGCGTCAAAGCAATTCTCATCTTTTAGAAAACGATAAGTTAAAGGGATACCATAAATTCCCCAAGATTGTCCACGTGCCCATGAAGAATCATCGCTATATCCTTGGCGAGTCACTCCTTTTACTGGTAATCCCGTCTCAGGATCGAAATAGAAGGTGTGATAAGAAGAAGCATCATCGCGAACAACAGTATTAATAGAAGCATAGAAGTGATTGTAGGCAACATCATAATATTCTTGTTTACCAGTTTGCTCGTAGGCAAAGAAGAGGAGTTGAATATTTAATAAACAATCAATAATCAAGCGATAGTCTTCTTTTTTGCCAAGTTCTCCCCATGCTTGTATGAAGCCTCCTTTTTCTTGATAGCGTTCCATCAGCTTGTCTGCAGCTTTTAATGAAGCTTCCAGAGCCTGTTTGTTGCCATTTAATTTGAATTCACTCATGCAAGAAGGAGTATAGAGGAAGCCAAGATCATGGTGATCTAATTCAATTCGTTCATTGACTCGATTTAAAAAAGAGAGGACATTTTTATGAGCTAGTACTTGAAACTGCTCGTTTTTACTGTATTCATAGGCAAGCCATAATTCCCCTGTCCAGAATCCATTTGTCCACTCGGTATTGTCCATGATTGGGTAGACATTTTGAGAAGTGGCAGGAGTTGGAAAATTCTCCTGAAAATAATCTAGATTTAGCTGGAGTTGGCCAATCACACGCTGGATAGCCTGCTCTACTTCTGCTTTTGATAACAGTGGAACTTCGGCATATCTCTCTGGGTTGCGTAGTGGTTCAATTGTAATTGTTTTAATCATATTCTCACCCCTCAAATCCCATCGTCTACTGTATCGTCTGCTTGGCAATTACGAAATAGTTGTCGTGCATCTACAATTCCTGTTTGACCGGATGAAATAGCTCTTTCAACAACTTCTTCTAAAGAGCATTCGATTCGAGAAAAAGCGACTTCAAGTAGCATAGAAAGGTTCAAACCCGAAAGCACACAGATGTTTTTGGATTGTTGTTCGAGCATCAGTGTTGAAGCAACTTTGAATGGAGTTCCACCTAATAAATCACACAAGATGAGTGTTTGAGAAGTCTCCGTAATGGATTCTAATAGGTGGTCTTTGACTTGATCGGCAGACATATCTGCGACAAAATCAATAATATGAAGATTTTCTTGGGGTCCAGCAATTAGTTCTAGTGAACTTTTTATACCGGAAGCGAAGTGGCCATGTGCTACAAGTACAAGGTTAATCATAGGTACTCCTTTCTTTGAGTTTACCGGTTTACTTTATATCACTCATTTTATACCAACGGATTCTGCTTGTCAATACTTTTTTCAAAAAAATATAAGCGTTTACACAAAAAAGAGCAGTTCGCTAAAAGGCCATATATAAGAAGAAATAGCGAGTATTAAGAAAAAATAAAAAAACAAGGTCTATTTATTGACAAAACCGGTTTACTAGAATATAATTTGGATATAACGACTTTATATCAAGTGGAAAGGAAGTATCTTATGACAACTCAAAGATTTTCATTAAGTCAATTTTCTTTACAAGGGA
Organism: Streptococcus sp. zg-86; assembly: GCF_017639855.1. NCBI lineage: Bacteria > Bacillati > Bacillota > Bacilli > Lactobacillales > Streptococcaceae > Streptococcus > Streptococcus zhangguiae. Next base: position 1,952,581 of record NZ_CP072115.1, on the reverse strand, counting down.
AGATTGCACTGATTACAGGAGCTTCTTACGGCATTGGATTTGCGATTGCGACGGCCTATGCGGATGCTGGCGCAACAATCGTTTTTAATGATGTGACGCAAGAGTTGGTAGATAAAGGATTGGCTGCTTACAAAGAACTAGGTATTGATGCTCATGGTTATGTATGTGATGTAACAGATGAAGATGGCATCATTGCGATGGTGAAACAGATTGAGCAAGAAGTTGGTATTATTGACATCCTTGTCAACAATGCAGGAATCATTCGTCGCGTACCGATGTGTGAAATGAGTGCTGCAGATTTTCGAAAAGTGATTGATATTGATTTGAATGCCCCATTTATTGTTTCCAAAGCAGTAATCCCGTCTATGATTGCAAAGGGACATGGGAAGATTATTAACATTTGCTCTATGATGAGCGAACTTGGAAGAGAAACAGTTAGTGCCTATGCAGCAGCTAAGGGCGGGTTAAAGATGTTAACGCGTAATATTGCTTCAGAATATGGTAGTGCAAATATTCAATGTAATGGAATTGGCCCTGGCTATATTGCAACACCTCAAACAGCTCCTCTACGTGAATTGCAAGCAGATGGTTCTCGCCATCCATTCGACCAATTTATCATTGCAAAAACCCCGGCAGCTCGTTGGGGCGAAACGCAAGATCTAACGGGTCCAGCAGTCTTTTTGGCAAGTGATGCCAGTGATTTTGTCAATGGTCATATTTTATATGTAGATGGTGGTATTTTAGCTTACATTGGGAAACAGCCAGAATAAGGAGGAGAGAAATCGAATGAAAGTTGCATTAATCAATGAAAATAGCCAAGCATCAAAAAATCAAATCATTTATGATGCTTTAAAAGAAACAACAGATAAAAAAGGGTATGAACTCTACAATTACGGTATGTATGGTGTGGAGGGAGAAAGTCAGTTAACCTACGTTCAAAATGGCTTGTTAGCTGCAATTTTATTAAATACAGGTGCGGCAGATTTTGTTATCACAGGTTGTGGAACAGGTGAAGGTGCTATGGTAGCATTAAATAGCTTTCCTGGAGTGGTTTGTGGGCTAGCAACGGAGCCGACAGATGCCTATCTATTTTCACAAATTAATGGAGGAAATGCCCTATCTATTCCGTATGCCAAAGGATTTGGTTGGGGTGCAGAGTTGAATCTCAAACTCATCTTTGAACGTTTGTTTGCGGAAGAATCTGGTGGCGGGTACCCAAGAGAGAGAGCGGTTCCTGAGCAACGGAATGCTCGGATTTTAAATGAATTAAAAGAGATTACGCATACAGATTTACTAACGATTTTGAAGACGATTGATCAAGAATATTTGAAAGAAACAATTTCTGGTGAAAAATTCCAAGAATATTTTTTTAGTAATTGTCAAGATGAAGCTATTGCAGCTTACTTACGAGATGTGTTGGCGAATTAAGGGAATAAAGAAATCCTATCTTGAGAAAAGGAGAAATGATGCCAAAGTTATTGCTATTTGGAGAACCCTTAGTCCGTATTACGCCACTCGAATATGCGGAGCTTGGAGATGGCGTACTAAGCCAAACTTTTTTTGGAGGATCAGAAGTAAATATTGCCTGTAATTTACAAGCATTGGGGATTGATACGCGCTTACTGACTGCTCTACCTTCCAGTAAAATTGGCGATCGATTTCTTCATTTTTTGAGTCAACATTCGATTGATACGACCAGTGTTTATCGAGCGGGAGACCGTATTGGTGTTTATTATTTAGAGAGTGGTTATGGTTGCCGTCAGAGTGAAGTTTTTTATGATCGAAAGCATACGAGTATCAGCGAATTGACAGCGAATATGTTGGATATGGATGCTCTATTTAAGGGAGTAACCCACTTTCACTTTAGTGGCATAACGGTGGCAATTGGTTCTTCGGTCCGCCAATTGTTGTTAATGCTAGTACAAGAAGCCAAACGAAGAAATATCCGCATTTCAATGGATTTAAATTTGCGAACCAAAATGATATGCGCATCAGAAGCCAAAAGGGTATTTTCTAAGTTTGCAGCATATGCAGATGACTGTTTTGGGATTGATCCCCTTATGATTGATAATCAAGATATCGCGATGTTTCCACGAGAAAGTGCGAGCTCAGAAGACGTTCGACGACGGATGATACAATTGAAGCAGATATACTCTTTTCAAACGATTTTCCATACCCTCCGTTCAACAGATGAGTATGGAAGAAATTGTTATCAAGCCTATGCTTTGGGAGATTGCTTTGAAGAGTCCCTCATTTTGAAAACACCTGTGCTACAAAGGGTAGGTAGTGGGGATGCTTTTATTTCCGGTGCGCTATATCAATTGATTAGGCAAGCTTCATTAAAAGAAGTCTTAGATTTTGCAGTAGCAAGTGCGACCTTGAAATGTACAGTAGCAGGGGACAGTATGATAAAAAGTGAAGCGGATATTTGTAGTTTACTAGCTGGTAGACAAGATATTGTGCGGTAAAGGAGTAAAGAATGGGTAAATCAGATACGATAAGCACATTAAGGGAAAATAAGGTTGTTGTGGTCATTCGAGGGGCGACAAAGGAAGAGGGGATACGTGCAGCTATTGCATGTGTAGATGGTGGCATTAAAGCCATTGAAGTCGCTTATACCAATCAATATGCTAGTGAGATTATTCAAGAACTTCGTACGTTATATACAAATGATTTGAGTGTCTGTATTGGAGCTGGGACAGTTCTCGATGCTGTGACGGCTAGACAAGCTATTTTGGCAGGTGCTAATTATATTGTTTCTCCGTCCTTCCACCTAGAAACGGCGAAAATATGTAACCTTTATACTGTTCCTTATATACCAGGGTGCATGACTCTCACAGAGATGACAGTTGCGTTAGAGGCTGGAAGTGAACTCGTTAAGCTCTTTCCAGGAAGTGCCTTTGGACCGAAATATATTGCAGCTATCAAGGCGCCATTGCCGCAGGTTGGTATTATGGTCACTGGTGGGGTGTCTCTTGAAAATGCAGCAGAATGGTTTCAGGCAGGAGTGGACGCAGTTGGGATTGGTGGAGAATTCAATACCTTAGCATCTCAAGGAAGGTACGATAAAATTTCAGAGATTGCTAAGCAGTATCGTTGCCTAATTTAGAGAATGAATAATGGGACTGGGATTCAATTGTGATTTCATAGCAATCGATTATCCCCTCCTTTTTATTTTTAGGTTCGGGCTAAAATAATTCACTGGATTATTTTACTCCCACCCCCGCATAGTTGATTAGCTATCTTTGGAACTTAAAAAGCGGACAAAGATGGCAATCAACTACTGTGTTAATCTGTTTTGACTAATTTTGATAAGAAAGTCGGCTTGAGTTCAGCCTCATTCTTTCTTTATCATTGTTAAGCTAAGTAAGTCTGTGAATATTCCTAAAATGATATGAGCTAGGTGAACTGCTCGTATGTTTAGAAGCGTTACGATTAATCTGCCGGCCTGCTATTTTTGCAGGGTAGAACTTATTTTAATCGTAGGCATAGCATTCTTAGCATGAATGTAGAGTAAAACTATATATACATTAGAACAGCACCGCCGGGGTGCTGTTTTTAAACCGCTAAATTGTCTTTACCCCACGAGCATCACCAAGAGGATGTAGCCGAAAATGGAGAGGGCATTGAAAATGAAGGTTGCAAAGGAGACTAGGGGAAGAGTGACCAACTTTTTCACAATTCCATAGACAGTCAACATGATGCAGTAGAGCTGCAAGATGAGAAAAATAGAATAGAGTAACTGGTGGTGATTGATGTAGAAACTTGGTGCCTGATAAAAGGTAATGACCATGGCTAGGTCAAAGAGCCAGATGAGGATACAACTAGCAATAGCAGGACGAATCAATGCTTTCATGGGAGGCCTCCTTTTTGTAATGAGAATACTTATTAGTTTTAGTATACCATAATTTTTTCTTGCTATCCCTTTTTCCTCATTTTTTGCGAATATATAGTATATATTTAGATTATTTGAGGCTTTAGGAGGTAGACATCACTAGACGAGATGTTGATGCGCCTTCACTCTCTATTTTCTAGGCTCAGAAATAAGCTATTAATCTCCGACTTGTTGGAATTTAGTAAGCATGGTGTTGTTTTATTAGGATTTTTAACGATTGTGTCAAACCGTTTAAACGATAAAATCATGATCATCCGTCAAACGGGCAGTTTATTTGTCTCGCATTTTTGGAACGAGACGGACTGAAAGTCACATAATATAATAAGGTTGGGAAAAGGTACCCAACCTTATTATATGTTATGATTTATGTTTGAGCCATTTCAAACTAAAGATTCCTGTCACTAGTCCAAGGACTATGAGTGCTAGAGATGTCAGTTCTCCAGTTTTAGGGAGAATTTTTTTCTGAATAGTACCAGAATTCTGTTGAGTTTGGTCTGATGAGAGGGAAGTTGTTGTCTTGGTTGTAGAACTTGTAGGAGATTCTATTTGCCGGGAATCAGAAGAGGAGGTATCTGATGTCAGGGGCTGAGTAGGGAGGGAGTTTGTTGCTATAGAAGAAATGGTGGAAGTGTTTGTAGATAGGGGAGAGGAGGTAGAAGTTACTGAGCTGGATGCCGTAGGGATAAGTTCCTTGAAGACCTCCTCTGTCGGTGCAGATTCTTGTGTCTCTGGATTATAGTAGGATACCGTATAGCCACTAACTTCTTTTCGAATCATATACATTCCACGTTTAAAGACCTGAAATTGATCTGAGATAGTGGTAACGGAATCATCGTATTTTACAATTCCCCATATACCTTGCGTTGTGTCATAGACGATTTGAGTTGTTTCGTTATTTTCCCAAAGCCCATTCTCTAATGATGCAGATAAGCGTTCAAATTCTTCCCGTGTGACATTCGGAATCATCATGTAAGCGTAGGAATCATTGTCTACTGTGTGTGCTTGGTGAATAGTTATAAATTCGTTTTGAACAGGTGTGTCTGTTTGAGACTGGTTGATAGCTTTCCATGTTCCATCCTGTAGGCGTTTCATCATGGAGATAGTTGCCTTTTTAAAGAAGAAATACCCGATATTTCGATTGGAGTCTCTGGATTCTAGAAAGATGCTTCTAGTATCTTTGTATTCTCGGTCCTGATCTGAAATCATTTCAGGTTGATTATTGACATAAATAGTATATGGATTAGTAGGCTCGTTCTTTCGTTGGTCAATCGTTGTAGAGGCTACGTCTCCTGACGTGTTTTTGATGGCGCTACCCAAGAAAGCAACTTTATCTTTGAATACAAACCAACTCTTGTGAGCAGAGAGCGTTGTATTCCAATTGCTGAATTCCATCGCTGCAGCTGCGTTTTGTTCGTCTAATTTATTGATGCCTACAAAGCCTGAAGGAAGAATCACTTGTCCAGAATCATCTTCTCGAATGCCAGAAGTCTCTGTTGTTCCGGGTAGGGCGTAAGGATTAACAGTTGGCCAGTAGTTGTTGCTGTAATGACTTTGGTCGCCGTTGTAAAGGTAGAACATACCGTCCCCAGTATACCAACCTTTTCGATTTTCCTTATTCATCCCCTCGTAGTTTTTTGTACGACTTGAGAACATGGAGAGGCCAAATCCGAAGTCTTTATCAGCATTGTAATAAGCTAGTTTATCCATCTTGTTAAAGGCAGACAGATAGCTACTACGTGTAGAAGTTGGGATGCTACTATCGTTTAATAATTCTTCCATCAGTCGAATATCACGATAGGTTTTCAAATTGTGAAAACTATCATAGAAGGTATCAGATTGTACAATGGTTTTTATCGCCGATTTTAGACGCATTTTGGTCGCGTCATCAGACATCACAGCGATTCGATGAATACCACGCAGAGCTTCGATAGCTGCAACATGATCATTGCTATTTGTACGGCTAATGGAACGTCCGCGACTGAGATCCATCAGTTCTCCGTGAATGATTAACGGAAGAAATGAGTGGTCAATCCAATGATACATGACTTGTAATTTTTCGTCTGCCAAAGGTGTATCGGTTTTTTGGATAATAGGAAGGAGCTGAGAGAGCCCATCGATCAGAACATTTCCGTAAGCGCCTGTATAAGCTACATTTGTGTGATCAATATAAGAGCCGTCTGGATAGAATCCTTCTCCCTTGTCAACCAAGGAAAAGACTTGCTCGATAGAGCGAATTGTTTCTGAAATTTCTGTTTCGTCTTTGCGTAAGAGCCCAGCAATAATTTTGACACGTCCCATATCCACTAGATTTCCACCCAAAGCTTTAAATGGGTTATTAGTGGTCTGGCGGAATTGGTCGGAATGTGGAACAAATTTTTCAATCACATCTGTATAGCGGTGGATTTCTTCGTCTGAGAAATAATCTTGCATGAGTGAGAGGGTATTGTTGATTGCTCGAGGAGTACCAATTTCATAATCCCACCAATTTCCTACGATTTCTTTAGAAGAGTTATAGACATATTTATCAAGCCAATCGAGTGAAGCCCGAACTGTCCGAATCACGGTTTCATCTTGGTAATATTTTGAATGGGGATTGGTGACTTGCTTAGCCATTTCCTCCAGCCTCCGATAGGTTGCTGTAATGGTCGCAGATTTTTGATAATCGGACAAATCTGGCCAGAGAGAGGTTTGATCTTGGTCTGAGGAGATGGTAGTGAGATGTTTTGTGACATTCTCCTCCAATTCAGTATTGAAAGCAGCCATATGTGGATTGTTAGGATCAAAAAATGGATTTCCTACAATCATATTGTTCCAGTCATGCAGAAGTTGTGTATATTTATCTTCGGTAGAAGGTGAGACAGTAATCGGAATGGATTGAATCAGTTCTTGTTCTTTATAGACATGTACGGTTGTATTTCCTTGTTTGATAGGCTTTAGAATGTTACCTGTTAGTGAGGCGATGGAGGGGTCCTCAACTTCGTAGCGGTAGGGACTACTCTGTAAAATATGTTTTTTGTTCAATGGGAGATGAATTGCCTTTTCTAAGGTATCCTCGGAAGTTGTTCTGGAGACGGTTGTCTCTAATTTTTCGACCAATTCTACATCTTTGAAAGCGACAATACCAATTCCTGTTTCATAAAATAACTCGATTTTGACCTTGTCTGCACTGGGGATAGGCCGGTATTCCTGTTCAATAGTTTGCCAGTCATTGGTACCTGTTACTTTTGGAGAATGAGAGAGATTTTTATTAGCACCTTCTCCTTCAAGAATCCTGACGAAAGCTGTACCAGTTTTATCCTCAGTCATTATTTTAAAACGGAGAATATATTTTTTAGAAGGATCAATTTGGACAGTTTGGTGAACCACAGCACGTAAGGGTTCATCACTAGCAATGATAACACTATTGTCATCTGCCAAAATTTGACGTGAAGGAGAGGAGTTGATATAGTTTTTGTCAATCCAAGCTGACCATCCACTGGCCTTAGAACCAGTCCATGGGTCAGTTTGGTTTTCTGTAGCTGTGAAATCTCCATTCGTCAGAAGGTTGCCACTGGGTTGAGTGATAGAGGTGGTGGGATTTTCATCAACCCCCTCTGCTATGACAGGATAAGGATATGTTGTAAGGAACAGACCACTTAAAGCCACAGCGGATAGGTAGACAATCCTCTTTTTTGACAAGATAGTTTTAGTTGTTTTAGTCATAATAAGCTCCTGTGTTTGTATCATTAAATTTATATAGTAAACCGGTTTATATATTATATCAAAGAAAGAGCAAAATGTAAACAATCACAACAAAGACTACTATTTTGAAGAATTATTTATAGTTAAATCTTTCTTATTGTGATATTTTGTAGTCAAAAGTGAATAGAAATCCGAATATATAGTATAATGGTAAATGATAATTAGACTGAGGAGACAGACATGAGACAACGTGGTTTTGAATTAGTATCACAATTTACAGATGAGAACTTACTGCCAAAGCGGGAAACAGCCCATGCAGCAGGCTATGATTTGAAGGTGGCAGAGCGCGTGGAAGTTGCACCTGGTGAGATTAAACTAGTACCGACAGGTGTGAAAGCCTATATGCAACAAGGAGAAGTTCTTTATCTCTATGACCGTTCGTCCAATCCTCGTAAGAAAGGCTTGGTCTTGATTAACTCGGTTGGTGTGATTGACGGTGATTACTATGGAAATCCAGGTAATGAAGGTCATATTTTTGCCCAAATGCAAAATATTACGGACAAACCAGTCGTACTTGAAGTTGGAGAGCGGATTGTCCAAGCTGTATTTGCGCCCTTTTTATTGGCAGATGGTGACGAAGCAACTGGGACACGTACAGGTGGTTTCGGCTCAACGGGGAACTAAGTATGGCAAAGAAAAAAGCAACCTTTGTCTGTCAGAATTGTGACTACCATTCTCCCAAATATTTGGGCCGTTGTCCCAATTGTGGTGCATGGTCTTCTTTTGTAGAGGAAATTGAGGTCGCTGAGGTCAAAAATGCCCGTGTTTCTTTAACGGGTGAAAAGACCAAGCCCGTTAAACTCAATCAAGTAACGTCAATCGATGTTGCTCGAACTGAGACAGATATGGCAGAATTCAACCGTGTTTTAGGTGGTGGCGTGGTGCCAGGGAGTCTCGTCTTGATTGGTGGGGATCCAGGGATTGGCAAATCAACCTTGCTCTTGCAAGTTTCGACTCAATTAGCTAGTCGAGGAACCGTTCTGTATGTGAGTGGTGAGGAGTCCGCTGAGCAAATCAAATTGCGGAGTGAACGGCTCGGTGATATTGATAATGAATTTTACCTCTACGCTGAGACCAATATGCAAAGTATTCGGACAGAAATTGAGAAGATTCAGCCTGATTTCCTCATTATTGACTCAATCCAGACCATTATGAGTCCAGAGATTTCAAGTGTTCAAGGGTCGGTCAGTCAAGTGCGAGAAGTGACGGCGGAGCTGATGCAGATTGCGAAAACCAACAACATTGCGACCTTTATTGTAGGACACGTGACTAAGGAAGGTACGCTTGCAGGTCCTCGGATGCTAGAGCATATGGTGGACACCGTGTTATATTTTGAGGGAGAGCGCCAGCATACCTTCCGTATCTTGCGTGCCGTTAAAAATCGTTTTGGTTCAACCAACGAAATTGGGATATTTGAGATGCAAGCAGCAGGATTAGTCGAGGTACTTAATCCCAGTCAAGTCTTTTTAGAAGAACGCTTGGATGGTGCGACCGGATCAGCCATTGTCGTTACGATGGAAGGCACACGCCCTATTTTAGCAGAAGTACAAGCCTTGGTGACACCAACCATGTTCGGTAATGCCAAGCGGACGACAACAGGGCTTGATTTTAATCGGGCTAGTCTTATCATGGCGGTCTTGGAAAAACGTGCGGGTTTATTGCTCCAAAACCAAGACGCCTATCTCAAGTCGGCTGGGGGGGTCAAGCTAGACGAGCCAGCGATTGATTTGGCGGTTGCGGTTGCAATTGCTTCTAGTTACAAGGATAAGCCAACCAATCCCCAAGAGTGTTTTATCGGTGAAATCGGCTTGACCGGTGAAATTCGCCGTGTCAACCGCATTGAACAACGAATCAATGAAGCATCCAAGTTAGGTTTTACTAAAATTTATGCTCCCAAAAATTCTCTTGTTGGTCTTGAAATTCCAGTAGGAATTGAGATTGTTGGAGTGACTACAATCGGCGAAGTGCTGAAGAAAGTGTTTGGTTAAACGATTATTAAAACTGTATGGAAAGAGAATGCTAGTCTTTCACATGAAATGGCTAGCTTTTTGCTTTTCTTACCTATTCGGAAGTAACAGTAAAAATCTGCCTTACGAAGCCCCATGGCTGACAAATGCAAGGCAAAATGATAGTCTAGTATGAAAAATGAGTTAGGAAAGGAATGTTTATGTCTTATTTTCAACAGTTTATGAAAGCCAATCAAGCCTATGTGGATTTGCATGGGACACACCATTTGCCCTTGAAACCAAAGACCAGGGTAGCGATTGTGACCTGTATGGATTCGCGGCTCCACGTGGCACAAGCCTTGGGATTAGCGCTTGGAGATGCCCATATTTTGCGGAATGCTGGAGGTCGTGTGACAGATGACATGATTCGCTCGCTAGTCATTTCCCAACAACAACTAGGTACTCGGGAAATTGTGGTGCTACATCATACGGATTGCGGTGCGCAAACCTTCACCAACGAGAGTTTTCAAGCGGACTTGCAGGAAATCCTAGGTGTAGATGTGTCTCATCAGGACTTTTTGCCCTTTAGTGATGTAGAAGAGAGTGTTCGTGAGGATATGAACTTGTTGCGGCAATCTCCTTTGATTCCAGAGGATATTATCATCTCTGGTGCAGTTTATGATGTTGATACGGGGCGTATGACAGAAGTTGTCTAGTGAATTGAATAAGAACCTGTATTCACAGCTCAGCAACATTCAAGGCTTATTTTTAGCTGCTCATCGTTGCTTTTTTTCGAAATACAGTCAGTATTCCTTCAAAAAAGTGCCTTGATTATCGTAAAATAAGCTCCCGCTTAGAATGACTTCGCTTATGAATACGGGTTCTAAAGATTAGGACATCGTTAAGAACGGTCCAGTGGACTGTTGAAGGTTTGAAATAGGGATTATGGAGTAATCCTCAATTAACGCCAGTTCTATCTGCAGCTCCTTGCCTTGTCCTATTCCTTTCTCAATCCACTATATTGTCATGAGGGTGTGATGCGCGTATTCAATGAAAATGGAAAATTCATCTGCTATCAGGCTTGACAGGTTTTGAGGAAAAGTGTATACTTGTATTAAATAAACGATACAAAAGGAGGCCTTACAATGCCTGATAATCGAATGAACTATACTATTGATAGCAATATGCAATTTCCGCTTGTTGAAATTGCCCTAGAAAGAGGGGAAACAGCCTATATTCAGCGGGGAAGCATGGTCTATCATACACCGAGTGTAACCTTAAACACCAAGCTGAATGCGCGTGGTGGCTCTGGTCTTGGGAAGCTCATGGGAGCCATTGGTCGCTCTATGACATCTGGCGAGTCAATGTTTATCACAGAAGCTATTTCAAGCGCTGATGACGGCAAGCTAGCCCTTGCACCCTCTATGCCAGGTCAAGTCATTGCACTTGAATTGGGTACCAAGCAATATTGCTTGAATGACGGTGCCTTTTTAGCCCTTGATGGATCTGCCCAGTATAAAATGGAGCGTCAAAGTGTAGGGCGTGCCTTGTTTGGTGGACAAGGTGGTTTCTTCGTGATGACAACAGAAGGACAAGGAACTCTACTTGCGAATGCCTTTGGTTCGATTAAAAAATTGGAACTACACGGAGGAAGTATCACGATTGACAATGCCCATGTCGTTGCTTGGAGTAGAGAGTTGAACTATGATATTCATCTTGAAAATGGCTTTTTGCAGTCTATCGGTACAGGCGAAGGCGTGGTCAATACCTTTACGGGCTACGGTGAAATCTACGTTCAGAGCTTAAACATTGAAACCTTTGCTCAAGTCATCGGAAGCCATATTATCACAGGTGGTGGAGATGGTGGCGGAAAAACCACTTTATTGGATGCATTTTTGTAACATCTGCGGATAAGTAGAATAGATAGTGGATTGAATAAAGGAGTTTGTATGACCTTATTTCCTGCTCTAGCAGCTTTTCTTTCCTACCAAGGGGACAAATATATGGCACCTGAAAAGGCAGGAGAATTGCGTACCAGTATGCTTGAAATGAAAATAGTAGCTCAGACTGCACGTAAGGAATTTCAGCAACTAGCCCAGGCTTTTCATCGGTTTCAACCACATTTAGACATGCACCGTACGAGCCAATGGATGAACCAAGCCCAGATTGCAAGGCCTCATTTTTGGACCTATTTTCAAGCAGAAGGAGCTGTCAGCGAGCCGATGTTTGCCTTACGGTTGTATGGGGATCAAAGAGCTTATGGTATCTCAGTAGAGGTGAGTTTTGTGGAGCGCAAAAAAGATGAGCAAAGTCTAGCCAAGCAAAATCAAGTCTTACAAGTCGCAATAACAGACTCTCTTTATTATATGGTACAGGAAAATGGTGAAAGCAGACGAGTAGCAGGGACAGAAGCCAATCGTGCCTTATTACTTGAGCAGCTAGCTCAAGATAAGATTCGTAAGGTCTTGGTCAAGGTGGATGTGGATTTGACAGAGGCAGCCTCTATCGAAGCAGTCCTATCTCAGTTAGGAGAAGCCTTTGCAACCTTGCAACCATATTATCAGGCCACCAGAATGCCATTAGACGATTAAAAAGAAGGGAAGAAATGCCATGCTGAATTGCGGGCAGGTTCTTCTTTTTTATTTTCCTTGAAGATTATGACCACTTAGTGGTGAAAATGGACCAGTTACTGAATTGGTATTGTGTTTGAAGTGAATCCTGTTATAATAATCTGTATAAAAAATAAGGAGGGAGTTATGAAGATACGGATTGAACTAGATGATGGCCTTGATGATGTCGAAGTGGTCATCCGGGCTGCGAATCTGACCGATCAGGTAAACCAGATACAAAGCCTTTTGTCAAAGATGAATCAGCCGTCCTTGGTTTTTTATAAGGAATCGAGTGAGTATTTTGTCAAGCTGGAAGAAATCTTGTTCTTCGAAACAGATGGTGCGAAGATTTTTGCCCATTCAAAGACGGATGCCTACGAGGTAAAATTAAAGCTGTATGAACTAGAAGAGATCTTACCGATTACATTTTGTCGGATTTCAAAGTCCAGTATTGCGAATGTACGATCGGTGTACTCACTTGATAAATCCTTTTCGGGAACCAGTCGGATTCGATTTGCGGATACGCACAAGGTGGTTCATGTTTCACGGCATTATTATCAGTTATTAAAAGAAAGATTACAGGAATTGAGGTAGTCCTATGAAAAAGTATGTATTGGGAATTGGCTTGTTAACCTTGTCAGGCTTGGTCTTGTTTCAAAACTATTTGCCACGGTTTGATTTTTCAATTTGGAAAATAGTCTGGCTTGTCGTGTTGGTAGCAGGCTTGGTGAATGGTCTGGTGAGGAGAAGATTGTACGATAGTTTCTTCTTTGGAACTTGGTTGTTTATCTTGCTGAACAAGCAGTATCATTTTTTAGTGGTGGATACCAAGACAATCATTGTCGGTGCTATTTTGGCCTGTCTGGGTTGTCACATTCTCTTTAAGCCCAAGCGGAGAAATATTCGCTTTTTGGGAGATTTCAAGTCTGTCGCAAGTGGTGGAAAAGAAGCTATGGTCGAAGACGAAGACAGTGTAGCCTTTGGTAGCTCAACCCGTTACATTCACGACACAAATTTTGTACGTGACACGATTGATGTCGCTTTTGGTAGTGCGACGATTTACTTTGACAATGCTGTCATGGCTGGTGAGGAGGCGGTATTTGAAGTGGATGCTGCATTTTCAACTGTTCGACTCTACGTGCCAGCTACTTGGCTGGTGCAAGTCAAAGCAGATAAGGCTTTTAGCAGTATTCAGCAGGTATCTCCTCCTACCGTATTTGACAAGAAACTCGTGGTCAAAGCTGACTTGGCATTTTCGACCCTTGAAATTATCAGCTTATAAGAAATCAGCCCTTGCGGCTGATTTTTTGGCTCAAAGCAGGGAATATGTGCTATAATGGTGGTATTGAATTTTGACAAGGAGAGCTTATAGCAAATGACAAAACCTATTCGTGTGCGTTACGCACCAAGTCCAACAGGGCTATTACATATCGGAAATGCGCGGACGGCGCTCTTTAACTATTTGTATGCTCGTCACCATGGCGGAACCTTTTTGATTCGGATTGAGGACACGGACCGTAAGCGCCATGTCGAAGACGGGGAGCGTTCGCAGCTGGAAAATCTACGGTGGTTGGGAATTGATTGGGATGAAAGTCCAGAAACCCACGAACAATACCGTCAGTCAGAGCGTCTTGAAATTTACCAACGATATGTCGATGAGTTGTTGGAAAAAGGCTTAGCCTACAAGTCTTATGTTACCGAGGAAGAATTAGCAGCTGAGCGTGAGCGCCAAGAAGCAGCCGGTGAAACGCCGCGCTATATCAATGAGTATCTTGGGATGTCAGCTGAAGAAAAAGCGGCTTATGTTGCAGAACGTGAGGCGGCAGGCATCATTCCGACCGTTCGTCTAGCTGTAAATGAAGCTGGTATCTATAAATGGACAGATATGGTCAAGGGTGAGATTGAATTTGAGGGTGGTAACATCGGTGGCGACTGGGTTATCCAGAAAAAAGATGGCTATCCAACCTATAACTTTGCTGTTGTAATTGATGATTACTTGATGAGAATTTCCCACGTTATCCGTGGGGATGACCATATTGCCAATACCCCTAAACAGCTCATGGTCTATGAGGCCCTTGGTTGGGAAGCACCAGCATTTGGTCACATGACCTTAATTATCAATTCTGAAACGGGTAAAAAGTTGTCTAAGCGTGATACCAATACGCTGCAATTTATTGAAGATTACCGCAAGAAAGGCTACCTACCAGAAGCTGTCTTTAACTTTATTGCCCTTCTTGGTTGGAATCCTGGTGGAGAGGATGAAATCTTCTCTCGTGAGGAATTGATTCAGCTCTTTGATGAAAATCGTCTCAGTAAGTCTCCAGCAGCCTTTGATCAGAAGAAATTGGACTGGATGAGCAATGACTACATCAAGAATGCCGATTTTGCAACGATTTTTGAACTGGCTAAACCATTCTTGGCAGATGCAGGTCGTTTGACAGATAAGGCTGAAAAATTAGTGGAATTATACAAACCACAAATGAAGGCAGTTGATGAAATTGTGCCATTGACCGATCTTTTCTTTGAAGATTTTCCAGCTTTGACAGAGGCTGAAAAAGAAGTCATGGCAGGCGAAACAGTTCCGACGGTTCTGACAGCTTTTAAAGAAAAATTAGAAGCAATGACCGAGGAAGAGTTCAAATCTGAAAACATCTTCCCACAAATCAAAGCGGTTCAAAAGGAGACTGGTATCAAGGGTAAAAACCTCTTTATGCCAATCCGTATCGCTGTTTCAGGCGAGATGCACGGACCAGAATTACCAGATACCATTTATCTGCTCGGCCGTGAAAAATCAATTCAGCATTTGGATAATATGTTGGCAGCAATTGAAAAATAACAGAAGAGAGGCTGGACTCAGGTTCAGCCTCTCTTATCATACTGTTTATTCATATCAAAGTAATCCGTTTTTCATGTAAGAAGTCTAGCCTAGAAACGAAGTGATAGATTTTTTGTGAAGAAAACCGAGCTTAGAAGTAAGGTACGCAATTTTTTATGAAAAAACAGCCAACTTAGAACCAAAGTGCCCGATTTTTCATATAAGTAGCTCAGCTTAGAAACGAAGTGAAGAATTTTTTACGAAAAAATGCGAGACTTGGAACCTAGGAAACAATTTTTTATCAAAGAAGCGAGTTCCTTTACTTGCTTTCTGCTAATTTTTTATCGAGTTGCTCAATCAATCCGCTCATGTTGTGGATTTGCTTTTGTAATTGCTCAATCATTTTTCTGTGTTCAGCTACTTCCTTTTGTAGGACCTGACGGTTTTCGAGCCATTGTTCTCTGGTGCCACACATGGTGTCATGGACTTCTTTCATTCGTTGAATGGCTTTGATAGAGAGACCTAGCTCTCGTAGTTGGAGAATGTTTTCAAGTTCTTGACAATCTTGCTCGCTCCAGCTATATTGTCCTTCTTGGATAGTTGGCATGAGCAATCCTTTCTTAATATAGAATCGAAGGGTATCTCGGCTAATCTTGTAGGTTTGAGTGATTTGTCCAGTTTTCATGGAACTCCTTTCAAGTAGGGTTGACAGGGGGAGTGAGAAAGAACTCAAAAATGTTAAATAGAGTTCGTATTCTCACCCCCGCACAGTTGATTAGGTTATCTTTGGAGCTTAAAAAGCGAATAAAGATACCAATCAACCACTGCGTCAATCTGTTTTACTAGCTTTGATAAAGGAAGTTGGACTTGAGTTCAGCCTATATGTTTTAATGGTGAACAAGGAGGAAAGAGATGTTTCAGTTTTTGATTTTCTTGTATGTTACCTTGCCATTTTTGGTAGCTTTATGGATGAAAGAGCGGATTTCTGTACTTTGGCGACTCTTGTATGCTCTGCCAATGGTAGTGGCTTTCGTTGCTCTTCTGGGATCAGTTATATTGTCTTTTCATCAGACTCTTGTACAGGGCTTACTAGTAGTTAGTGTCTTACTGGCTTGGCTCATTCGTCCCTTAGTAGGAAAATTTGTTTTTGGTCAGATGCACCTATCTCATTTTGTTGTCCACGGTCTCATCAGTCTGTTGCTCGTATTGGGATTATTCTTTTTCTAAAATCAACTGCTCGACATACTCCTTTTGCCGTGGGATGATGGGTTGAGTTTCTAAAAAGTTTGGAAGGTCGGCTGGTGCTACCCAGACGAAATCGCTTGTTTCTCCGTTCTGGACAGTAATAATATCTTTTTTAGCGTCAACCTTTGCCCAGTAGAGGTCAAAGATACACTGGTCATCGTGGGCCACAAAGTGGTGGTAATGAATGAGCTGACTAGCCTGTAAATGGATTCCGGTTTCTTCTGCCACTTCACGTAGGATAGCTGTTTCAGGACTTTCGTTAAGCACAGCAGAGCCGCCTGCGGTTGCTTCATAGTAATGAGGGTAGGATTCCTTTTTGTCATCTCGCTGCATGAATAGGATACTACCGTCTGTGTGAATCAGAATACACTCGACGACCAAGTGGTAGAGGCCTTGAGGGATTGCTTTTCCTCGCTCTAGGATATGCTCTGTCTTTTGTCCGTTCTCTAAGTAGGCGTTCCAATATTCCGTCATGATCTACTCCTTTGATTTTGTGGTAAAGATAGGATATCATAAATTTTCAAAAAAATCTGCAAAAAATCATGGGAAAGGGCATAACTAAGCAGTTTATTGGCTTTTTTAAAAAATATGGTATAATAGAAGTAATTTTGAAAGATGGAGTTAGATTTTGAAGAAAACGTATCGTGTGAAGCGTGAACGTGATTTTAACGATATTTTTACACAGGGTAAGAATGTGGCCAATCGGAAGTTTGTTGTCTACCGATTAGCGAAAGAACAAGCGCATTTCCGAGTCGGTTTATCTGTCAGTAAAAAATTGGGAAATGCAGTAACGCGGAATAAAATTAAACGTAAAATCCGGCATGTTTTGATAGAAAGCGCTCCTTATCTAGCAACGGATGATTTTGTAGTCATTGCTCGTAAAGGGGTAGAAAATCTATCCTATCACGAAATAAAACAGAATCTTCTACATGTTTTGAAACTAGCTAATTTATACCAGGAAGGTGTTTCGCTTGAAAAAGAACATTAAATGGGCGAGCTTACTCACCCTGTCCTTGCTCTTACTGACAGCTTGTGGCAGAGGAGATGTAACCAGCCAATCGACCGATGCTTGGGAACGACTGATTTATTGGTTTGCAAGTATCATTCAGTTATTGTCAATTAATGGACAATTGGGAATAGGGATTATCCTCTTTACCATTCTCGTTCGGACTTTACTCTTGCCACTTTTCCAAATGCAGATGACTTCTTCTCGGAAAATGCAGGAATTGCAACCCCAGTTACGAGCTCTTCAAGAGTTGTATCCAGGAAAAGATTTAGAGAGTAGACAACTTCTGACAGAAGCTACTCAGAAGCTCTATAAGGACAATGGCGTTAAAATGTCTGCCTCTATGATTCCTGTTTTTATCCAGATGCCCATCTTGCTTGCCCTCTATCAAGCATTGACGAGGGTACCAGAACTGAGAGTTGGCCATTTCCTTTGGCTAAACCTTGGGGCAACAGATCCGTATTACATCTTGCCTATTTTGGCTACTGGCCTTACTTTCTTGAGTATGTGGTTGAGCAATAAGGCTGCACCAGAACGCAATGGTGCGATGACGGTTATGATGTATGCCATGCCCGTGCTCATTTTGGTATTTGCCCTTACAGCAGCAAGTGGTGTTACCCTCTACTGGACGGTATCAAATGCCTACCAAGTCTTCCAAATCTTGGCCTTGAACAATCCCTTTAAAATCATTGCAGAACGTCAAGCAAAAATCGAAGCCGAACGGGAACGTCAGGCTAAGATTCGCAAAGCTCAGAAAAAAGCACGCAAAAAGAAATAGGATATTAGGAGAGAGAAGATGAAATTTACAGGAGCAACAGTTGAAGAAGCAATCCAAAATGGATTGGCAGAGTTGAATATTCCTCGCAAAAGAGCGCATATTACTGTACTTGCCCGTGAGAAGAAAGGTTTCCTAGGTTTTGGAAAACAGCCTGCAAAGGTGGATATTGATGTCATCAATGAAACGACCGTTGTCAAGGCTAATCAAAAAGCAGTACGTGGTGTGCCAAGTGAAGTCAATGAATTGAATGAACCGGTCAAGAGTGTATCAGAAGCGACGATTGACCTTGGCAAGGTTGTCGCAGCTGTGAAAGAATTTGAGAAATCTGGTCAACACTTGGAAGATGCAGTCAAGGAGAAAATCTTAAAGAATAAAAAGGATCCTAAGACGATTTTAGCGGAAACAGGTCGCATTGAAATTATCAAAGATGAGGACTTAGTTGACCAAACAGCCGCTGAAACGGAGACGACAAGTTTTGAAGATTTGGATATTAAGGTTGAGCAACAATACGATATTGATCAAGTAGTTGTAGAAGTTTCGGACTATATCCAAGAAATTTTGGACGACATGGATGTGGAAGCGCGCATTGAATCGACACACAATCGCCGAACCATCAATCTTCAAGTTGACACAGACGAGCCAGGTCGTGTCATTGGTT
The DNA here is from genome assembly GCF_017639855.1 of Streptococcus sp. zg-86. NCBI lineage: Bacteria > Bacillati > Bacillota > Bacilli > Lactobacillales > Streptococcaceae > Streptococcus > Streptococcus zhangguiae. The sequence continues at coordinate 1,933,888 of NZ_CP072115.1, read as the reverse complement.
ATCACGGGAAGGTCTTGAAGTCTTTGCAACTATTGGCGCAAAATTTCCTCTATAACCGCTATGAACGTAATTTTTATATCACTATTAATGTCAACGACTATGTGGAACATCGTGCAGAAGTCTTACAAGGCTACGCTCAAAAGCTAGCTGAGCGGGTGTTAGAAGAGCAAGAAGCTTACCACACTGATCCAATGTCAAGTAGCGAACGAAAAATTATCCATCGCATTATTTCCAAAATGGATGGTTTGACTAGCTATTCAGAAGGTAGTGAGCCAAATCGCTATGTTGTTGTTGATATTGACGGAAAACATGATTAAAGGGAATAGAAGTTGAGCAGTAGTGCTTGGCTTCTTATTTTTTTGTTTTATCTTTCCTGAAAATTTCTTGTATTTCAGATAGATTTTCATAAAAAGAGAGCAAATTCTCCAATTTTAGAGGAATGTTGAGCGAGAATAACTTGACAAAGCTAGTAGAATCAGATAGAATAGTTAGGTATGTTTAGTAACTGATCAAAACTAGCCGGCTAAACGAATACAAAATCTATGAGGAGGTATTCATCGTGAAACGTACTTTTCAACCAAGTAAAATCCGTCGCGCACGCAAACACGGATTCCGTAACCGTATGTCAACTAAAAACGGCCGTCGCGTGTTAGCAGCTCGTCGTCGTAAAGGACGCAAAGTGCTTGCAGTGGCATAATAAAACGATAAAAAAGCCAGCAGAAACTCGAGTCTGTTGGTTTTTTTGTAATAAAAGCGATATAATAGAACAAACTAGTTTGCGGGTTTTATACTCTATTCCTATCAACAGTAGCATTTTTCGATACGTTATGAGGTCGTGCGGACGCAAGCAACCTCCTTCGGAGCTTCATTGCTAAATGTTGCGTCTACGGTCTTAATATTTCCACCATACCACTACAGCAAAAGTATCCTATGTTTAAACATCGTCGGCTTACTGTATTTCCACCCTGATATAATCACTATCCTAACGTTGTCAACGCAACCAAATTTATATGTTTTAAGTTTATAAATGGTGGATAAGTTGTTTATTGTTGAATATCAATGAGTATGATTATTTCATCGAAATCATCATTTTGTTAGTATTTGCTATCAGTTATATCTTAGAGAAACCGCGAAAGAAGTGAGCCTAAAACGATATTTTTTCGACCGAGGATTAACAATGACGGTTGCAGATTGTGCTCGTATGATTTCAGAAAATAGCAAAAAGAAGAAAGAATATGATTGGGTAACTACCAAAATTATAGGAGAAAAAGATGATTCAGATTTTTGACACCCATACCCACTTAAATGTGGAAGAGTTTGAAGGGTGTATTGAGGAAGAATTGGCCTTAGCCCATGAAATGGGAGTAACACGAATGAATGTGGTGGGGTTTGATCGGCCGACGATTGAACGTGCCCTAGACTTAGCAGAGCGCCATGAGCAGGTCTATGCGACCATTGGTTGGCATCCGACAGAAGCAGCTAGTTACACGGATGAGGTGGAGCAGTTTTTGCGAGAGAGTCTTACTCATGAAAAAGTCATTGCTTTAGGTGAGATTGGCTTGGATTACCATTGGATGACGGCTTCTAAAGAGGTGCAGGAGCGGGTATTCCGCCGGCAAATTGCCTTAGCCAAAGAAGTAGACCTTCCCTTTGTTGTCCATACTCGGGATGCTTTGGAGGATACCTATGCGATTATCAAGAGTGAGGGGGTAGGCCCTCGTGGTGGGATTATGCATTCTTACTCTGGTTCTTTGGAAATGGCAGAGCAGTTTATCGAACTAGGGATGACGATTTCTTTTTCAGGAGTTGTCACCTTTCAGAAGGCAACAGACATCCAAGAAGCTGCGCTTCATTTACCACTTGATAAGATTTTAGTGGAAACGGATGCGCCCTATCTAGCTCCTGTTCCCAAGCGCGGGAGGGAAAATCGTACTGCCTATACCCGCTATGTGGTGGAGAAGATTGCAGAGCTCCGTAGCTTGTCTGTGGAAGAAGTGGCAAGTAGGACCTACGCTAATGCGCAAGAGTTGTTTGGGTTAAAAGACTGATATGAAGCGGAAAATAGCAGAAATTATCGTAGTCGAAGGTCGAGATGATACGGCTAATCTCAAACGGTTTTACGAAGTAGAAACCTATGAAACAAGAGGGTCGGCCATTTCGCAGGAGGATCTTGAGCGGATCAAGCGATTGAATGACCTACATGGGGTGATTGTTTTTACAGATCCGGACTTTAACGGGGAGCGGATTCGAAAGATCATCATGGCAGCTGTTCCAACAGCTAAGCATGCTTTTTTAAATCGAGATGAGGCAGTTCCCGGTTCTAAAACCAAGGGAAGATCGCTCGGGATTGAACATGCTTCTTTTGAGGATTTGGATCGGGCACTCTCACAGGTGCTAGGTGTAGCGGAGGAACAATCTCGTTTTGATATCACACGGAGTGATTTGATTCGTTTCGGCTTTCTTGCAGGCTTAGATAGTCGCAAGCGTAGGGAATACCTTGGAGAACAGCTCCGTATTGGCTATACCAATGGCAAGCAACTCTTGAAACGCCTTGAGATGTTTGGCATTTCTTTGGCGGAAGTGGAAAAGGTTATGGAGGGGTATGAGTAAGAAAGTTATACTGTTGCGTGGCTATGCTGACAGGGCAAAATCGCATTCCCAAGATGTCTTATCTGGTAGAAATTTTACAAGAGGTAGGATTCGAAGCAGTCAAAACATATATTCAAAGTGGGAATATCGTGTTACAGACCACGAAGTCAGACGAAGAAATCAAGCAGACTGTTCACGATGTGATACGTGAGAAGATTGGGGCTGATTTGGCGGTGATTGTCAAAACGCCCCAGCAATTGGAAAGGGCTGCGGCCGAACAGCCCTTTGATGCTTCACACGACAGAACTCGAATTCATTTGGTTTTTACAAATGACATTATCGCCCAAACTAAACTCGACAAACTACTTCAGGAGGATTTTGGCGATGAAAAGCTGGTTCAAGGTAGCGAATGTCTGTGCTTGTATCTGACACGCGATGCGAAAAAGAAACGCTTATACACAAATTATCTCGAAAAATGCTTGGACAGCATTATGACAGTACGCAAATTAGTATCGTAGAACGGTTGATGGGGATGTAAGGAACAGGGTAAAAATCTATTGCCTCGCTCTTTATGGGCTTACTATCTAGAGAAAGGAATTGAATACGAGCTAAAAGTGTCGAGAAAATAGTGGCTTTTTAGTTTGTATGTACTTTTAGAAACAGAAAGGAACTGAACCCGGGCTACGGCCAGTGCCAAAAAGATAGTTTTTTTGTAGATGCCAGCATCTCCGTACAAAAACTCCTACTATTGCCTCGCTCTTTATGGGCTTACTATCTAAAGAAAGGAATTGAATACGAGCTAAAAGTGTCGAGAAAATAGTGGCTTTTTAGTTTGTATGTACTTTTAGAAACAGAAAGGAACTGAACCCGGGCTACGGCCAGTGCCCAAAAGATAGTTTTTTGCAGATGCCAGCATCTGCATGCAAAAACTCCTATTTTGGCTTTGGCCGTTTTACGCCCTTGGTATCTTATATGAGAATTGCAGATTATAGTGTGACGCGTGCGATTTTGGAGCGTCATGGTTTTACGTTTAAGAAGTCCTTTGGTCAGAATTTTTTGACGGACACGAATATTTTACAGAAGATTGTGGATACGGCTGAGATTGATGAGTCGGTCAATGTGATTGAGATTGGACCAGGAATTGGAGCCTTGACGGAATTTTTGGCAGAACGGGCAGCGGAGGTTATGGCTTTTGAAATTGACGACCGCTTGGTGCCGATTTTGGCGGATACCCTCCGTGATTTTGACAATGTGACCGTGGTCAATCAGGATATTTTAAAGACCAATTTGGTGGAGCATATCAAGCAGTTTAAAAATCCTGAGTTACCGATTAAGGTGGTGGCTAATCTTCCTTACTACATCACGACTCCAATTTTGATGCATTTGATTGAAAGTGGGATTCCATTTAGCGAATTTGTCGTGATGATGCAACGTGAGGTAGCGGACCGGATTTCTGCTGAGGCCAATACCAAGGCTTATGGTAGCCTGTCCATTGCGGTGCAGTATTACATGACGGCAAAAGTTGCCTTTATCGTACCGCGTACAGTCTTTGTACCAGCACCAAATGTCGATAGCGCCATTTTGAAAATGGTGAGACGTCCAGAGCCTGCGGTCGCGGTGACAGACGAAAAATTCTTTTTCAAGGTGGCAAAGGCTAGCTTTACTCACCGCCGCAAGACCTTGTGGAACAACTTGACCAGCTATTTTGGCAAGGGTGGTGGTGTCAAAGAAAAGTTAGAGGTAGCACTCGAGTCCGCAGGTTTGCAGCCATCTGTACGTGGTGAGGCTCTTACTTTGGCAGATTTTGCACGTTTGGCGGACAGTTTACTAGAGGTAGGCTTATAATCGATGCTATTATATGATGAGATATATTTCAGAATGTAGACAAACCCTCACAATTCAGAAAAACAGTACAACGATATTTCATTTTCTGTAGTTTTAAGGTTAGAAAATTTGCGAGCCTAGCGAGCACAATACCGCCACCTCCGCCGTGCTAAAAGTGGGAGTGAGACAGACGTCGTGATTTCGTTGAAATCGATTATCCTCGCTCCTTTGTTTCTGGGCTCGGGCTAAAATAATCCACTGGATTATTTTACTCCGAAGGAAGTCGCTAATGTCCGAAAGCACATGAGGATGGTGGCAATAAAAAGACTTCTTCTTCAAGCTGATATTTTTATTAGATAAGCAATTTTTAACATTATTATCCCGTATTTGCAACGAGAGGTACAACTGAATGAATCATTTTGGAAAAACATTTAAATTTATCAGAGAAGGTAAAGGCTTGAGTCTTGCAACGGTTGCTAAAAATCATGTGTCTACGTCTCAATTATCCCGTTTTGAAAATGGAGAATCTGATATAACCGTACAAAAATTGATTCAAGTTTTAGAAGAAATGAATGTCTCTTTGAATGAATTTATACATGCTTGTCAAGATTTTAAAGAAGATGAATTTAGTCGAATGATAGGTCAGTTAAAAATACATGTGTACAATAGAGATAGTATGAGGATGAAACAATTATTATCTGAGCAATTAATGAAAGTAGAATTGGGAATACACGAGGAATTTCATAGGATAAATGCTATCTTAATTAAGTGTAAATTAAAAGAAATAGAAAAGACAGTTTTTGTTACAGCTGAGGAGATAACTTATCTGACGGATTATCTCTTTCGAATAGAGAACTGGGGATACTATGAGTTACGATTATTTGCAAATATTATGGAAAATCTAAGTCATAGATATTTGATGTTATGCTGTAGAGAGTTAGTAGCTAGAACAGAGTTTTATAGTGAACTACACGAATATAAGTTATTGCTATCTCAAATATTATTGAATGGGTATCTAATTTGTATTGAACGAAGTAAGTTTATAGAAGCAGTGTTTTTTGAAAAAATGATTGCTAGTCATTTTTTTGATGAGACGGATATATTTAACCGTTTGCTTTTTCATTATTGTAAGGGATATTATAAATATAAAAAGGATAAAGATGTAAATGGTATTTTAGAAATGCGCAAATGTATTGGTTTATTACGTTCTGTAGATAGTCATCATTTAGCTAATTGGTATGAAAAGATGTTAGAAAATATACCAAACAAATAGCGATTGCATATATGGGAATTATTTCGATGTATTTTATTTATACTTTATAATTAAAGTACAAGATAGGAGGCATCGGTATAGGTATGTATTTTCAAATAAGATTTCGTGGCAAGAGATAAATGACTATGTGTACATTGTGAATGAAGAAACGGGCAGAGTCTATTATTTGAAACATGTAAGTTAGTGGATTTGGAAAGCAATCGAAAACTCCATAGACTTCCATAATATAGTGAAAGAGTTAAGCGCAGACTATTCTTTAGAAGACACAAAAGTCAAATAAGAAACATACTCTTTTCTGATGAAACTAGTACAGGAGGGGTTATTGTATGAAGAAGAATAGTTTCTAAAAAATGGAAACTTTTAGATTATCAGCTTGTTTCCATTTGTGATAGGTGCCCAGCTACATCTTACTCAGAAGGAAGAGGTTCTTATGGCTGTTCTAGCATAGCTAAAAAGAGCAATCTAATCAGAATTGATGTTAATATATGTAAGCTGGGAACAGGGGGGATTCCTTCACCCCTTTTCTTATTCAATACAAGGAGAACCTATGAAAAAGATTATCTACCAGCTCAGGTATATCATCCTTATTCAGATATGTTTTCACATATTCTACAGTTTGACCAATGTTGTTTTGCCGGAATTAAACAAATACCTGTTTGATCGGATTTTTAATCTTGGTGTGATAGGTCTTGTGTGGCTTTTATTTGCCTATGCTTTGACCATTGCCAGCAATTCGCTCTTTCAATATATTTCTCAGGTTTATGAATGGAAAGTGTCGAAGGCATTTTTTATAACAGTCAAGAAATGGTTGGCAGAAGTAGTCTTATCGCAGCCTTTGGCGCAATTTTCAGAAAAAAATGTTTCGGCTTATCTGTCTATTTTTGATAATGATATCGAAACCATTGAGGAAAGTTACCTTAGTTCGATTTTGGATATAATCCGTTCGAGTATGAGCTTGCTTATCTATGCGGTTTCTCTCTTTCTCTTTGTTCATCCGCTTGTAGCAGTAGGCATTATTTTGGCTTCGTTATTGGCTGTTTTTGTGCCTAAGTTGGTTTCGGAACGGCTGTCCAAACGGCAACGAGCCTTTTTACAGGACTTGGAAAGTTACTTTCAGGTGGTGACAGATTTATTTTCTGCTAAAAATAGGGTGAATAAAGAAACGTTTTCACATATTAGTCATGTTCATCACCAATCTTTACAAGGTACAGAAGAAGCGCGTTTCCGATTCGGAAAGTTTAAGACATTTACAAATGTGTTGAATGGTTTTTCTATGTTTATTGTCCAATTAACAGCGTTTGGTTTAGTCGGTTATTTATTGCTTAAAAAAGAATTGACAGTCGGAGCAGCCATTGCTACGTTTAGCTATGTGGAAAATTTCATCTATCCCATGAAATATATATTGTTGGATGTGAACGCAATCAATGCAACGAAAGAAACTGTTCGGAATCTTGAGAGGTATTTGGATGGAGAAGTGTTGCTGCCCCAGCCTCCTAGTTATCCAGTCTTTGATGCGGTATCGCTTGTGGGGCTAGGCTATCATGTGGGGGAGATGAGGGTAAGAGAGCTTTCCTATTGTTTTGAAAGAGGGAAAAAGTATGCGATTGTTGGTCAGTCAGGAAGTGGGAAGTCTACCTTTCTTCGTGCTTTAGCAGGTGAGATAGCGATAGACGAAGGTGCTATCGTCCGAAAAGAGGGAGCTGACGAGCATCTATTTGACCCAGACGCGCTTTTCTATTTAAGTCAATTTGAGCAATTTTACCATACAGATTTTGAAAACAATATCTCAGTATATGGTAGCTATGAGAGAGGCAGAAAAGAAGTCGAGCAACTCTTCTATAGCTTGCCAAGCAGTCTTCAGGAACGTCTACAGTCTGTGATAGATCCAGATCAGCTGAGTGGCGGTGAAAAAAATATTATGGGGATATTTCGCGCGTTGATGAGTGGAAAAGATATGTTGTTGCTAGATGAGCCAACCTCCCATGTAGATCCTCAGCTTACGAAGCGATTGCTGTTTGCTCTTTCAAAATTGGATGATAAGTTGATGGTCATTGTGTTGCATGAATCCGATCCAGAAATATTGTCTTATTTTGATACAGTACTGCTTGTTACAGATGGTTCTATCTCAGAGATTCGTTGAGAGAATTCGTGGGTTCGGGAATAAGAAAATGAGCAATTGATATGATGCAAGTGCCTCTGATAAGGGGCTTTTTGCATTTCTTTAATAAAGTTCCTTGAAACTCGTCATTCTATATGAATTTTTGATATAATAGGGACAAGCATACTTGATGAAACAGCGTCTAAAAGGGATTTGGAAGTTGATTTCTGAGAGCAGATAATGAAAAAAGGAGCAGATTTGCAAGGTATTATTATGAAAGCCCTTGCTGGATTTTACTACGTAGAGTCCGATGGGCAGATTTATCAGACACGAGCGCGTGGGAATTTTCGAAAAAAAGGGCAAACGCCTTACGTGGGAGATATTGTCGATTTTTCTGCAGAAGAGCAGTCAGAGGGTTATATTTTAAAGATTTATGAGCGCAAAAACAGCTTGGTACGACCGCCAATTGTCAATATTGATCAGGCAGTTGTTATCATGTCAGCCAAAGAGCCTGATTTCAATGCCAATCTCTTGGATCGCTTCTTGGTCTTGCTAGAGCAAAAAGATATGATGCCAATCATTTACATCTCAAAGATGGATTTGCTGGAAAAGCAAGACGAGTTGGACAGTTATCGTGCGATTTATGAGCAAATCGGCTATCATTTTGTTTCCAGTTTGGAGGAATTAATACCTCTCTTGAAGGATAAGGTAACGGTATTTATGGGGCAGACAGGGGTTGGTAAATCGACCTTGCTCAATAAAATTGCACCAGAATTGCAATTGGAAACAGGTACAATCTCAGATAGTTTGGGTCGGGGACGCCATACGACACGAGCTGTCAGCTTCTATAACGTTTATGGTGGAAAAATTGCTGATACTCCGGGATTTTCTTCGCTCGATTACGAAGTAAAAGAGGCAGAGGCACTTAATGATTGTTTTCCAGAAATTGCTAAGGAAAGTCAAGCTTGTAAATTTCGGACCTGCACCCATACGCATGAGCCAGATTGCGCTGTCAAGCCTGCTGTGGAAAAACAGGTGATTTCCCAAAGTCGCTACGACAATTATCTGCAATTTTTATCGGAAATTCAAAATGTGCGTGAAATCTATAAAAAAGTCAGTAAAAAAATGAAATAGAAAGTTGGAATTCCTATGTCACATTATAAAATTGCTCCCTCAATCCTTGCTGCGGATTATGCGAATTTTGAAGCAGAATTGAAACGTCTTGAGGCAACTGGTGTGGAGTATGTCCATATTGATATTATGGATGGGCATTTTGTCCCCAATATCTCATTTGGTGCGGATGTGGTAGCTGCAATGCGCCCACATAGCAAGCTAGTTTTTGATTGCCATCTGATGGTGTCTAATCCAGAGCAGCATATTGAGAATTTTGCGCGTGCAGGTGCAGATATTGTGACCATTCATGCGGAAGCGACCCAACATCTTCATGGAGCCTTGCAAAAAATTCGTTCTACAGGTATGAAAGCAGGTGCCGTTATCAACCCAGGAACACCTGTCGTGTTGATTGAACCGGTCTTGCATATGGTAGATCAGGTATTATTGATGACAGTCAATCCAGGTTTTGGTGGCCAAGCCTATCTTCCTGAAGTAGCAGAAAAAATAGCGGAAGTAGCACGTTTGCGTGAGAAAAAGGGCTTGTCATTTGATATTGAAGTAGATGGTGGCATTGACAACAAGACGATTGTATCTGCGAAAGAAGCAGGGGCAAATGTCTTTGTGGCAGGTTCCTACTTGTTTAAGGGAGACTTGCAAGCAAATGTTACGACCTTGAAAGCGGCTCTTCATGATTAAAATTGCTCTTGTTGCAGGGGGAGATAGAGGAGCTATTTCGCCTGATTACGATCTTTTTGTTGGAGTGGACAGGGGGGCGCTTCATCTTTTGGAGCAAGAGTTGCCTCTTGATATGGCAGTGGGTGATTTTGATTCGGTGACGGATGAGGAGCGCAAGCGTATTGCCCAAACTGCGAGAGTTTTTGTGCAGGCACCGGCAGAAAAAGATGATACAGATTTGGAACTGGCGCTGAAAGAAGTCTTCACACGTTATCAAGGAGCAACTGTCACCATTTTTGGAGCGTTTGGTGGCCGTTTGGATCACATGATGAGCAATCTCTTTCTCGCTAGTGAACCGGCATTAGCACCGTATATGCGGCAGATTGAGCTAGTGGATGATGTGAACATTGTCCGCTTTTATCCAGCAGGACAGTATACAATTGCTCCGATTGAGGGAATGACCTATGTGTCCTTTATGCCGTCTGATGACAGTCGCTTGAGTATCTCTCATGCCAAATATCCCTTGAATGAGAGCAATTATTTTTTCAAAAAATGTTACAGCAGTAATGAATTTATCGGAAAAGAAATCGAATTTACAATAGATAAGGGGTATGTTGTGCTCATCTATAGTCGAGATAGGAGGTAAAATGGCGGATATCCTAGCCTTTGTAGCAATAATGGTTTCAGTGTTTACGTTGTTCCGTCTAGAGCAACACATGAAGCGCTTATCGGCACAATCAGAAGATATGGCAGACCATCTGTCAGACCAGCTCACCTATCTTTTAGATCAAAAAAATCAACAAACCCTTGCCCAGCAACAAGTTCTACATCAGGATATGACTGATTTACGTAGGGAGTTGTATCAACAATTGACAGCCCTGCGGCAGGAAATACACCAGTTACTGTCGCAGAATCGTGATATGGCAGATCAACGTTTACAGGCTATTCAGGCTTCGAATGAGAAGCGACTGGAAGAAATGCGTCAGACAGTCGAGGAGAAGTTAGAACAAACCTTGCAAACTCGCTTGCAAGCCTCATTTGAAACGGTATCGAAGCAATTGGAATCCGTTAACCGTGGTCTTGGAGAAATGCAGACGGTAGCACGTGATGTTGGAGCGCTCAACAAAATTCTCTCAAATACTAAAACGCGTGGGATTATGGGCGAGTTGCAATTGGGACAAATTATCGAAGATATTTTAACACCCTCCCAATACGAACGAGAATTTGCTACAGTAGCAGGTTCTAATGAGCGGGTAGAATATGCGATTAAATTACCGGGTCAGACCAAAGAGGATGCGGTTTACCTTCCGATTGACTCCAAGTTTCCTCTAGCAGATTACTATCGTTTAGAAGATGCGTATGAGGCGGGTGACAAGGAGCAGATTGAGTTGCACCGTAAACATCTCTTAGCTTCTGTCAAACGCTTTGCTAAGGATATTCAGCAGAAGTACTTGAATCCACCAGCAACGACGAATTTTGGGATTCTCTTTTTACCGACAGAAGGTCTGTATTCTGAAGTAGTTCGTAATCCGATTTTCTTTGATGAACTGCGGCGGACAGAGCATATTGTGGTGGCGGGGCCGTCAACCTTATCTGCCCTCTTGAATTCCTTATCTGTCGGATTTAAGACCTTAAATATTCAGAGATCTGCTGATGATATCAGTAAGGTTCTGGGGAATGTCAAGTCAGAATTTGGCAAATTTGGGACAGTATTGATGAAGGCTCAGCGCCATTTACAGCATGCTTCAGGCAATCTAGACGACCTCTTGACACGGCGGACCAATGCGATTGAGCGTACCCTGCGCCATATTGAATTACCAGATGATACGGACTCGTTTACCCTATTGAATTTCCAGGAGGAAGGGGAAGAAGATGAAAATTAACCAAATGAAAAAAGATGAGCTCTTTGAAGGCTTTTATCTGATTAAGACAGCTGATGTTCGGCAGACAAGGGCTGGAAAAGATTATCTTGCCTTGACTTTCCAAGATGATACTGGAGAGATTGAAGGAAAAATATGGGATGCCCAACCAGGAAAGATTAAAGATTTTACGGCAGGTACTGTCGTCCACATGCAGGGGCGGCGTGAAGTATACAACAATACACCTCAAGTTAATCAAATTATCTTAAGGTTACCAAAACCGGGTGAGCCGGCTGATCCAGCGGATTTCAAGGAAAAGCCCCCTGTCAATGTAGAAGATACGCGCAAGTATTTAAGTCAGATGATGTTTCAGATTGAAAATGCTGTCTGGCAACGTATTGTACGTGCCTTATATAGCAAGTATGACCAGGAGTTTTATTCTTATCCAGCTGCTAAAACGAACCATCATGCCTTTTACTCAGGCCTATCTTTTCACACAGCGACCATGGTTCGTTTGGCAGATAAGATTGGAGACATTTATCCCCAGCTCAATAAGAGTTTGTTGTTCGCAGGAATTATGCTACACGATTTAGCCAAGGTCATTGAATTATCTGGTCCTGACAATACCAACTATACTGTACGAGGCAATCTCATCGGCCACATTTCCCTGATTGATGAGGAGATTACCAAGGTATTGATTGAGTTAGGAATCGATGATACCAAGGAAGAAGTGACAGTTTTACGCCATGTTATTCTTAGTCATCATGGCTTACTCGAATATGGTAGTCCTGTTCGTCCGCAGATCATGGAAGCAGAAATTCTTCACATGATTGACAATATTGATGCGGAGATGATGATGATGTTAACAGCCTTGGATAAGGTAGGACCAGGGGAAATGACCAGTCGAATCTTTGCAATGGATAACCGGGCTTTCTATAAGCCAGATATCGACTAATGAGGCAAATAATTGAACGACTGATTCACTTATAATGCAGAATACTGCAAGGTGATAGGTATAGAGTATCAATAAAATACGAAAAAAACGGGCTAATGCATAAAAAAAGTTCGTTTTTTCCTTTTTTATGATATAATATTAAAAAAGCAAAGAAGGAATCGACTATGAAATTAAGAAGAAGTGAACGAATGGTTGTCATCTCTCATTATCTCATCAACCACCCCTATGAATTGACGAGTTTAAATATGTTTGCAGAGAAGTATAGTTCTGCTAAGTCGTCGATTTCAGAGGATATTGCTATTATTAAAAAAGCCTTTGAAGAAAGTGCGATTGGCCACATTGAAACCATTACAGGAGCAAGTGGTGGTGTCGTTTTTACTCCTTCGATTTCAGAGGAAGAATCTCGTGCAATTGCTGAGGAATTACGGGGTCAAATGGCAGAAAGTAGCCGAATTTTACCAGGGGGTTATATCTATTCTTCTGACTTGCTCTCAACCCCTCATATTTTAAAAAATGTTGGTCGCATTATTGCAAATAGCTTCAAGGATGAGCAAATTGATGCAGTGATGACGGTTGCGACAAAAGGAGTTCCGTTAGCCAATGCGGTTGCTAATGTCTTAAATGTTCCTTTTGTTATTGTGCGGCGTGATTTAAAGATTACAGAAGGTTCAACGGTTTCTGTCAACTACGTTTCAGGCTCTAGCGATCGAATTGAAAAAATGTTTCTGTCTAAACGTAGTCTTAAGGCTGGTAGTCGTGTCTTAATTGTTGACGATTTCCTAAAAAATGGTGGCACCATTAACGGGATGATTAGTCTCTTATCAGAATTTGATAGTAGTTTAGCTGGTGTAGCCGTTTTTGCAGAAAACCAAAAAGGAGCCCGCAACGTAGCAAATTACAAGTCATTGCTTGCTGTTACCAACATTGATGTCAAAGAAAATAAGGTTGATGTTGAGTTGGGCAATATTTTTAAATAAAAGAAGATTTTATAGTGGATTGAGAAAGGAATAGGACAAGGCAAGGAGCTGCAGATAGAACGGGACGTTCATTAAAGCGACTTAACGATGTCCTAACCTTTATTCAATTCACTGTATCAAAAAACTGGATGTGCAGGTTGAGCAGAATCCAGTTTTTTTATTCATTTTTTAATCTTTTAAGATTGCGAGGGTCTGATAGGGTTTTAACGTGATGGTATTTGCAATCCTTGTATCTGCGTAGTTGCTGATGAGGACTTGACCGTCAACGTACTCCGCTGGGATAGTTAATTCGACTTCTTTGGCAAAGAAGTTGTTGAGGACGAGGAGTTTTTGTTCCCCTAAGTGCCGTTCAAAGGCATAGACGCTGTCGCTGTCCGTGTAAGCTGCGGTGTAGTCACCTTCAGCAATGATCGGCATTTCTTTGCGCAGGCGAATCAGCTCTTGATAGAAGGTAAAGATTGGGCCTTCTTTTTCAGTTTCAACATTGATTTCTGGGTAGGATTTTCCAGCTTTGAGCCAAGGGGTACCTGTCGTAAAACCGGCATTTTTGCTAGCATCCCATTGCATTGGTGTACGAGAATTGTCTCGGGATTTTGCTTGGATAATTGCAAAGGCCTCCTCTGGTGTTTTGCCCTCGTCCAGCATGATTTGATAGGCATTGAGACTTTCTACATCGACATAATCGTCCATAGAATCATAGTCAGGGTCTATCATACCAATTTCTTCACCCATGTAGATATAAGGCGTCCCACGTGAGAGGTGGATAGAGGCAGCTAGCATAGTTGCTCCCTCATTACGGAAATTCTTCACATCAACAAAGCGATTGAGGGCTCGTGGTTGGTCATGGTTGTTGTAAAAAAGTGCATTCCAACCGTTTCCTTCACTCATGCCTTCTCCCCAAGTGTGGAAAAGGCTTTTTAATTCCTCAAAATCAAAATCCATAATGGACCATTTTTGTCCGTCCTTGTAGTCGACCTTGAGATGGTGGAAATTAAAGGCCATGGCTAATTCTTCACGATCAGGGGCTGTATAGAGAATGCAGTTTTCAATGGTCGTTGAAGACATTTCTCCAACTGTCATAAAGCCCTCTTCTGCTCCGAAAGTTGCATGGTTCATCATTTGGAGGTAGTCGTGTGTGATTGGACGGTCGGTATAGGCAGGTTTGCCGTCATTAATTGGACAATCTTCTAGGACTTCCTCTTTCCCAATCAGGTTAATGACATCAAAGCGGAAGCCCTTGACCCCTTTGTCTTTCCAGAAATTCACGATTTTAAACAATTCCTTGCGAACAGCAGGATTACGCCAATTGAGATCAGCCTGTGTCACATCAAAGAGGTGGAGGTAGTATTTGCCAGTATCGCCAAAAGGTGCCCATGCATTGCCACCAAATTTTGACACCCAGTCAGTTGGTTTATCGCGTAAGATGAAGAAATCTTGGTAATATTGGTCACCAGCAAGAGCTTTTTGGAACCATTCGTGGTCAGTTGAGCAGTGGTTAAGGACCATGTCCAACATGAAATCAATCCCCAATTCTTGGCCAGTTGCAATCATTTCCTCAAAATCTGCCATTGTTCCAAAATCAGGATTAACCGCAGTATAGTCTGAAATGTCATAGCCGTTATCTCGTTGGGGGCTAGGGTAGAAGGGATTGAGCCAAATCATATCGATTCCGAGTTCTTTCAGATAAGGCAATTGTTGGATAATCCCCTGTAGATCCCCAACACCATTTCCAGTTGTATCCTTGAACGATTTGGGATAAATTTGATAGACGACCTTGCGTTTATCGATTGCCATGTAATTCTCCTGTTCTATTGAATGTAAAGGCAGAAGCTGAGTTCCTTCCAACCCATGTCAGAATGGTGGTGAAAGAGAGCTCAGCTTCCGTTGTTCATTTATACTCTCTAAAAACCGAATTCTGACGAGGTAACGAAACCGCAGGTAGAACGGAAGTTCATTTTAGCAACGTCAGAGTTTGATGTTTGACGAGTATTAGGCTTTGAGGATTGCTTGTCCGCGCTCTACTTGGCGTGGTAAGTCTCCGAGGATTTCTGCTGGGAAATCAGTATGGTTCGTAATGATAACAGGTGTTTCTACAACAAGACCAGCTTCCTTGATAAGGTTAATGTCAAAGCTAATCAACTTGTCACCTGCCTTGATATGATCTCCTTGTTGAACATGAGCTTCAAAGCCTTTTCCTTCGAGAGTGACCGTATCCATACCAATGTGCATCAACATTTCAACACCATTTGATCCTGTGATACCGACAGCATGTTTGGTTGGAAAGAGAACAGATACGACACCGTCAATCGGGGCAATCAATTCGCCCTCACTTGGTTCAATCAAGATTCCTTGTCCCATAACGCCAGAAGCAAAAACTTGGTCTGTTGCAGTTGCTAAATCTTTTGCTTGACCAGTTAATGGGCTGATGATGTTAGTAGGAGTCGTTGTTTCGGTTACTGGAGCAATAACTTCTTCCACAACCTCTTCTTTTTTCGCAAACAACCCTGTTTTGGCAAAGAAGAAGGTCAGAATGAATGGAACGACAATTGCAATGGCCATGGTCAACAAGAAGGAGCCGAAGTATTTTGAGTTAATGGAAAGAATAGCTGGTAAGCCACCGACACCAATCGCATTGGCTTGGACATTTAACATGACACAGACCAAGCCTGCAAGAGATGAGCCAATCATTCCTGCGACAAATGGATAGATGTATTTCACATTCACCCCAAAGAGGGCAGGTTCTGTTACACCGAGGTAGGCAGAAATAGTAGCAGGAAGTGCAACTTGTGCTTCACGCTCATCATGGCGTTTCATAAAGAAGTAGGCAAATACAGCAGAACCCTGTGCGATATTTGATAGAGCAATCATTGGCCACAGACCAGTTGTGTGAGTAGCAGTATCGGCCATTAGCTGAGTATCAATGGCATTGGTCATGTGGTGAAGACCTGTGATAACAAATGGAGCATAAAGGGCACCAAAGATAAGACCAAAGAGCCATTTCAGTGGACCTGTTAAACCAGCAAATACGACAGCTGATAAGCCTTTACCGATTGCCCAACCGATAGGACCAAGTACTGTATGTGCAAGGATGATGGCTGGAACGAGTGAAAGGAATGGCACTAAAATCATAGAGACCACTTCTGGAGTGACCTTGCGCCAGAATTTTTCAAGGTAGGCAAGTGACAAGCCGGCAAGAAGAGCTGGGATAACTTGTGCTTGGTAACCAATACGAGCAATTGTTGCAAAGCCGAAGTTCCAAGACCAGTTTTCAGCGATTTCTGCTGCGGATGTACCCGGTACAGCATAGGCATTGAGTAATTGTGGAGACACCAAACAGATACCCAAAACGATACCAAGAATCTGAGTGGTTCCCATTTTACGGGTGACAGACCAAGTGATTCCAACTGGTAAGAAGTGGAAAATTGCCTCACCTGGCAACCAGAGGAAATGGTTGACTCCATTCCAGAATGGTGAAACCATGGTAATAGTGTTCCAGACAGGATTGCCATCTGCATCAAAAACTTTGGCACCATCTGCTATTTGTTGTCCCAACCATGGCATCCCCACAGATTCTAAGACATTACGGAAGCCGAGAATCAATCCCCCAACGACTAGAGCTGGAATGATTGGTGTGAAGATTTCTGCTAGCATGGTCATGACACGTTGAATGGCATTTTGATTGCTTTTTGCGGCAGATTTAGCAGCTTCTTTTGAAACGCCTTCGATACCTGAAACAGCTGTGAAGTCATTATAAAAGATAGGGACATCGTTTCCGATAATGACTTGGAATTGCCCAGCATTTGTGAAAGTCCCTTTTACGGCAGGAATGTTTTCGATTGTTTTAACATCTGCTTTTTTCGGATCTCCCAAAACAAACCGCATACGTGTGGCACAGTGCGTTACAGCTGTGACATTTTCCTTGCCACCGACTGCTTGAAGTAGCGTCTTGGCATCTTGTTCAAATTTTCCCATTGATTATTTCCTTTAGACGATAGTTGAACTATGTCTCCTTTCTATTTCAAAAATTTGTACGGACAAATTTTAAGAACAAGCCTATTGTATCCGATTTCAAAATAGAATGCAAGCATTTTTGTCAAAAAAATCTAAAATTTGTTATAATAGGTTCAGTTGTATGATAAAAAGCAGACCAATGGAAAGAAAGATGAAAAAATACCAAGAAATTTTCAATGATATTAAGGAAAAAATAACAGAGCACATCTACCCTGCAGAGCATGTCTTACCCACTGAAAAAGAGTTACAAGCTCAGTATCAGGTGAGTCGCGATACGATTCGAAAGGCCTTAGCGATGCTAACGGAGCGTGGATTGATTCAAAAGGTACAGGGGAAGGGATCGCTGGTCTTAAAACAAGAATTGCTTGATTTTCCAGTATCAGGCCTTACCTCCTATCAGGAATTGGCCCAGTCACTTCGTATGGAGAACCAGACAAAAGTGGTGAGTTTAGAGTTGGTGACTGTCACGAGTAGTCTAGCGCAGTTAACAGGTTTTGAACCCTATCAACAAGTATGGAAAATTGTCCGTACAAGATCGATTGACGGTAAGGTATCGGTTCTTGATACGGATTATCTTTCCAAGGAATTTGTTCCCCATTTGACCAAGGAAATCGCCCAAGTCTCAATCTATGCCTATCTTGAAGGGGAGTTGGGACTGGATATTGCCTACGCGCAAAAGGAGATTACGGTTGAGCCGACCAATCGAGAAGAAAGGGAATTGATGAACAGTAAGGATGATTATCTGGTTCAGATTCGATCCCGCGTTTTTTTAGGAAATACTCAGCAATTTCAATACACAGAAAGCAAGCATAAGATTGATAAGTTTCGTTTTGTGGATTTTGCTCGGAGAAAGAATGCACTTTGAGCCTTTGAGTGGTAGGGAGATTAGCCAAATGGCTGATTTTACGATATAATATGAGTTGAGGTAATTTTATGGCAAACTTAAATCGATACAAATTTACATTTGGAGAAAAACAGTTAACGCTCACGACAGAGCATGATAATCTCTTTATGGAGGAGATTGAGCGCATCCTACAGGAAAAATATCAAGCCATCAAGGAAAAAATGCCGACAGCAGATTCTGAAACCTTGGCCCTATTGCTTGCAATCAATGCCTTGTCTGTTCAGTTGAAACGAGAGCTAGAGCATGAAAAGGTAGAGGTAGAATTAGCTAGTGTCAAAGAAAAAGTGCTCAAGAAAAATGTGACTCTCCTAGACTTAGATGAACTCGAGGATCCATCATGATAACCCTAGTCTTGTTGATTCTTTTGGTTTGGAGTTTTTATATTGGCTACAGTCGGGGGATTGTACTACAAAGTTATTATACCTTTGCTAGTATTTTTTCCCTCATTGTCGCAGCTGGTTACTATAAGCGATTGATTGCTCTTCTCTACTTATGGGTCCCCTTTACAAATGCTGCGCAGGGAGCGAGCACCTATTATTTTGAACCGCAATACTTGTTTAGTCTGGATAAGATATTTTACGCCGGTTTGGCATTCTTGGTCGTTTATGGAGTCGTCTATACCTTGTTACGCCTGTTGGGGCTACTGGTACACCTCCTACGCTTTGCTGATCCAGATACGAGAGTGACCAATCTCATCAGCGGTGCCTTGGCTGTACTTGTGGCTATTGTGTCTTTACAGATTGTTTTGACAATTGCAGGGGCTATTCCACTAACAGTAGTGCAAGATACGCTTCATAAAAGCTGGCTGGCCAATACACTTATCCAATACACTCCGATTACAAGTAGTTTATTTAAAAAGTTATTACTTGCTTCGATTGGACAGTAAGCAAGTAGTTGGTTGAGTGGATTGCGACTCTAGGAAAATCAAGGTTCGACTCCCACTCTTGAGTGAACGGTGTCAGAATTTGATTGGTGACGAGTATGAATTGAAAAGGGGTTGAGCACGTGTTGCCCAGTCCCTCTGTTTTTACTTAAAATCGGAAGGTGTATGCCACCATTCAAATAGGCTCTTACCATGAAGATGTAAAGGGAAAGCTTTTATAGTGGATTAAGAAAGGAATAGGACAAGGCAAGAAGTTGCAGATAGAACTGGCGTTAATGGAGGATTACTCCATAATCCCTATTTCCAACCTTCAACAGTCCACTGGACTATTGAAGCAAAGCGACTGAACGATGTCCTAACCTTTATTATAGTATTAGGAATGTAGAATGAAAGAGGACGAACCTCGGAGAAAGAAAATGAACCAGAAAATTATGGAAACCTTGGAGTTTCACAAGGTCAAGGCCTTGTTGGAACCCTTTATTGTAACAGAACAGGGAGCCTTTGAATTACGGGAGCTTGCGCCTATGACGGATGCAGCACGGATTCAGCAAGCCTTTGATGAAATGGCAGATATGGCTCAACTCTTTGTTGAGCATCCGCATTTTAGCATGGGAGCAATAGTTGATATTGCACCGGCCATGAAGCGGCTGGACTTGGAGGCAGATCTCAATATTCCTGAAATCTTAGCCGTAAAAAAGGTGTTAGAAGTCTCAAAAGAATTAGCAGATTTTTACCAGCAATTGGAAAATGTCTATTTGAGTCAATTGCCGTCCTTGTTTGAAAAAATTGAGCTATTTCCCCATATCCAAGGCAGTTTACAAGCTATTAACAATGCGGGTTTTGTAGAGGATTTTGCTAGTGAGAAATTAGCCAAGATTCGCAGGAATATTCGGGAATCAGAAGATCAAATTAGACAGATTTTACAGGATATGCTGAAAACCAAGAGCGATATGCTGACAGATACCGTTCTAGCTAGTCGGAATGGGCGCAATGTCCTACCAGTCAAAAATACCTACCGCAATCGTATTTCAGGTGTGGTGCATGATATTTCTGCTTCTGGATCGACCGTTTATATTGAACCTCGTGCGGTCGTGTCCTTGAATGAGGAAATGACCCATGCCAAGGCAGAAGAACGCCATGAAATCAGTCGTATTTTGCAAGAATTATCTGCTATCCTTCGGCCAAATAGCCACATTATTCGCAATAATGCTTGGGTCATTGGACACCTTGATCTAATCCGTGCCAAGCATGTGTTTGCTAGAACGTATCAGGCGAGTATTCCCAGTCTGTCCTTGTCGAAAGATATTGCCCTATTAAATGTTCGTCATCCACTTCTAGTTCATCCTGTTCCCAATGACCTGTATTTCAAAGAGGGTTTGACAGCGATTGTCATTACTGGTCCCAACACAGGCGGGAAAACGATTATGTTGAAAACGCTAGGTCTAACTCATCTCATGGCCCAGTCTGGCTTGCCAATCCTAGCAGATAAGGGCAGTCGAGTTGGTCTGTTTCATGAAATGTTTGCAGATATTGGTGATGAGCAATCGATTGAGCAAAGTTTATCAACCTTCTCCAGTCATATGACCCATACGGTTGATATTTTAGCACGGGCTGACCAAGATTCTCTTATCTTATTTGACGAATTGGGAGCAGGAACGGACCCACAGGAGGGAGCGTCGCTTGCCATGGCCATTTTAGAAGATTTGCGCTTACGTGGCATTAAAACAATGGCAACAACCCATTATCCTGAGTTAAAAGCCTACGGGATTGAGACAATTGGTGTGGAAAATGCCAGCATGGAATTTGATAGCCAGAGCCTGCGCCCGACCTATCGGTTCATGCAGGGAGTTCCAGGTCGCTCTAATGCCTTTGAGATTGCAAAGCGTCTCGGCTTATCAACAGCTATTATCAGGGATGCGGAAAACATGACCAGCACCGATAGTGATGTGAATCACATTATTGAAAAGCTAGAAGCGCAAACAGTAGAAAGTCGTAAGCGTTTAGATACCATTCGTGAAGTCGAGCAGGAAAATCTCAAGATGAATCGCGCCTTGAAGAAACTCTATCACGAATTTTCACGAGAAAAAGAAACAGAGTTAAATAAGGCACGTTTAGAAGCACAAGAGATTGTGACCATGGCTTTGGCTGAAAGTGATGAGATTCTGAAAAATCTTCACAGCCAGGCTAGCTTGAAGCCACACCAGATCATTGAAGCCAAAAGCAAGCTGAAAACATTAGCACCAGAAGTCGTAGATTTATCGAAAAATAAGGTCTTAAAAAAGGCCAAAAAAGAAAAGGCTGCGCGCGTGGGAGATGATATTTTAGTCACGAGCTATGGACAGCGCGGTACCTTGACCAAGCAGTTGAAAGACGGTCGTTGGGAAGCCCAAGTTGGCTTGATTAAGATGACGTTGAAATCAGACGAATTTACCCTTGTTAAGGCTGAAAAAGAAGAAAAGCCAAAACAAAAACAGGTCCATGTCGTCAAACGCACAACTGGAAAAGGGCCTAAGGCCCGCCTCGACTTGCGTGGCAAACGCTATGAAGAAGCCATGCAGGAATTGGATGAATTTATTGATCAGGCCTTGCTGAACAATCTGTCGCAGGTTGATATTATCCACGGTATCGGAACAGGTGTCATTCGTGAGGGAGTGACCAAGTATCTTCGCCGTAACAAGCAGGTCAAGGAATTTGGCTATGCCCCGCAGAATGCTGGGGGCAGCGGTGCAACCATTGTGACCTTTAAATAATATATCCCTTGACAAACTTGATTTTTTTGGGGGGGTAAAATAGTGGTATCTTTTAAAGCAAGGAGTAGGAAATATGCTTATCAGGAAATACAAGTCGAGTGATGAAAAAGGCTGGGTCTATACTAAGGCACTTAGCTATCTCTTTTCTCCTTTTTTTGATGATAGAGAGACAGCCAAGCCTACCTTGAATAGGGATATCTATGATGACCGCATTGAGTGGGTAGCAGAAAAAGATGGTCAGATTGTTGGTTTGCTAGATATAGACATTTACAATCAAGAATGTAGCCAGTCCTATCTGTATGCGCCCGCAGACAAAGTGGCCTATTTTACCAATCTAGCAGTTCACCCCGATTATCAAGGACAGGGCATAGCTCAAGCACTCTATGACCGGGCTTTACAGGAATTACAAGAATATCAGGTAGAACGATTAGCGATTTTCACACGTGAGGGAGATGTGGCTAATCATCTCTATCAAAAATGGGGTGGCAAGTTGGTATGTAGCGATTACTTAGTCGTCGGTCAGCCAAAGGATACGCCTACTTTCCGTTTCGGTGTTGATGTAGAAAAGGCTAGCCTATCTTTGATAGACATGGCTGGACAGCCACTGCCTTACTACCTCAGAGAGGGGATTTATATAGTTGCTAATCAGGCGGATTTGGACTTGTTTGACATTGAGGAATGCTACCAAGAATTCACCTATGTCATAGATATTTGCCTTGCGTAGCAAATATTTTGAAAAAGTTTCCTTTTAGTGTAGAATAACAATACAAAGAAAAAAAGGAGAACAATAATGGTTCAAGCAGTTACTGATGCAAACTTTGTCGAAGAAACCAAAGAAGGTCTTGTATTGATTGATTTTTGGGCAACTTGGTGTGGTCCATGCCGTATGCAAGCCCCTATTTTGGAGCAATTAGCAGAAGAAATCCACGAAGATGAATTGAAAATTTTGAAAATGGATGTGGATGAAAATCCAAATACAGCTCGTGAATTTGGGATTATGTCCATTCCAACCCTTCTCTTTAAAAAAGATGGAGAAGTTGTCAAACAAGTTGCTGGCGTACACAGCAAAGATCAAATTAAAGCAATTATTGCTGAGTTTGCATAAGTCAAAAAACCAAGGAAAACCTTGGTTTTTTACTTTGTATGATGTGAAGAGTAGCCGGGTTTAAAAAGGTAATTTTCCGGCAAATGCCCCTAATTTTTTCTGGGTTGTTTCATCGATTTTCGTAAGGGCTTGATTGACGGCTTGAATCGTCATCTCTTCTAGGGTTTCCACATCCTCTGCATCTACTACTTCAGGCTTGAATGCGATAGAAACGAGCTTTTTATCCCCCGTAAAGGTGACGGAAACCAAGTCTTGTGCTGATACTCCGGTAAATTCTGTTGCGGCCAGTTCAGCTTGGCTCTTCTCCATTTGCTTTTGCAATTTTTGCGCTTGCTTCATCATTTGTTGCATATTCATCATAGTATATCTTTCTCCTTTAAACTAACGAATCGTACATGATACGTGATATGGTCTATTATATCACATTTTTTAGCGCAAACTAGCAGCATAAGCATCTAATAAAATACGGGATAGGATGAAGAGTGGAAGTCTGGAATGAACCTCGAAATCAGGGAAGTAAGAGAGGTCCGTTTTAAAACCAAAGAGAGTGAGTGGTGCTAATTTGGCTAATGAGCTGCTTTGATTTGCACTAATGAGTAGAGTTGGTACCTGATTTTCTACACAATTTTTAGCAGCATCTACAAGAGATTTGGTTTCCCCATTTAATGAAATCATAATGACAAAGGTTCGCTCTGACAATCGTTTGCTAATGGGGCGAATAATATTAGGATCAGTATGCAGTTCGCAATATTTATTGACCAATTGAAATTTTACGAGCATCTCACTAGCAATTAATTCGGAAAAACCTCTGGCAAAGAGAATGATTTTTTCGGCTTGGTGTATAAGTGGTATGCTTTTTTCAAGCGTATCAACATCAATCATGTTGAGTGTTCGAATCACTTCTTGGTAATTTTTTACAATAGAACGTTGGGTGTCTTCAGATAAATCGTGATTGGATAGTACATGAAGATTGTCTCGTCTTTTTAACTGAATGTCGTGTTTAAAGTCAGTAAAGCCTCCGAATCCTTTCTTTTTTAAGGTTCGAATAATGCTGGCGTTTGATACACTGGCTGCTTCGCTTAATTCAGAAATGGTTAATTGAGCGATGTGATCAAAATGTTGATTGATATAGCGCCAGATGTATTCTTCTGTATCGGTCAATCGGGTATTGGTCATGAGAACTCCTCTGAAAAAATGTTCTATATTGCGACAAAAATTGGAAACGCATTCACGAATAAAGTGGTATTCTAACTATACTAGAACTATTCTGAAAAATCAAGCAAGAGTCAAAGTACCAGGAGGGATCGATGGCAATTTATACCTGTACAATGAATTTAGCGATTGACTTAGTCATTGAAACGCAAGAAATGTTGGCTTCTAAGGTGAATCGTACATCGTCAAGTGATATACAAGCAAATGGCAAAGGAGTCAATGTATCCTTTATTTTAAAACAATTAGGCATAGATAGTACGGCGATAGGGTTCTCTGGAGGTTTTACTGGTCGTTATATCAAAGAGGTGTTAGATGAAAAAGGAATTTCTCATCGATTTGTGGAAGTAGACGGTCTGACTCGTGTAAATGTTTTTACCAAAGTAGTTAATCTTCAACAAGAATTTAAGTTGGTAAACCAAGGGCCGATAGTCTCTCAAGAAGCGCAAGAAGAGCTGTTGAAACAGATTGAACAAATGCTTGCGGGGGATTATTTGATTGTATCAGGTAGTCTGCCTCAGGGAGTTGGATCACAAGTCCTCATAAGGATTGCTCAAATTTGTAGCGAACGGAAGATTCGTCTGATTTTAGACAGTAGTGATCCGATCGTTCGGGAGTGTTTACCATATGCGCCTTATTTATTAAAACCAAACGATGAAGAACTGGCTGCTTGGTACCAACTAGAATCTATGGATAAAGATCAGGCTATTCAATATGCCCAAAAATTAGTAGAAGGAGGAGCTAGACATGTTTTGATGTCATTAGGAGAGAAAGGGGCGGTATTTATTGATTCAGACTTACAAGTCTATGAATGCAATGCACCCAAGGGAGAGGTAGTCAATACGGCTTGTTCGGGAGATACCTTGTTAGCAACATTTTTAGCAGGCTTATTAAAGGAGAAACCGATTCCAAAATGTTTAGTAACGAGTGTAGCTGCAGGGTCATCAACTGCCTTTCGTACAGGATTGACAGACTTTAGCGATGTCAAAGAATTAGAACAACAAATTAAGATCAAAAAACAGGAGGTTTGAAAATGGCAAGATATACAGTTATAGCAGCAACTGGTTGTCCAACAGGGATTGCGCATACCTTTATGGCTCAAGAAGCGCTTGAGCAAGCAGCTAAGGCAAAGGGAGTTTCGATTAAGGTAGAAACTCATGGACAAATCGGGATTGAAAATGAATTGACTGCGGAAGAAATAGCAGCAGCAGACGTAGTGATTATCGCAGCTGATAAAGATGTGAAGGCAGAACGATTTGCTGGAAAGCGAGTCATTGAAGTATCCGTAGCAGATGGGATTCGTAAAGCAGAACAACTAATTAGCTCTGCTTTAGCTGGAGAAGGAAAAGTAAGGACTGGAGAAATGAAGTTGGAATCCTCTTCCAGTCAATCTGTGGCTAGCCAGAGTGTTGGTCGGCAGATTTATAAACATTTGATGAATGGCGTATCCCATATGTTGCCGTTTGTAGTCGCTGGAGGTGTTTTGATTGCCATTTCTTTCTTGTTTGGTATCTATTCATTCGATCCAGAAAGTAGCCAATATAATTGGTTCGCTGCGTTATTAAAATCAAATATTGGTGGACCAGCTATGGGTATGATGGTGCCAATTCTATCTGCTTTTATTGCTGAATCCATTGCCAAGCGTCCTGGTTTTGTTGCAGGTCTAGTAGGTGGTTTGATGGCTTCTAGCGGTGGATCGGGCTTTTTGGGAGGAATTGTTGCAGGTTTTGCTGCAGGATACATTGTATTGGGCTTGATGAAACTTTTTGCTGTCTTGCCAAAGTCGCTTGATGGGCTAAAAGCAATCTTCCTTTATCCAGTATGTGGTGTGTTTCTAACTGGCCTAGTCATGGCAGTCGTTAATTCTCCGATGGTGTGGATTAATGAGAGTATGATGGCATGGTTAGCTGCCTTTGAAAATGCAAATCCGTTTATTTTAGGAATTATCATTGGTTGTATGTCTGCGTTTGACATGGGTGGACCAGTTAATAAAGCTGCCTATGTAACAGGAACAGCCTTGTTGGCTCAAGGAAATACGAGCTTTATGGCGGGTGTTTCAGCAGCTTGTATTACACCGCCCCTTGTAACCTTTGTCTCAACGACTTTGTTTAGAAAATATTATAGTGAAGATGACAGAAATGCAGGTCTTGCGAATTTAATTTTGGGTTCAACCCATATTACAGAAGGTGCGATTCCTTTTGCTGCAAAAGATCCAATTCGTAATTTACCGACGTTTATGCTAGGTTCTTCTATTGCAGCTATTTTGACGTATATGTGGAAAGTGCAAGTTCCTGCACCGCACGGTGGTTTTCTTGTCTTGCCAGTCGTAACTCATGCTTTTTTATGGGTATTGGCTATTGTCATTGGTGCAGTAGTTGCTGGTGTGATTATGGGGCTACTGCAAAAAGCACGTGTTGAAAAGGGCTAATGCGCTAGGAAGGTAAGATATGATTTGTCAAGAATTGATTCAGGTACATCAAACATTTCAAACACAAGATGAGGTCTTTGATTATTTGGCACGTTTAGTGACGCAAGAAGGTTATGCAACAGATGTAAAACAAGTAGTTGAAGCTTTGTGCGAACGTGAAGCTCAGAGTACAACAGGCATGATGGATGGTTATGCGATTCCTCATGCTAAATCTCCTGCTATTCTTAAACCAGCTATTGTTGTATTGACCTTAGAGGAAGGTATTGATTGGCATTCATTGGATGGACAAGCTACTCGTTATATTTTAGCCCTCTTTATTCCAGAAACAGAAGCTGGCAGTACCCATTTAACCCTCTTGTCTCAGCTAGCACGTTTGTTAATGAGAAGAGAATTTAAGCATCAGTTTGAAGCTGCGAAAACAAGTCAAGACTTAAAAAATCTCCTTGAAACCTTCTTGGGAGTGTAATCGCTTAGCTTATCATGGAAATCCTATCGCTAGTTGATAAACTAGCGATATCAGCTTGAAGAAAAAGTCTTTTTATTGCCACCATCCTCATGTGCTTTCGGACATCAGCGACTTCCTTCGGAGTAAAATAATCCAGTGGATTATTTTAGCCCGAGCCCAGAAACAAAGGAGCGAGGATAATCGATTTCAACGAAATCACGACTTCTGTCTCACTCCCACTTTTAGCACGGCGGAGGTGGCGGTATTGTGCTCGCTACGCTCGCAAATTTTCTAACCCTAAAACTACAGAAAATGAAATATCATTGTAATGTTTTTCTGAATTGTGAGGTTTGTCTACATTCTGCTATCGCTAGTTGATGAACTAGCGATATTTTTAATATATTAACCTATTTTATATTGACGAAAGCGTTTTTATGGAGTATAATAAAAGAAAACTGGTTATAACCACTAAGGAGGAAAAGTAATGTTTCATCTACCAAAAGAAGAATTAGAAAGATTGGGGGCTAGTATTACTGTAGCTGAGATTTATCAGCAACCAGATTTGTGGAAGGAAGCCTATCAACTCTACCATGATAAATTAGAAATCATTACAGCCTTTTTAAATGATATTAAGGCTAAACATGATTTTATTCAGGTTATTTTTACAGGTGCAGGAACCTCCGATTTTGTTGGTCAAACGATTGCCAATTATTTGAATCAGGTCAATGATACCAAGCAGATTCGGTTTATTACTGTTGGATCCGTTGAGATTGTAGCTCGTCCGCATGATTATCTACAAGCAGATATTCCAACGATTCTTGTGTCCTTTGCACGTAGTGGAAATTCTCCAGAGAGTTTAGCAGCTGTCGAAATTGCCAAACAATTAGTGGATACCTTATATCAAGTGACTATCACCTGTGCACCAGAAGGAAAATTGGCACAAGCAGCTGAAGGAGATGCTACAAATCTTCTCTTACTCCAGCCGGCATTATCAAATGACAAAGGTTTTGCAATGACTGGTAGCTATAGTTGTATGTCACTGACCGCCTTACTCGTCTTCTCACCAGAAACAGTAGAAGTGAAAGCAGGTTGGGTGGATACCGTTGTGGCTCTTGGTCAAGATGTATTAGACAGAGAAGACTATGTGCAAGACTTGGTTGAACTTGATTTCGAGCGTGTCATCTATCTAGGTTCTGGTGGTTTCTATGGTCTAGCTCATGAAGCGCAGTTAAAAATTTTGGAATTGACAGCTGGAAAGATTGCAACCATGTATGAATCTCCACTTGGATTCCGTCATGGGCCAAAATCTTTGATTAATGAAAAGACCATTGTCATCCTCTTTGGATCAAATGATGCCTACACTAGGCAGTATGATGTGGACTTAGTTAACGAGGTCTATGGTGACCAAATCACAACGCGTATTGTGGTACTTTCTGCTGACAAACTTGCGGGTACGGATGCTCCAAACTTTGTTCTTGCAGAAGGCGGAGCGGACTTGCCTGATGTATTCTTGAGTTTCCCATACATTTTATTTGGTCAAACTTTTGCGACTATGACAGCCTTGAAATGCAAGAATCTTCCAGATACTCCATCACCAACAGGAACAGTAAACCGTGTGGTACAGGGGGTGACAATCCATCCACTATCATAAAATATAGTGAATTGAAGCAAGGTTAGGATATCGTTAAGTCGCTTTTACTCGTCAAAAATCAAAGTCTGACGTCGTTAACTCACCTTGCTTCAACAGTCCTGTGGACTGTTGAAGGTTGGAAATAAGGATTATGCAATAATCCTCAGCTAACATTAGTCCGAACTAGTGGTTCAGTGGAAACGAGCTATGTTCGCTCTATTTCCAGCCTTCCACAATTCTCAATTGCAAGGGGCGAGCTGCACTCGTTCTATTTCCAGCCTTCCACAATTCTCAATTGCAAGGGGCGAGCTGCACTCGTTCTATTTCCAGCCTTCCACAATTCTCAATTGCAAGGGGCGAGCTGCACTCGTTCTATTTCCAGCCTTCCACAATTCTCAATTGTGGAAGCTAGTCAGATTTTGATTTTTATAGAGTATTGATGAACGTCAGTTCTATCTGTAGCTCCTTGCCTTGTCCTATTCCTTTCTCAATCCACTATAGAAAGACACACTATTGTTATCCGGAATGCGTACAGCTTCTGTGGTCATCAATAGTGTTTTTTCTATCACAAACATTTGTTATCGTCTTCTGCCATTACATTCTCGATTGCGCAAGGGAAACGATCAAGACTGCAGAAATCAATAGAAAAAGTAGGAAACAGCCTGTGTTTACCTACTTTTTTATCTAGTTACTTTTGGAAACAATTATCGTTTTTTAGCTAAAAGATGCTATCTTATTCATGCGGTAGGGTTAAAGTTGACTGTTCTAAGTCGACTGCTATTTGCCAGTCGCTGTTGTCACGAATGGTGCATTCAAAGTCTGTTGTGTATAGCACCAGTCGTAGTGTGCTTCCTTTGCTGAATTTGTAAATGGTTGGCTGCAATTCCCATTCAATGTCCAGCCATTCGTCAGCAGGTACTTTTTCGATTGTCAGGAGATCCGTGCGGTTTTGTAAGTTTAGGTAGCCCTTGCTGACCACACGGTAGGGGCTTTCTACAAATGGAAGTTCCATTAGATTTTCAGCAGCATAGAAGCGACCATTATCAAGGCTAGCACGGGCTTTTACACCAGGTATAGGAGTTAGCCGCTTACCAGCTCCAAAATCGATTAGTTGAGCAGACAGTAGCCCTTTTTCTACGCTTGATTTGACGCGGAGATGAAGGCATGCTCGACCATTTAGCTGTAGCTCTTCTGTGATAGGGATGTCAATTGTAATTTGCTGGGCCTTATCGTCAAAGAGGTCTTGTAGGAAGCTCGGATAAGCCTTGCCGTATTTGGTAAATTGCTCCTCGGGATACTGGTTGGAAATGGTGTTCATTCCTTTTCCAAGAGGGAATAATTCTTCCTTTTGTCCACCAAATTGGTCTAGTTCTACCCAACTTTGTTCTGCACTGTTGTCTTGCCAAATGACCTTAGGAAGCTGATAGTGATTCTCTTGGTCGAGCAATTTTTTTGTGAGCAGGGCATTCATGGACTCTCTAAAATCAATAGACTGCCAATTGTTCATGTAGACATGTGCCCCATTGTGGAAAAAGAGGTGTTTGCTGACATGGTCTGGCAGAGCATGGAACATATTCCACACATGAATAGGTTTCACATTCCAATCTTGTGAGCCGTGGGTAAAGACAACCTCGCATTGGACCTTATCTGCATGGAGGAGATAATTGCGGTCGTGCCAATATTGATTGTAGTCGCCTGATGTGCGATCAAGTGCCTGTATTTCAGCTTCAAATGCAGTTTGGTATTGGGATTTGCTACGTAAGAAATCACCTGCATGTAGGCTCCGAGAATAGGTAAGAGCTGTCAAGCTATCCAAGTCTTCACCAGGATACCCTCCAGGGCTTGTCACCAATCCGTTTTCACGATAATAGTCATACCAGGAAGAAATCCCAGCTTCAGCAATGATGACCTCGAGACCATCTACAGCTGTTGTCGCAAGGGCATTTGACATGGTACCCAAATAAGATAAGCCAGTCGTTGCAACCTTTCCATTTGCCCAGTCAGCCTTCACGACTTGTGAACGAGTATGGTCTGTATAGGCTCTTGCTCGATGATTTAACCAGTCAATGACAGCCTTAAAGCTATAAACTTGTTGGTAATCACCAGATGTCATCATACCTGTTGAACCGAGAGTTCCAACACCTGATACATGAATACTCGCAAAGCCACGAGCTAAGAAATAGTCATTGAGTGAGTAAGAGTTGATATGCCCAACCTTCTCAGTTGCAGTGCTAGTAGGAAGTGAGCGTTCATCAGCAGGAAGAGTTGTAATGTCAGTTGGCTTAACTGTAATTGTGTGAGGCGCTTTGGTAGCTAATTGGCCTTCCATTTTATGAAGAGCCTTGTCACTAGCTTGGTCGTTGATTCCTTGATGATAGGGACTATTGGTGATGACAGCAGGAACTTTTCCTGAAAAAGCAGGGCGTAAAATGGATACTTTGACAATATCTGTCTGTCTGGATTTAGTCGTATCAACGGGTGTTTCAACATACACGACTTCACGGATCACCTGATTCGTTGCAAAAGTTGCCAAGGATTTTCCGTTGAAGAAATGATAGCTATGATCTTCGGGAATCAGACCGTCGCTAATCAATTGATCAATGAGGGTATTACCAGACTTGGTGCGTGTTGCGAGTAATTGGTAGAGGTTTTCAATCAGATTGCCATAGGTAATCGGAAATTGAGTGCTTGAGACAAATTCTGTCACATCTGTATAATCGACTCCAGGGACAAAGCCTAATAATTGGAAAGCCACCTGGTAAAAAATTTGAGGATCTAATTCGCTCTCTGATTGAAAGAAGGTCAAGAGGTCCGTCTCCCAGTCAGCGATGAGATTAGACAAGGCGATATCCGTATTGGTCGTCAAAAAGAAAACCTTACGGACAAAGTGTTCCAAATTTTTCTTGTTGCTTGCTTCAGATTGGAGGGTAAATCCTAGGCTTTCTAACTCTGCTAGCATGTCTTTTTGGGGTGTTTGGATATAAGAAAATTGATTAAAACGCATACATTCTCCTAAATGTTAAATTAGTCTTTACATTACCTATTATAGCTGATACAATAGTGTTTGTCTAAAACTTAATGGAGGAAATGAAAAAAATGGATGTAGCAGTACATGTAAAGTACATTACAGAATTCCTTGCGACAGCGCTTCTAATTATTTTAGGAAACGGAACTGTAGCAAACGTTGATTTAAAAGGCACCAAAGGAAACAACGCAGGTTGGATCTTGATTGCCATTGGTTATGGTTTAGGTGTTATGATGCCAGCCTTGATGTTTGGAAATGTTTCTGGTAACCACATCAATCCAGCCTTTACAATTGGTTTAGCCGTATCAGGTTATTTTGATTGGGCCTTGGTTCCAGGTTATATTGCAGCACAGCTTCTTGGTGCGATTGCAGGTCAAGCAGTTGTCGTTGGTGTTTACCGTCCATACTTCTTGAAAACTGAACATTCAAATCATGTCTTGGGATCATTCTCAACGATTTCAGCATTAGATGACGGTACAACAGCTAGCCGTAAAGCATCATGGGTGAATGGATTCTTGAATGAATTCTTTGGTTCATTTGTCTTGTTCTTTGGAGCAATGGCGATTACCAAGCACTACTTTGGTGCAGAAGTTCTTGGTTTCTTGGCAAAACAAGGTGCTGATTTGTCAGACACAGCAGCTAAATTACAAATTACAAATTACTTGAATCCAGGATTGAACGTGGCTCATATGGGTCTTGGTTTCTTGGTAATGGCGCTTGTAGCAGCAGTTGGTGGACCAACTGGACCAGCGCTTAACCCAGCTCGTGACTTGGGTCCACGTATTTTGCACCAATTATTGCCAAAAGCTGTTCTTGGTCAAGCAAAAGCAGATTCAAAATGGTGGTATGCATGGGTGCCCGTTCTTGCACCAATCGCAGCAGGTATCAGCGCTATTGCACTTTATAAACTAATCTACGGATAAAACAGATGAGGTCTTTAAGGCCTCTTTTTTGTATCCACAGTACAGAATATTTTGCCTAGATTTACAGTCAATTATTTGTAAAATTTATCGTTTTCCATTACAATAGAGAAGTATCGAAGTAAGGGAAATGGGGAATGATGAAAGAGAAAATTATGATTCCTGCGATTCGGATCAACAATCGTAGGATAAATCAAGCATTTTTTGAAGCAAACCTAGGCTTTAAAACCTATTTAGAAGATGCTGCTTTTGTTGAACTAGGTGCGACTGCAAGTGCAGTAACCAAGTTAGTCTTGATTGAATCGCCAAGTATGCGGACAAGGACCGTTGTGGGCTTGAAAAAGCTCCATAAAGTCGTGATTCAGGTAGCAAATCCGTTAGAAATTGAAGCCTTGCTAGCACGTGGTAGTCGCTTTACCAAACTCTATAAAGGGTCTAATGGCTATGCCTTTGAAAGTATATCGCCAGAAAATGATACTTTTTTGCTTCATGCAGAAGAAGATGTGGCAAAACTTGTAGAAATATTGCCACCAGTAGCCTTTCACTCCATAGAGGGTTTTGAGAAGTTAACGGATTTCTCTGTTGAAAAAATTATTCTCAATACTCCTCAGCCTGAGGTTAGTCGTGCTTTCTATCAAAACATCTTACCAGGACAGGAAGTAGTAGCCTTTCGTGAAGCTGTTGGACAGGACTTATTGGCGGAAGCAGGAGAAACATGGGATATCGATAGTTTGCGGATTCTAGTTGCTGCTGATATGGACTGGTCAAGTTTGGAGGAACAACTACCACATTCCTTCTTCAAAGACAAGAAAGGACGCTTTTTACAGACAAGGGATGAAAGCAATATTGAACTGTGGTTTGAAAAATGAAGGCTATTTTAGAAAAAATTGAGCAGCAGATGGCTGAGCGTTTATATCGTGGTGCTAGTTTAGCCCTCTATCACTACGGTAGCTGGCACGATTACTATATCGGCCATAGCGAAGAAAATGTCGTGACTCAAGCAGGATTGACCTATGATTTGGCATCTGTTTCAAAGGTTGTCGGAGTAGGCACAGTCCTGATTTTTTTGCTAGAAGAAGGAATTATTGAGCTGGATAAGCCATTAAAAACCTACTATCCACCATTTCATGATGCCAGTATTACCCTTCGCCAGCTAGTTACCCACACGACAGGGATTGATCCCTATATTCCTAATCGAGATTCTCTTGATTTTGTCGGGCTCAAAAAGGCGATAGCAGAAATTCGAGTGACTGCTGATAAGCGTTTTCGCTATACAGATATCAATTTGATTTTGCTTGGCTTTATGCTCGAAGAGTTACTTGGGCAACCGTTAGATATAATCTTTCAAGAGCGCATTTTTAGGCCGTGGGATATGGCAGAAACACAATTTGGACCAGTCAAGACGGCTGTGCCGACGGTTAAGGGAGAGCAGGCAGGTTTGGTGCATGATCCTAAGGCCAAGGTACTAGGGCTTCATTGTGGCTCAGCAGGTCTTTTTTCGACATTGGCAGACTTGAAAAGATTCCTCAACCATTATTTGGAAGGGAAATTTGCGAGGAATTTAGCTCAGAATATCAGTTTCTCAAAACCCCGTTCAATCGTTTGGAATCTTGAAAATGGTGGTTGGCTAGACCATACAGGTTACACAGGTCCTTTTGTCTTGCTTCATCCTCAAAAGCAGCTGGCCGCGATTTTCCTGACCAATCGCACCTATGATGAAGATAATCGTCCCTTGTGGATTGAGAAGCGAAAAGAGCTGTATCAAGTAATTGTCGAGACCTTGGAGCAAAGTCTCTAATAAAGGATTGAGACAATGATTGTTCCAGTAGCATGAAATAGAAAAAAGAGAGGAAGCACACTCATGATTTCAAAGCCTTGACTGTGCCTTCTCTTTTATTTGTAGATAGAATTTATAGTGAATTGAATAAAGGTTAGGGCATCGTTAAGTCGCTTTTACTCGTCAAACATCAAAGTCTGACGTCGTTAACTCACCTTAACTCACCTTGCTTCAACAGTCCGGGGGACTGTTGAAGGTTGGAAATAAGGATTATGCAATAATCCTCAGCTAACATTAGTCCGAACTAGTGGTTCAGTGGAAACGAGCTATGCTCGCTCGATTTCCAGCCTTCCACAATTCTCAATTGTGGAAGCTAGTCAGATTTTGATTTTTATAGAGTATTGATGAACGTCAGTTCTATCTGTAGCTCCTTGCCTTGTCCTATTCCTTTCTCAATCGACTATTACCAATGGTGTGATGAAAGGATTTGAATAGAAAAAAGTGATTCTGATTGTTCAGAACCACTTTTTATGTTTAGTTACCTGAAATTTCGCGAGCAGCATCGTCCATTGAAAGAACTTCGTGGAAGACACGCTGTGTCAATTCAGTTTTTTGTTCCTTAGTGAGGTATTTAGTGTTTACACAGTAACCTGAGATACGTACGATAACATCTTCACCGTTCATAATCTTGTCATAAACATCTTGAAGGTCCATAACGTTCAAGTTAACGTGTTGTCCACCATTTTCAAAGTAACCATCAAGGATTGTTACCAAGTTGTTAACTTGCTCATCGAATGTCTTACCGAGTGCTTTTGGTGATACTTGAGTTGTCAATGAAATTCCATCATTTGCATGTTTGAAGTTCAATTTAGACAATGAATTCAAGTTTTGTAACCAACCACCACGAGATTTAGATGTTGGGTTTGCACCTGGTGGGAAGAATTCTACTTTAGAAGTGTTAACAGAACCATCTTCGTTAAGGAATACTCCACGGTGAACAGGTGAGTTAGCGGTTTGTTTAGAGTAAGCAACGTTAGAAGTGATGGTCAAGATAGAAACAGTTGCTTCTGCGTTCTTGTACAATTTATGTTTGTTCAAACGTGAGAAGAATGCTTCCATGAGCCATTTTGCAATGTCATCTACACGGTCATCATCTTCACCGTAACGTGGGAAGTCACCAGTTACTTCGTAGTCATAGATAAAGCCATCTTCGTCACGAATAGGTTTTACTTGTGCGTATTTAATCGCAGAAAGTGAGTCAACTGTATTGGCAAATCCACAGATACCGAATCCCATGTTTGCACGAAGGAAGGTTGGCAAGAAGGCCATTTGTACTGCTTCGTAGTTGTACTTGTCAGTCATGTAGTGGATAATGTTCATCGCATCTACATAAGTGTCAGTCAACCAATCAAGCGCTTTTTCAAAGTTTTTGATAACTTCGTCGTATTCGAAGACTTCAGAATTGTTTGGCTCTACACAGTCAAATACTTTGTAGTCTTTGTGCACATCGTCATAACCGTTGTTCCAGCTTGAAAGAAGGGCTTTAAGAACGTTAACACGAGCTCCGAAGTATTGGATATTGTGGCGTTTGTCTTCGCTTTCTGGATCAAGTGGTGATACACAGCATGAGATACAGCTCATTTCACCATATCCGTCTTTGGCCATTGTTGTTACACCCTCGTATTGGATAGAAGAGTGTTTGTGGCTCATTGACATACAGTAGCGACGGAATGAATATGGAAGTTGGTCAGACCAAAGAACAGTCAAGTTTGGTTCTGGAGAGTTACCGATGTTGTCAAGAGTGTTCAAGAAACGGTAGTCCATTTTTGTAACACGGTGACGACCATCGTTACCCATACCTGCCATAGAAGTAGTAAGGAAAGTAGGGTCTCCTGAGTAGATTTCGTCAAATGCTTTTGTACGCGCAAATTTAACTGTACGAAGTTTCAATACGAAATCATCTACAAATTCTTGGATTTCTGATTCAGTAAATGTACCACGAGCCAAGTCACGTTCTGCATAGATGTCAAGTACGATTGGCACACGTCCAAGTGATGTTGCTGCACCGTTAATCACACGACATACTGCCATGAAAGCGATGTTTACCCATTGGATAGCTTCTTTTGTATTCAAAGCAGGACGGCGTACATCAACACCATAGTGGTCACCCAAGCGAACAACTTGTTGCAATGCTTGGTATTGCATGTTGATTTCTTCACGAAGACGGATTGATTCTTCGTCGATTTCATTGATAGAGTTCCAGTCTGCAACTTTTTCTTCCATCAAGTAGTCAGCTCCGTAAAGAGCAAGACGAGCGTACATACCGATGATACGTCCACGTGAGTAAGCATCTGGAAGACCAGAAACGTGGTGAGAATGGCGTGCACGACGGATGTCAGATGTGTAAGCACGGAAGATACCGTCGTTTACAGTTGTTGCGTGTTTAGTGTAGATTTCATGAAGAAGTGGGTCAGGAGTATAGCCGTTTTCAATCAATGTTGTTTCAGCCATACGGATACCACCACGAGGCATGAAGTTCAATTTGAACAACTCATCGTTTTGAATACCGAAGATTACTTCGTTGTCTTTGTCGATGAAACCAGCTGGGATATCGGCAATAGAAGTCGCACGGTCAATATCCATTGGGAAACGAGTGTCTTCGTATCCTGCTTTTGTTTCTTCGATGATTTTCTTAATGTGGAGAGAGCGTTCCGTTGGACCTGCAAGGAAACTTTCGTCTCCGTCGTATGGAGTGTAGTTAGCTTGAACGAAGCGAGTTACACTAGCTTTATCTTGCCAGTCAGTACCTTTGAAACCGTCCCAAGCTTGGGCGAAAATGTCTTCAGTTACATTTTTTGTTTTAACTTTTGTTGACATGAGGGTTCTCCTTTAATATTTAGGCGCCATGCGTCTTTATGCCTATTATTATACCACTTGAGACCACTTTCTACAAGGCAAAAATACTTGAAAATAAATGAAAAAACTTACAGGGTTCTTACAATTTTTCATTGCGTTTTCAATAGGTCTGTAGCGAATTTTTAGCAGAAATAAAAAAGATGCGGTATACTAGAGAAAAGGTGGTAGACAGTATGCTCATTTTTCCTTTAATCAATGATACTTCTCGAAAAATTATCCACATTGATATGGATGCTTTTTTTGCGGCCATTGAAGTACGAGACAATCCGAGCTTGAAAGGGAAGCCTGTGATTATTGGGCATGACCCTCGTTTGTCTGGAGGTCGTGGAGTTGTTTCAACCTGTAATTATGAAGCCAGAAAGTTTGGGGTTCATTCAGCAATGAGTAGCAAAGAAGCCTATGAGCGTTGTCCACAGGCGATCTTTATTGCGGGAAATTATGAAAAGTACCAAGCAGTAGGACAGCAAGTGCGGGAGATTTTTCATCGTTACACAGACCTGGTAGAGCCGATGAGTATTGATGAAGCCTATTTGGATGTAACCGAAAACAAAAGGGGTATTAAATCTGCGGTAAAAATTGCAAAGCTCATTCAGCATGACATCTGGAATGAACTGCGCTTAACCGCTTCAGCAGGAGTATCGTATAATAAATTTTTAGCTAAAATCGCTTCAGATATGGAAAAACCGCATGGCTTGACCCTTATTTTGCCAGATGAGGCAGTCGCTATTCTATCCTCCTTGCCTGTTGAGAAATTTCATGGGGTGGGTAAGAAAACGGTTGAAAAGTTACATGACATGGGAGTTTATACAGGTAAAGACCTTCTTGATATTTCAGAGATGACCTTGATTGATACCTTTGGTCGCTTCGGCTATGATTTATACCGCAAGGCACGGGGAATTTCGAATTCTCCTGTCAAGGTCAATCGTGCCCGTAAATCAATCGGCAAGGAACGAACTTACCGTAAGCTCTTGTATGTGGAAGAAGATGCGAAGAAGGAACTGGCAGGTCTATCCAATCGGGTAGCGGACAGCTTACAACGCCATCAGAAAAAAGGACGGACTATTGTCTTAAAAATCCGCTATGCCGACTTTACAACCTTAACCAAGCGAGTGAGTATTGAGGAAGCAACGGATCAAGCCGATGTCATCCATCAGCAGGTAGAAGGAATACTCGAGCATATCGCTGATTGGAGTAAGGGAATTCGCTTGCTAGGAGTGACAGTTACGAATTTTATAGTGAATTGAATAAAGGTTAGGACATCGTTCAGTCGCTTTGATGAGCGCCAGTTCTATCTGCAGCTCCTTACCTTGTCCTATTCCTTTCTCAATCCATTATAATGAGTAGCTAGAGTGATAGGAGATGAACTTTTTTTCTATAATTTGACTATTCGCATAATTAGTATAATGATATATACAAATAAATATATACAAACGATATAAAAGGTGGTACAATAAAAGAAAACGCCTAAGGAGGCCTTTGTGTCATGATTCATTTAGTTTGTCCGAATCCTGCTTTAGATCGAACGCTGTTAGTGGAGCGCATTGAGAAAAATATTCCACTTCGTCCGAGTGAAGTAAGGGAATACCCTGGTGGAAAAAGTTTCAATGTTGCTTATGCTCTCAAGGAAAATGGTGAATCAGAGTATGTGATTCATACCATTTTAGGAGGCCGAATCGGTCAGTATATTCAAGACTTGAATGCAGATAAGGGCAATGCCTTACAGATTGTTGAAAATTCGCAAAATACCCGCACATGTAACATTTATATGGAAACAGAGACAGGTGATGTGACCTT
The DNA here is from genome assembly GCF_017639855.1 of Streptococcus sp. zg-86. Taxonomy (NCBI): domain Bacteria; kingdom Bacillati; phylum Bacillota; class Bacilli; order Lactobacillales; family Streptococcaceae; genus Streptococcus; species Streptococcus zhangguiae. The sequence goes on along the minus strand of NZ_CP072115.1, from coordinate 1,894,728 downwards.
GTTTTATGAGAAGGGCTTGGATTTGACGGAAGACCTGCTAGCCCAATTTACCAAGCAATTAGAAGATAATCTTTCTGAGGGAGATTGGTTGGTCTTTTCCGGTAGCTTAATGAAGGGCATGCCAGATGATTATATCAAGCAGTTGATTGATCGCCACCCTGGGGTTCATACAATTGTGGATACCAGCGGAGCAGCCTTGCGAGCAGCCTATCAATCGAAGCCAAGTTTGGTCAAGATTAACAATGAAGAACTCAAGGATATTTACCCAGAATTGGATGAAAACAGTCCAGAGCAGATTTTAGCGATTTTAAAAGAAAAAACACCGCATGAGAATATGATTGTCACCATGGGGGCTAAGGGAAGTTTAGCCAAGATAGGGGATCGTTTTTTCCGAGTAGCTCCTCTGCGTGTTGAGGCACTGAATCCGATTGCGTCTGGCGATTTCTACTTGGGAGTCTTGGTCAAGGGGTTGAGTTGCAAAGAAGCCCCTGAACGCTATCTCCGTGAGGCAGCAGCTTTTTCAGCAGCCAACTGCTTGCAATATTTCCCAGAGGTGGACAAAGAGCAGTACAACGCATTACTTGAAAAAGTAACGGTTGAGGAATTGTAGAATAGGAGGAGATCGTATTCAGGCTACCATAGTCTTTGAAAAGATTGTGTAAGAAGTTATAGTGAATGGAATAAAGGTTAGGACATCGTTAAGTCTCTTTTACTCGTCAAAAATCAACATCTGATGTCGTTAACTGACCTTGCTTCAACAGTCCTGTGAACTGTTGAAGGTTGGAAATAAGGATTATGCAATAATCCTCAGCTACCGTTAGTCCGAACTAGTGGTTCAAAGGGGCGAGCTGTGCTCGTTCTATTTCCAGCCTTCCACAATTCTCAATTGTGGAAGCTAGTCAGATTTTGATTTTTATAGAGTATTGATGAATGCCAGTTCTATCTGCAGCTCCTTGCCTTGTCCTATTCCTTCATAAGATACGAGGGCGTATAAAGCACAAAGTGAAAATAGGAAGTTAGACGAAGGGCCAGCAGACTCTAGGAAGACTTATCTTTTTCACACAGTGCTTAGCCCGAGTTCAGTTTCATAAGATACAAGGGCGTTAAGCAACTCCTAGACAAAATAGGAAATCGAAGCAGGTTGGCTTGCAACCAACGAGATTTATCCCTAAAGGGAGCCCTCTGCTGTAACCAACTAAAGTTGGAACATCTGCGTCCCCACTAAAGGGAGCCTCAGCTGTAACCAGCTAAAGTTGGAACATCTGCGTCTCTTTTTTACACAGCTCTTAGTCCGTATTCAGTTTTCAATCCACTATAAAAAGAGAAAAATCAGTAGTGTTGGGCTACTGATTTTTTGTGTTACTGGCTTGATTCCAGTGAGCCAAGGTTAATTTGTTCATTGGTTGTGCGAATAATCAGTTTATTTTGGGCGTCTTTTGGACTGTGGATAAGTTTAGCACCGTCTTTGTTTTCTTCGACTTTGAGGTTTTTATATTCATTCCCTAATCTGATTCCCATCTGAGTTAGATGTTCTTTTCGGAATGCTTCTTCTTGGGCTTTAGCAGCTTCGCTACCTTCTGACTCAGCATAGGCATTTGGAACGTGATAAACTTCACGCAGTTTCTCCCAATCATAAGAGACAATCACATCAAGCTGGGTATCTTTTTGGCTCTTTTCGGATAATCTAATGTTGATATCTGCGTGGTATGGACCAGCGGTCTCCATTTTGGCGGTGCCGAGAATGGTCGTATCATGCAGCTGAATGGAGTCAGCTTTTTGAATCGTGACATTTTCAAGTGTACTTGTTTGGTAGGATTGTATTGCAACGGGCGTATCAATCGTCATATTTTTCAGGTGAGAGTGTTGGAAGGAAATGCTTCTACCACTAGATATACGGACTAATCCACCTTCTAGTTTAACATTCTCAGCATCGACAAAGCCACTCCAGTCGAGGTTTTTGATGTGAACCTTATTGAGCAATAAAGAATCCATATAGTTCCAACCAGATAATGTTTCAAGTGTTTTTTCTTTGGGAACAAGGATGGTCAATTCTCTGAGTTCGTGATTGCGTCTCATATGGATAGCCAGTTCTTGTCCTAGGAATTGCATGATGCCTTGAATATGGAATTTGGGATCTTTCCCTTGGATGGTGAGGGTTTGCTTGTCCTGCTTGAGCGCAAGGGATCGATAGCGGAAATTATCAAAATTGGCATAGCGGACATGGAATTTATCATCTGGGGATTCGTCGACCTGAACCGTCCTTGTTTGGGAATCAATCGTGATTTCTTTGATGTCTTTGTAGGTTTCTTCTGTTAAGCTAGGAGTAGCAATGGCTTGGATATCTTCAATACCTCCCATAAAGTAGCCAACACCGCAAAGAATTAAACCTAAAATCAAGGCAATAAAGCCGGTTAATAAGGTAATCGTAACTTTCTTTTTCATGCTGTTTTACCTCGCTTTAAAATCCATTGAAAAATCAATCTGACTAGGCGACCTGACCAGTAGGCAAAGAGTCCTGTGATAATGTAGAGAATAGCTGCACCACCGATAAGACCAATTCCTGTACCAAAGCCCATGAGAAAGGCTGGGAGGGATTGACCAAGGAGGCTAAAGGCTTCCCAGATAAGGTAACCACCTGTCACGATGAGCCCAAGTCCTAACAGAAATGCTAAGAGGATGAGTCCTGCAACTCCTGCGATTATCAGAAAAAGGATGCCGATTAAAAAGAGCAACAAGGGAATAGCAACAGGAAGTGACAAGAGAGCAACTGCAGCGAGCCAAATGGTTTTGGTCTTGCTTTTTCGTTCTGCGGTCATTTCTTCTTCGATATGACGGTCAAGGATATTATTGATAATATCGCTAGCCGCTTCTTTTGGAGAGCCTAATTCTTCAATCAAGGCTGCTTCACCTTCTGGACCTGCATCATCAAAGTATTCTTTAAAGTAGTTAACGGCTGCCTGATATTCTTTGTGGGGCAGTTTTTTCAGGTGTTTTTCTAACTGTTCCATGTATTCAGTTCTTGTCATGACGAATGCTCCCTTCTATAATGCCATTGATTGTAGCTGTGTATATATCCCAATCTTCCTTGAGTCGAACCAGTTGCTCGTGTCCAAGTTGGGTTAAACCGTAGTATTTGCGCGTGCGTCCCTGGTATTCTTGGGAATAGGTAGCCAAATAATCATTCTGTTCCATTTTTTTTAAAATGGGATAAAGGGCAGATTCCTTGATATTGGCAATGAGCTTAATTGTCTGACTGATTTCATACCCATAGGAATCCTTGGATTCTAGAATTGCTAGGATGAGAAATTCTGTCAGTACAGCGGGTACAGGAAAGTACATTTCAAGACCTCCTTTGCTTTGAATATAGGTTTATATTGATTATATATAAAAATTTAGTATATATAAAATATACACCTATAATCCAAAAATGTCAATAGATTTTATATGAAAAAACGGTAGAGTGGATTGAGAACTGAACACGGACTAAGAGCTGTGTAAAAAAGAGACGCAGATGTTCCAGCTTTAGCTGGTTACAGCTGAGGCTCCCTTTAGGGATAAATCTCGTTGCTTACAAGCCAACCTGCTTCGATTTCCTAGTTTGTCTAGGAGTTGCTTAACGCTCTTGTATCTTATGAAACTGAACACGGGCTAAGCACTGTGTGAAAAAGAGACGCAGATGTTCCAACTTTAGTTGGTTACAGCTGAGGCTCCCTTTAGGGATAAGTCTTCCTAGAGTCTGCTGGCTCTTCGTCAGACTTCCTATTTTCACTTTGTGCTTTATACGTCCTTGTATCTTGCGGAACTGAACACGGGCTAAAAGCTCGGAAAAAAGATAAATGCTCCTAGAAGCTTCCGCTTCTTCGTCGTATTTCCTATTTTTCATTCGCTTTTTTAACGCCCTCGTATCTTATGAATAGGACACGGCCAGGAGCTGCAGATGGGACTGGCGTTCATCAAAGCGACCTAATACTCGCTAAAAATCAAAGTCTGACGTCGTTAACTCACCTTGCTTCAACAGTCCAGTGGACTGTTGAAGGTTGGAAATAAGGATTATGTCATAATCCTCAGCTAACATTAGTTCGAGCTAGTGGTTCAGTGGAGACGAGCTGTGCTCGTTCTATTTCCAGTCTTCCACAATTCTCAATTGTGGAAGCTAGTCAGATGTTGATTTTTATAGAGTGTAACGATGTCCTAACCTTCATTCCATTCACTATAAAAAGAAACTGAAGAAACGGAATGGTTTCTTCAGTCGGGATTATTTATTCTTAAAAAATGCCTGGATATCTTCTTCTGTAATGCCAATCATGGGATCGATGGTCAGGAGATTTTCTTCGGTGAGAAGATAGGTTTCAGGTGTATCTTCTTCTTCCGTATCAGTTTGAATTTCGTAAGCTAGTTCTGTCTTTCCTATATCGAAGCGCTCCTTAAGGTAGGTCTTGCGAGTTGTTCCCGCATTTTTAACAGCATAGTCAAAGGCGCTGTAATCTCCCAAGAGAATGAGTTTGCTTTTGGAACGAGTGATAGCGGTGTAGAGGAGGTTTCGCTGGAGCATGCGGTAGCTGGTTCGTGTGATTGGTAGAATGACCACCTGAAACTCGCTCCCCTGTGATTTGTGGATAGACATGGCGTAGGCCAGAGTGATTTTGTACCATTCGTTTCGTGGATAGACTACCTCGCTACCGTCAAAGTTAATGGTCAGCTCATCTTGCTTGGAATCCGTATACTTAGCAGGCAGGAGATCGGTAATGTACCCCAAGTCTCCATTAAAGACATTGGCTTCGGTATCGTTGACCAAGTGAATGACTCGGTCCCCTTGACGAAAGTGGGTATCGTTTTGAAGAAATTCAATTTGGCCTTCTCTCAGAGGATTGAGGAGAGCTTGAGTGGTGATATTGAGCTGGTCGATACCGGCATGACCGCGATACATAGGGGCTAGGATTTGTACTTCTTGTGCCTTGATTCCTGACTGGACAGCTGCGCTGACAATACGATCAATCAAGGCGGGAATTTGCTCGTTTTGGGCTTCAAAATAGGAACGATCAGCTTTTTTCTCTCGGAAATCAACAGGAAGTTGTCCTTGCCGGATATGGTTTGCCAAGGTGACAATAGTTGAATCGTCTGACTGGCGAAATATTTTTTCGAGAGTAATGCTCGGAATAGCAGGGATATTCAGTAAATCAGCCAAGACTTGACCAGGGCTGACAGAGGGTAATTGTTCAGCATCCCCCACAATTAAGACCTGAGTATTGGATGAAATATGCTGAAAGAGCTGATTTGCGAGCCAGGTATCCACCATGGAAAATTCATCAATAATGATAAATTCAGCGTCTAGATACTCGTCTCGGTAGCTTTCTTCTTGTCCTTCTGTCAAGCCAAGATGCCGGTGAATGGTTGCACTCGGTAGGCCTGTTAACTCATTCATGCGCCTAGCTGCTCGACCGGTTGGTGCAGCTAGTAAAATTGGACACTCTCCTGTCATCTTGGTCAGGTTAATTCCGTGGAGCATAGCATAAATGGAAATAATCCCATTGATGACCGTTGTTTTTCCAGTCCCTGGTCCTCCTGTTAGGATAAAGAGGGGATTGTTGAGAGCTTGGTGAATGGCCTGACGTTGAATGGTGTCATATTGGAAGCCTGAAAGCTCCTCGACTTCTGCAATGGCTTGGTCAATCTTTTCTGCAGAAAAGGTCTGGACTTCTTGCTTTTCGAGTAAACGATTGAGTTGCTTGTGGATACCTTGTTCTGCAAAGAAGAGGGAATTATCAAAGATTTTGGTGTCAATCTGTTGGACCTTACCGTCTTGAATGAGCCCTGTCAATTCTTGAGCAACCAGAGCTGGATCGAGTTCAATCTGACGAGCTGTTTCCAGTACTTCTAAGGTGTGTTCCAGTAAATCACGTGCTTCCACGTAAGTATCCCCTGTTTCCATTGACTGGTGAAGCAAACTAAAGAGCATAGCAGCCCGGAAGCGCTGGGGAGAATCGTTTGCAATTCCTAAGTTTTCGGCAATTCTATCGGCAATCGTGAAACCGAGTCCCTGAATATCTTCAACCAGTTGATAAGGATTTTCAGTAATAGCATCTAGTGTTTTTTCCTTGTAGTGGTCCTGGATTTGAAAGGCTAGTTTGTTAGGAATACCGTATTCAGCTAGTTTTGCGAGGGTCACTTCCGTTCCATAGTTGAAATGCAATTTCTCAAGAAAGGCCTGACGGTGTTTGGCAGAAAGCCCCGTAATTTGCGTTAATTTCTCGGGCTCAGCAAGAATATGATCAATGGTATTTTCACCGTAGAGTTCGACAATTTTTTCAGCTGTTTTCCGACCAATCCCCTTGAATTGTTCGCTTGAAAAATACTTAATCAGCCCTGTAGAAGTTGGCTTGCTGCGTTCATAGCGAGTGATTTGGAGTTGCTGACCATACTTGGGGTGGGTGACGAGATGACCATAAAACTGATAATCTTCTCCTTCAATGACATCAGCGATTGTACCTGTAACGATGATTTCATAATCCTCATAGCCACTATCGGTATCGTCGATTTCAAGTAGGAGAATCTTATAAAAATTGGAGGGATTTTCAAAAATAATCCGCTCGATTGTTCCTGTAAAATAGAATTCGCTCATAGTACTTCCTAATAGTGTAAGATAGAGAAAAATCACAAGCCAATCGTTCTCCAGATTGACAATAGCTGCTGGATGTTACCGATAAGCCTGTGATTTGTGTTAAAAGCCTTGGATATGATTAAATGGATAAACGCGAGAGATGATTTTTCCTTTTATGGCCGATTTTCTAAAGGTTCCAACCTTGCGACTATCTAACGAAACAAGTCGGTCATCTCCTAATAGATAGTATTGGCCTTCAGGAATTTGAACGGTGAAGGTTGGATTTCCTTGGGCGTCTATCGTGAAGGCTTGAGCATCTTGTGCCAGTAGTTGGAAGCGTTGACTGTAGGAGTAGGTAGATTGGAGTTTATCCTGAGCAAATGCAGCCTTGTATTCGTCCAAATAGGCTTCTTTTATTTCTTCTCCGTTGACATAGAGGCGATCATTCTCGTAATGAATGGTATCGCCAGGCAAGCCAATCAAACGCTTGACAATGAGTTTTTCTTTTCCATTATCCTCAGTTTCACTTGCGACAACAATATCAAAACGGTTAATTTGCCCGACTTTTAACATAATCAATCGATCCTGGTCTTGTAAGGTCGGATCCATTGAGTGGCCGTCGACACTAACGAGACTCCAAATAAAGAGCCTAGAAAGGATAATCAGTGCGATAATAAAGGAGAAGAGTCCCCATTCTTTCAAAAAATATTTCATTACAGATACCTCATTTACGATTTGATAAGAGTGCGTGTGCCTTTTGAGTATTGGCAAAATGTAGTTTAGCGGTCTGTTCTAGCCCAGTCATGCCATATTGAGCTAGAATATCCCGAGCGACTTGGTCTGATGGCTTTCCAGCACCTGACGGCAGATAATAACCGATTTCTTGGCTTAATTGGGCTAGGTTTTCCAAAAACATGGCGCGTGCGATAATGGATGATACAGCGACAGCTAGGTATTTTCCTTCAGCTTTTTCTTCTAAGGTGATAGGATTTGGAAAATGATTGCTTTCTTGTGCCAAATAGCGATTGTAGTTTTTACTGCTAGTAAAAGCATCGATAACAATCTTTTGTGGTTGCACTCCTTTTTGTAAGAGCAGAAAAATGGCCTGATTATGCAGCGCAACCTTGACAGAAACTGCATTGTAGCCCTTGTCAATAACTTCATTGTATTTCTTTGGGGTCAATAGCAGAGCTTGGTGCGTGATGTTTTCTTTTAACACTGGTGCGATTTGGCAGATTTTCTGGTCTGTTAGCCGTTTGGAATCATCTACCCCGAGCGATTTGAGAAAAGCATGATCCTTTGGGGTTACAAAACTTGCAACAACAGCCAGTCCTCCAAAATAAGATCCATTTCCTACCTCATCTGTCCCAATCATTGGAACTTGTTGGGATTGTATTGGCTGTTGAGGAGATTGTTCGTCTTGGTAGCCCCAGTTCTGCGCCAGGGAACCTGCCTTTTCCCCCTGAAACATCAGCTTACCTGACTGATAGAGGGTGATACTGACCCCTTCTACCTTGAAAAAGGCTTCAACATATGGATTGTTATTTGGCAGTTGATAGTTAGCATACTGCGCTTTTATCTGTTTTTTTTGTTGATGATCTACCGTTATTACAAGATTGTTCATCTTCCTATTGTACCATAAAAGGAGCAATGTGTGGAAGCAGAGAGTGATTTGGTAGGCAGAAACTGTGAAAAATTCTCTCACTAAAATAGGATTGTGAACACCTCTCCCTCTCCTCATTTTTAGAGAGTCTTGCGAATTAGGTGAGGCCTCAGTTTTTTGGGAATAAAAAAATAAGAAGCAGGCAGGTAGCCTAGCTTCTCAAGGAGATTCTCGCCCCTAAAAGGAAGAGACGATATGAAAAAGAAAAGTTTTTTAGGATAGATAGAGTATAACCTGACAATCTTAAACTTTTCTTAAATCTCAATTTATTTTTTCTGAATTGGCTAAAGTTTGTGTTGCCATGAGTCGTTGGACCTGTTTTGGTCGGATCAGAATCAGACCAATTAGCATGACAACCAACCAGATACCGATTGCTATCCCATTTGGCTTGGAAGTGGATTCGACACCTGCAGTTGCTAAAATTGTACCCAAGTCAATCATAAAGTGGATGAAAATGGTCCACCAAAGGCTGCCTGTCCGAAGGACAACTGCAGCAAAATAAACTCCCATGGCCGTTGCGTAATAAACTTGATAGAGGGTCACATCCAGGTCCTGTACACGGAGATTGACCAGATGAGCAAGTCCAAAGATGAGACTAGATACAAAGACTGCTTGGAGAACTTGCTTGTAGGAATGAATACCGTCTTTGAGAGCCACTTGGAGTAAGATACCACGGCAAAGATATTCTTCTATAAAACCAGCGCCCAAAGCAACGGTGAGGGCTGTTGGCAAATAATGTTGATTTTTAGTAAGACCAAGCAGTAAGAGAGGAATGCTGATGAGAAAAAGATAGACTAGACTAAGCCAATTGACACGCAGTTGTTCCAATAATCCCACTTTTGGCTGTAAGGGAACCTTAATGCGTAAAGGCCTATGTATGGCTAGAAAAACAATCAGTGCAAGTAAGCCAGTTTTGATGACATAGTAAGTTGTGCCTGATAGAAAATAGTCTAAAAATCCTAAGCCCCAATTGGCCACAAGTAATAGTAAACTACAAAGAAAGAGCGTTCGAGTGGTTTCTTTTGACATAGATATCTCCTTTTCATACTATCCTATAGAGTCTGTTCAAAGCTATCTGAAAGAGCATGGACAGAAATGGTCTCTAATGTAAAGGGATGCGTAAAGGTAAGTTTGTGGGCATGAAGCATAAGCCTATCTGCAACAATGTGGCTATATAGAGGGTCGCCGACAATTGCGTGTCCATGATGTGAGAGATGGACGCGAATCTGGTGGGTTCGTCCTGTTTCCAATTGGCAGTTGACTAGACTATAGTTGCCCATCTCTCTTACGAGTGTAATCCTTGTTTTAGCCACTTGGCCATGTTTAGGGTCAACGATTCGTTTGCGCCGATCATGACGATGTCGCCCGATTTTGTCGGTCATTGTCCATGTTTTTTTCAGCAGATGACCTTGGCAGAGGGCGAGGTAGTCACGGTAAATCGCCTTATCCTCTAAGAGCCTATTTAGAATAGGGAGGATAAAGGGATTTTTGGCAAATAAGATAGCACCACTCGTTTCTTTATCGAGGCGGTGAACCACATAGCAGGTCTGCTGTACGTAAGCAGAAACATGATTCAGAAGGGCGATTTCAGTAGGATCATTGCCATGTGTTTTCATGCCTTCTGGTTTATTGACAACAATCAGGTGCTCATCTTCATACAAGACTTCCACAAGCTCGCTCGTCCCCCAAGGGATGACTTTCTCCGGATAATCTTCTTCGTCAAAGATTAACTCAATCAGGTCTCCTGCTTGAATCTCGCTTTGCCAATGGACAATCTGTTGATTGACCAGAACATGCTTTTTGGTTCGCAGGAAATGGCGGATTTTTCGTGGAATTAAAAAATAGTCTTCTAACAATTCTTTGACACTCATGGCGGGAAATTGTTCAGGAATGGTAATGGTATATTTCATAGAATTATAAACTAGAGGAGTGCTTTGGTTGCACCTTTTCAGTGGGATTGATAAAGTGCATGGCATTGTTAACAGCAGTTGGCGCTTCACCTAATCCTGTCGCAATCAAGTCAACCTTTCCATCGTAGAAGCAACAGTCTCCAACTGCATAAATCCCAGGGATAGACGTTTCTTGCTTGCTATTGACTAAGATCCGATTGCGTTGTAAATCCAACCCCCATTCTTTCAAACTACCGACGGAAGACTTGAAACCATAGTTGACAAAGAGGTGGTCAAAAGGCAAGGTCAGAGTTTCTTCGCTTTTGACCTTGGCAAATTCAATCGCTGTCGCCTGTCCATTTTCTCCCTGAAGTGCTTTTGGAACGTATGGTGTATGAATCGTAACATCTGATGCTTTTAGGGCTTCAACACTATGCTCCATAGCCCGGAAATTGTCCCTGCGGTGAACAATGTGAGTCGTATTTGCCAGATGATGAAAGGCAAGTGACCAGTCAACCGCAGAATCCCCACCACCAAGGACGACTACATTTTGATCCGCATATTGCTGGATATTGGCTACATGATAGTGGATATTTTCAAAGGCATCAGCCTGTTCGATTTCTAGCGGACGTGGCTTGAAAGCACCGCCTCCCATGGCAATAATAACGGCTTTAGAAGCGTGTTTGCCCTTTGATGTTGTAATGGTAAACTGCTCGCCTTGCTCAATCCCAATCACCGTTTCGTTGAGGCAAATACTAGTTTCAAATGGTGTAAGTTGGGCTAGAAGATTATCTGTTAGTTCCTGTCCTGTCAAATGTGGAAAAGCTGGAATATCTAACATCTTTTTTTCAGGATATAGAATAGCAGGTTGGCCACCTAGTTGGGGAAGTGAGTCAATAATTTTTACCTTGGCCTGACGTAAATGCGCATAAAACGCGGTAAATAAGCCGACAGGGCCCCCTCCGATAATGGTAATATCATATAGTTCAGTCATTAAAATCCTCTTTTCAGTCAGAATATCTCTATTTTACCATAATCATAAACAATATGGTTGAAATGATAGAGAGGTTATTCACGGTTGCGGTGTTTTGGTTTTTATACAGGCTATTTGCTGCTGACTTGGTTTTATATAGTGGATTGAGAACTGAACACGGACCAAGAGCTATGTAAAAAAGAGACGCAGATGTTCCAACTTTAGTTGGTTACAGCTGAGGCTCCCTTTAGTGGGGACGCAGATGTTCCAACTTTAGTTGGTTACAGCTGAGGCTCCCTTTAGGGATAAGTCTTCCTAGCTCCAAAGGTATAGTATACCTTTGGCTCTTCGTCTGACTTTCTATTTTCACTTTGTGCTTTATACGTCCTTGTATCTTGCGGAACTGAACACGGGCTAAAAGCTCGGAAAAAAGATAAATGCTCCTAGAAGCTTCCGCTTCTTCGTCGTATTTCCTATTTTTCATTCGCTTTTTTAACGCCCTCGTATCTTATGAATAGGACACGGCCAGGAGCTGCAGATAGAACTGGCATTCATCAATACTCTATAAAAATCAAAATCTGACTAGCTTCCACAATTGAGAATTGTGGAAGACTGGAAATAGAACGAGCACAGCTCGCCCCTTTGAACCACTAGTTCGGACTAATGGTAGCTGAGGATTATTGCATAATCCTTATTTCCAACCTTCAACAGTCCACAGGACTGTTGAAGCAAGGTGAGTTAACGACGTCAGATTTTGATTTTTGACGAGTAAAAGCGACTTAACGATGTCCTAACCTTTATTCCATTCACTATACTATTTCCACTATAATTATGGACTTGTTCCTCTTCCAAAGCTGGTTTTAAAGGTTTTATCAGGCTGAATGATGTAAAATGTAGTATAATGGTACAAAATTATGTAGAAGGAGAGAGTATCATGGACGAATACGATGTGAGAGAAGATCAGGATCGGCTTACAGAAGGTCACCAGATGCGCCGCAGTCGCCGCAAAATGACAGAGGGTGAAGCAAAACCAAAGAAAATATCCCACATTCCCGAACCGATCCGTCGGTTTTGGCGCCGCTATCAGCTAACGAAGATTTTTTTGATTATCCTTGGACTGCTCGTCTTAACAGTGGGAGGTTATTTGTTTTTCCTAGCAAAAACGGCGAATGTTGGCGACTTGCAGGCTGCTTTAAAAGCGACAACTGTCATTTATGATAAGGATGGCAATGAAGCAGGTGCCTTGTCTGGTCAAAAAGGGACCTATATAGAGCTAGATGCCATTAGTCCGAATTTGCAACAGGCTGTTGTTGCGACTGAAGACCGCACCTTTTATAAAAATTCAGGTATCAACTATAAGCGAACTCTTCTTGCGGTATTGACCCTTGGAAAATCTGGTGGTGGCTCAACCATTACTCAGCAGCTGGCCAAAAATGCCTTTCTTACCCAAGACCAGACCATTAGTCGAAAGGCACGCGAGTATTTCCTTGCTCTTGAGATTAACAAAAAGTATAGCAAGGAAGAAATTCTCACCATGTACCTAAATAATGCTTATTTTGGGAATGGTGTCTGGGGCGTTGAAGATGCTAGCCAGAAATACTTTGGGACATCAGCCAGTCAACTAACAGTAGAACAAGCAGCAACTATTGCCGGGATGTTAAAAGGCCCTGAGATTTACAATCCTTACTATTCGATTGAATATGCCACTAACAGGAGAAATACCGTCCTTCAAGCGATGGTTGATGCGGGTTATCTTGATCAAGCGACTGCTGATACTGACGCGCAGATTGATATTAGCAGCCAATTACATGACACCTATGGAGGCAGGCAGAGCAATTATAGCTACCCTTCTTATTTCGATGCGGTTGTGGCAGAAGCCATTAACCAGTATGGTTTAAAAGAGAGCGATATTATCAACAATGGCTATCGGATTTATACAGAGTTAGACCAAAATTCGCAGGCCAGCATGCAGCTGATTTACAATGATGAAAGCCTCTTTCCAAGTTCAGCCTATGATGGATCGTATGCGCAATCTGCAAGTGTTGCTATGGATCCGAAAACGGGTGGCGTTCGTGCCTTAGTGGGACGGGTAAATAGCTCAGAGGATGTAGCCTTTCGTCAGTTTAACTTTGCGACCCAATCAGAGCGAAGTCCGGGTTCTGTGATTAAGCCGCTGGTTGCCTACACTCCTGCTGTGGTAGCTGGCTGGTCCATTGACAAGGAGTTAGATAATCATACAGAAACCTATGGCACCTATACCTTGCATAATTTTGATCATTCTACATCAGAGACGATTCCGATGTACCAGGCGCTTGCTATGTCTTATAATCTGCCAGCTGTAGCAGCTGTTAATGCATTAGGGCTTGACAAGGCCTTTGAGTATGGGAAAAAATTTGGTCTCAATATGGATAAGGTCGATCCTGTTTTGGGAGTGGCTATCGGAAGTGGAGTATCGACCAACCCCCTTGAGATGGCTCAAGCCTATTCTACTTTTGCCAATGGTGGGGTTATGAAAGATGCTCACTTGATTACCCGTATTGAAACGGCTAGTGGAAAGGTATTGGTTCAACACAAAGAATCAAGCAAACGTGTTATTGACCAATCCGTAGCAGACAAAATGACCTCCATGATGCTAGGGACCTTTACCAATGGAACAGGAGCTAGTGCAGCCGTTTATGACTATACTATGGCTGGTAAAACAGGAACAACGGAAACAAGCTTTCATCCGGACTTAATCAATGATCAGTGGGTGATTGGCTACACTCCCGACCTTGTGATCAGTCAATGGATTGGATTTGAAAAGACCGATGAACAACACTACATTGATGGCAATAATTTCTGGATGGCTGCCAACGTCTTTCAAACAGTAGCGGCTTCTCTCTTGCCAAATACAGCAGGGACGGACTTCACAGTTGAAAACGCCTATGTTCAAAATGGTATTGTTTCTTCAAGCCAGTCAAATCCCCTGTCAACTATTGGGAATTACCAAGAACAGATCAATGATATCAAAAATAAAGCCCAAGACTTGCTGGAGCAAACCAAGCAAGAAATCGTGGATGCACAACTGCCAGAACGGGCAAAGACTCTCTGGGATAACCTAAAGAGTTGGTTTGAGTAGTTGCCAAATCAAAGAAAACATGATAGAATAGCAAAGATGGAGGGCTTTATGGCACTGAAAAAAGCAAGCCTAGCGTGTGCAGTCTGTGGATCGCGTAATTATTCAATCAAACTCTCTAGCAATCCTAAGCCGACACGATTAGAAGTAAATAAATATTGTAAACATTGTGGTCAATATACGGTCCACAAGGAAACCAGATAGGAGACTGTTGTGAAATTTTTAAAAGATATTGTCCGGATTTTAAAAGATACGACTTGGCCAACAAAAAGACAGAGCTGGAAAGATTTTATGTCAGTGATTCAGTATACCGCCTTTTTCGTAGCAATTATTTACCTATTTGACCTTGTCTTATCTCGAGGGATTATCAGCCTCATCAATCTTTTCTAGAAAATGCTTGCAAGACGAAAATTGCCATGCTATAATGAAGAAAAGGGAAAGCCTTCGGGCTTTTTTATTATGAAAGGAAGCGAGCTATGTTAGATAGTTTTGATAAAGGCTGGTTTGTACTTCAAACCTATTCAGGATATGAGAATAAGGTCAAAGAAAACCTTCTTCAACGAGCGCATACCTATAATATGCTTGAAAATATCCTTCGTGTGGAAATCCCTACTCAGACTGTCCAAGTGGAAAAAAATGGGGAAGTCAAAGAAGTAGAAGAAAATCGTTTCCCAGGGTATGTCTTGGTCGAAATGGTCATGACAGATGAAGCCTGGTTTGTTGTGCGGAATACACCAAACGTTACAGGATTTGTCGGGTCACATGGGAATCGTTCAAAACCAACACCACTTTTGGAAGAAGAAATTCGCCAAATTCTAGTGTCTATGGGACAAACCGTTCAAGAATTTGACATTGATGTCAAGGTGGGGGATACGGTTCGAATCATCGACGGAGCCTTTACGGACTATACAGGAAAAATTACTGAAATTGACAATAATAAGGTAAAAATGGTCATTTCTATGTTCGGAAATGATACGATTGCCGAAGTGAATTTGAGCCAAATCGCAGAATTGTAAGCTGGATAAGAACAGAGGGAATGCGTGTCAAGCACCAGTTCTCTCTTTTGTTTTATTTTGGAAATATCGGTCTGAAGACTGATTTCATTTGGACTAAAAGAAGCTATACTGTATTCAATCCTAAATATTTTTCATAATCTCCTTAAAACACTAGCAAATCCGCTAGTGTTTTTGCTATACTGAAACTATGAATGATATCAAAAAGATCCAAGAAATGGAAGAAATCTTAAACCAAGCAGAAACAGTATTGACAAATGTGGAGCAGTCTTTAGAGATATTTGAGCAGTTTCAACCTAGCTTAGCTAGCTTATTTGCCTATTATGAAAGCAAGGAATGGATGCGTCACTATCAAATGGATGAGGCAGAACAACTCCCAAAAGATATGGCGCGTGGTGTATTGTCAGAAGATGCTGTCTATAATACCATAGCTCGTCATCGTGAGCTGATGAAGAAGATGAAAGAGCTAGGAAATAAAGATCATTCCTCTATATAGAGAAAAGGGAAAATCTCTATCTTAGGACAGATGTGTTTCAACCTTGCTTAGTTTATGCTATATTCAAACTTAAAATTTTTCATAATCTCCTGTACCAGTCTATCCGCTGGTTTTTTGTACTACAGATATGGTTTGCGATGCTTAATCAACAAATTTATAGTGAATTGAATAAAGGTTAGGACATCGTTAAGTCGCTTTTACTCGTCAAAAATCAAAGTCTGACGTCGTTAACTCACCTTGCTTCAACAGTCCTGAGGACTGTTGAAGGTTGGAAATAAGGATTATGCAATGATCCTCAGCTACCATTAGTCCGAACTAGTGGTTCAAAGGGGCGAGCTGTGCTCGTTCTATTTCCAGCCTTCCACAATTCTCAATTGCAAGGGGCGAGCTGCACTCGTTCTATTTCCAGCCTTCCACAATTCTCAGT
This sequence comes from Streptococcus sp. zg-86, assembly GCF_017639855.1. NCBI lineage: Bacteria > Bacillati > Bacillota > Bacilli > Lactobacillales > Streptococcaceae > Streptococcus > Streptococcus zhangguiae. The sequence goes on along the minus strand of NZ_CP072115.1, from coordinate 1,878,554 downwards.
TGTGGAAGCTAGTCAGATTTTGATTTTTATAGAGTATTGATGAACGTCAGTTCTATCTGCAACTTCTTACCTTGTCCTATTCCTTTCTCAATCCACCATAGTATCTTTGATTGAAATGTTAGTGGTATTCTTATTGTTCCTGTTCTGTTATTCTTGCCTGTTCTAAATGTCAGCAGAAAAAAAGAAATAAAGTAGATGAGGGGATTATTTTGGTTGATACGGAGCTTGTTCGTGAGCACGAACGTTCTAAGATTATCAATAAAACTGTTAAGCTACCAAGCTGGCTTGTTGAACTAGGAAAAGAAAACAAGGTCAATTTTAGTCAGCTATTGCAAAAAGCAATCCGGAAGGAATTGTAGGTATAGCGGTGAAATTCTCCTGAGTATCACAGAAGGATTTTTTGCCCCATTTGCTCACTAACTTTGTTAAGTTTAACCGAATAAGAAAATCAAAAAAGCCCGATTTTACGGGCTTTTCACTTGGTTAAATCCTGCTAAATCAGGTACTAAAAGGCGGTAGACGGATTTGAACCGACGATCAAGCTTTTGCAGAGCCGTGCCTTACCACTTGGCTATACCGCCATAACAAATAATATTCTACCGAAAAAAAGACGATTGGTCAAGTGGGAAATGGTCTATATTTGCATTTATTCTCATTAGAAGCAACAAATCCCTTGCCAAATTACTAGAAATTTGGTAAGATAATAGAGTTGCAAAAAGCAATAAATACTCATCTCAAATCCATTGTGGGCCTGTTGCCGTAAGGTTGGACTGCAAGTTGACGTTTGAGAGAGGAGAATAAACAAAAAGGAGACATTACTCATGGCAGTAATTTCAATGAAACAACTTCTTGAGGCTGGTGTTCACTTTGGTCACCAAACTCGTCGCTGGAACCCTAAGATGGCAAAATACATCTTTACAGAGCGTAACGGTATCCACGTTATCGACCTTCAACAAACTGTAAAATTAGCTGATCAAGCATACGATTTTATCCGTGATGCAGCAGCAAACGATGCAGTTATCTTGTTCGTTGGTACGAAAAAACAAGCTGCAGAAGCAGTGAAAGACGAAGCTATCCGTTCTGGTCAATACTTCATCAACCACCGTTGGTTGGGTGGAACTCTTACAAACTGGGGAACAATTCAAAAACGTATCGCTCGTTTGAAAGAAATCAACCGTATGGAAGAAGAAGGAACATTTGACGTTCTTCCTAAGAAAGAAGTAGCATTGTTGAATAAACAACGTGCTCGTCTTGAAAAATTCTTGGGTGGTATTGCAGATATGCCACGTATTCCAGATGTTATGTTCGTTGTTGACCCGCATAAAGAGCAAATCGCTGTTAAAGAAGCGAAAAAATTGGGTATCCCAGTTGTTGCGATGGTTGACACAAACACTGACCCAGATGATATCGATGTTATCATCCCAGCAAACGATGATGCAATCCGCGCTGTTAAATTGATCACTGCGAAAATGGCTGATGCAATTATCGAAGGTCGTCAAGGTGAAGATAGCGTTGAATCAGTAGAAGCAGAATTGGCAGCTACTGAAACCGAAGCAACATCTATCGAAGAAATCGTTGAAGTTGTAGAAGGCGACAACAATTAATAAATCGTAAAACATCCTAAGGGGCGGGGCTCAGCCCTCCCCTTTTTTCTAAATATAATAAACTAAAATAGGAGATCGAATAATGGCAGAAATTACAGCTAAGCTTGTAAAAGAATTGCGTGAAAAATCTGGTGCTGGTGTCATGGACGCGAAGAAAGCCCTTGTTGAAGTAGATGGTGACATCGAAAAAGCAATTGAGTTGCTTCGTGAAAAGGGAATGGCAAAAGCAGCTAAGAAAGCTGATCGTGTAGCAGCAGAAGGTTTGACTGGTGTTTACGTAGATGGAAATGTAGCAGCAGTTGTTGAGGTCAACGCTGAAACTGACTTCGTTGCGAAAAATGCTCAATTCGTTGAATTGGTAAACGAAACAGCTAAAGTAATCGCAGAAGGCAAACCAGCTAACAACGAAGAAGCACTTGCACTTACAATGCCTTCAGGTGAAACGCTTGAAGCAGCTTACGTAAATGCAACTGCGACAATCGGAGAAAAAATCTCATTCCGTCGTTTTGCCTTGATTGAAAAAACAGATGCGCAAGCATTTGGTGCGTACCAACACAATGGTGGGCGCATCGGAGTTATCTCTGTCATCGAAGGTGGCGATGAAACACTTGCAAAACAAGTATCAATGCACATCGCTGCGATGAAACCAACTGTTCTTTCATACAAAGAATTGGATGAGCAATTCGTGAAAGATGAATTGGCACAATTGAACCACAAAATTGAACAAGACAATGAAAGCCGTGCAATGGTTGGTAAACCAGCCCTTCCATTCTTGAAATATGGATCAAAAGCACAATTGTCTGACGATGTAATTGCTCAAGCAGAAGAAGACATCAAAGCAGAACTTGCTGCTGAAGGCAAACCAGAAAAAATCTGGGATAAAATCCTTCCAGGTAAAATGGATCGCTTTATGCTTGACAATACAAAAGTTGACCAAGCATACACACTCCTTGCACAAGTTTACATCATGGATGATAGCAAGACAGTTGAAGCCTACCTTGACTCAGTAAACGCTAGCGTTGTAACATTTGCTCGTTTCGAAGTGGGTGAAGGAATTGAAAAAGCAGCGAACGACTTTGAATCAGAAGTTGCTGCTACAATGGCTGCGGCTCTTGGTAAATAAGGATAGATAAAAAGGGAAACGAATGTTTTTCCCTTTTTTAGTGTTTATCGTAGGATATAAGTATCCCAATGTTCATCTGTGACATCTGTAAAGAGTGATTTAAGTGTCATTGCACAGGGATCCACATCATCTGCTTCAAAGGTAATGGAGCTATATTGCTGAAAGAGGTAGGGAATCAGTTGATTGAGAAAGGGTTGGAGGCAGTCTGTGCTTTTTCCCCAAAGATAGGCAATTTCATTTCCGTCAAGAAAAGCGAGACAAGTGATATCGTCTTTTTCAATGTGATAGTAAACAGTGGAAGGAAGTTCCTTGAAAAACTCGTCTTTCTCTCCTGTAAATGGACTGATTGCCTTATGCCTTTCCTGATAATGATTCAGCAATAGATTGCAACAACGATAATAGATGTTTTCCGTTTGTTCTGCCATTTGAAATTGAATGGGGGCAGGATTTCCAAGGTAATCTTGCACACTAACTTCCATTTCATAGCATTTCCGCAAGCATGTAAAACCTCCTGCCTCTAAAAAAGCGATGAGGGTCTGGTCTGCAGAATCAAGCATGACCTGCAAAGGGCGCTTGGTATGCTGGAGAATGGCTTGGAAAAGTGAAGGAGCAAGGCTTATATCGTACTGCTTCAACTGAAAATTTAGATAAATATTTTGGTTGTGATACGGATTTTCCTTGAAATGGATTGTGCCAATCGATTGATTTTTGTGGTAGAGGGTTACAGAATCGGTCTGAAACTGGAATTGTAAAGCTGTCATATTAGCCTGCTAAAAAGTGATGGATTTCTTCTTCCGTCATGGAACTGTCACAGCGAACCTGAACACCTGTTGCACCTGAATATAAGAGGGCTGGAACCGTAACGGCTTGGTAGCGCTGACGAAGTTCTTGGAGTTGTGGGTCAGGATTAGAGCTGTCGATAAAATAGACGGTTAATCCAGCAGCTTGTGCAACGCTATGGAGTTTTGGTACAAAGCGTTGGCAATAAGGGCAGGTCGCACGCCCCAAAAAGAGAATGGCTTGTTCTTCCTGCGTGAGTAAACGTTCAGCTTCTTCGATAGAAATTGCTGTAAAATCTTGTACGAGTTCTTGAAATGAATTGGTAAACATCATAACTCCTTTCTATACCTTAGTATAGGAAAAATGAGGAAGAAAGGCAAGAGATAAAGAAGTACAGTTCAATCTGTTAGCAAAAAAAGGGAAGCGATGCTCCCTAAGATGTTGCAATCTACATCCCTTGAACAAACAGAACAGCGTGGCTTTTGCTTTTCAAAGTTTGTGATTTACGATATAATAGTCAAAGATAGTCAGAGAAAGAGGTGGATTCTATGGCGATGAAAAATACATCTGATTATATTGAAGAGCATATCAAGGCGATTTTAGAACAGGTAAGTGTAGCAGAGTTGCGTAGGAGTGAATTGGCCAGTCGGTTTGAAGTCGTACCAAGTCAGATTAATTATGTGATTAAGACACGGTTTACGGCTAGTCGTGGCTATATCGTCGAAAGTAAGCGTGGTGGCGGTGGCTACATCCGCATTGGTCGTGTCACCTTCTCAGACAAGCATGAGTTAGTGCGCGATTTACTACATAATATGGGGAAAGAAGTATCTGGGACCGTTTTTGCGGACATTTTACAGCTCTTATTTGATGAGCAGTTGATGACGGAGCGAGAAGGCAATCTCTTGTTGTCAATTGGTAGTGATGAAGTGCTAGGAACAGATGCAGCTGCTATTCGTGCAAGGATGCTACGACAACTATTACGACGATTGGATAGGAAAGAGGATTAGGATGAGATTTTCAAAAGGATTACAACGCGCCTATGAGGATGCACAGTTCATTGGACAACGCTACATGTGTAACTATTTAGAAACCTGGCATTTATTATTGGCTTTTGTCATCAATCCAGATACAATTGCGGGAGCTGTTTTGGCAGAATACCCAGCGGATATTGCAGATTATGAGCAGGCGACTCGCTTGGTAACAGAGCGTAGCTATCGTGAAGAATTAGAAGATTTTACGGTATTGCAAACCTCAAAGCGTTTGGATGAGGTAGCGCGGTTTGCTAAAAAGATTGCGGAAGTTGTAAAGGCTAAGCAAGTGGGAACAGAGCATATCTTTCTAGCAATGTTGCTTGATAAACGGTCAGTTGCTTCACAAATTTTGGATAAGGCCGGTTTTCATTTTGAAGATTCGGAGAATAAGGTTCGCTTTATTGACTTACGGAAGAATTTGGAAGCTAAGGCTGGATTTTCAAAGGAAGATTTAAAAGCCATTCGTAGTATGATGAAAAGTGGTCGTGCTAATCGTCCAACTATGGCCAATATGATGGGCATGCCGCCAGCACCGCAGACGGGTGGTTTAGAAGACTATACACGAGATTTGACTTCCTTAGCTCGTGCAGGACAGATCGAGCCAGTAATTGGTCGGGAGTCAGAAATTTCTCGAATGATTCAGGTTCTATCTCGTAAGACCAAGAATAATCCTGTCTTAGTAGGAGATGCAGGTGTTGGGAAAACAGCCTTGGCATTGGGGTTGGCACAGCGAGTGGCAGATGGAGCAGTGCCAGCTAGTCTAAGTAAGATGCGGGTCTTGGAATTGGACTTGATGAATGTCATTGCAGGAACGCGGTTTCGTGGCGATTTTGAGGAGCGGATGAACAATATCATCAACGATATTGAAGAAGATGGGAATGTTATCCTCTTTATTGATGAGCTACATACGATTATGGGGTCAGGTAGCGGAATTGATTCGACCTTAGATGCAGCCAATATCCTAAAACCAGCTCTTGCACGGGGAACCTTGCGAACAGTTGGTGCAACGACCCAAGATGAATACCAAAAGCATATTGAAAAAGATGCAGCCCTGTCTCGTCGATTTGCGAAGGTGACAGTAGATGAACCAAGTGTGGCAGATAGTATTGCTATTTTACAAGGTTTAAAACAGGCTTATGAACGCCACCATAACATTCAGATTACAGAGGAAGCTGTTCGTACGGCTGTGCTGTTTGCTAAACGGTATCTGACCAGCAAAAATTTGCCAGACTCAGCGATTGATTTACTTGATGAAGCAAGTGCAACGGTGCAAAATCAGCAAAAAGTTAGTGGCAAACAGTCTGAATTGTCTGCGGCTGATCAGGCATTGATGGATGGAAAACACAAGACAGTCAGTCAACTGTTAGTTAAGGAATTGGAGGAAGAAAACCGAGAAATACTGGGAGATGCCCAAGTGACAGAAGAAGATGTCTTGTTAACCCTTAGTCGCTTATCTGGTATTCCAGTTGCAAAGTTGAGCCAGACAGATGTGAAAAAATATTTGAATTTAGAAGCTGAATTGCACAAGCGTGTGATTGGCCAAGATGCTGCTATTTCTGCAGTTAGTCGGGCGATTCGACGCAATCAATCTGGTATTCGGACAGGCAAGCGCCCTATTGGTTCCTTTATGTTCTTAGGACCTACGGGGGTCGGAAAAACAGAGTTGGCAAAGGCTTTGGCTGAAGTATTATTCGACGACGAATCGGCTCTCATTCGTTTTGATATGAGTGAGTATATGGAAAAATTTGCGGCTAGTCGCTTAAATGGTGCTCCTCCTGGTTATGTTGGCTATGAAGAAGGCGGTGAGCTAACCGAAAAAGTCCGCAACAAACCTTATGCCGTTCTGTTATTTGATGAGGTTGAAAAAGCACATCCAGACACCTTTAATCTTTTGCTGCAGGTATTAGATGATGGTGTCTTGACAGATAGTAAGGGACGAAAGGTTGATTTTTCGAATACCCTCATCATTATGACATCTAACCTTGGGGCAACAGCTTTGCGTGATGATAAGACAGTTGGTTTTGGTGCACTTGATTTGTCTCAGAGTCAAGAGCACGTTGAAAAACGTATTTTTGAAGAGTTGAAAAAAGCGTACCGACCAGAATTTATCAACCGAATTGATGAGAAGATTGTCTTCCATAGTCTGAGTGATCACGATATGCAAGAAGTGGTGAAAGTGATGATTCGGCCCCTTCAAGCAGTTATGGATGAAAAAGGTATTCAGTTCAAGATACAGCCTTCTGCATTGAAATTACTAGCAAAAGAAGGTTATGATAGAGAAATGGGCGCGCGACCACTCCGTCGTGTTATCCAAAAGAAAGTCGAAGATCCATTAGCAGAAATGCTGCTACGTGGGGAATTACAGAGTGGCAGTACACTAAAAATTGGTGTAAAAGCTGGCGAATTAAAATTCGATAGTAGTCGATAAGACAACATAAGCGGTTGGGTTCTTTAATCCCAATCGCTTATTTTTATGCTGATACAGTAGTTGTAGGCCTTGTCAAAGGCAGATTTTATTGTGTTATTTTATTTTATAAAATCTGATGTAGAAGGTAGACTTATTGTCTAGTGAGATCCACTCTTGCTGAAAAATACCTATCTAGCTTCTAAGTGACGTCTTTCTCTATTGAAAACCTGTCGATTGACTACTAAGTCAGTCGTTTTTCAGTAACATTATTTGAAACTAGCTTTTAGGGAGTTCATCTTTTCATGAAACGTTCAGGACTAATTGCTAGTGAGGCTTTTTCTTATCAAAAATCTCTTTTCTCGCTTTCAAGTCTTGTGTTTTCTGATGAAAAAAGGCTTCCGCACGGTTTAGTGAGGGGGTCTCACGTAAAAAACAGCTTGTCTAGGTTTCAAGTAGGAGTTATTCACAACATATAGTGAATTGAATAAAGGTTAGGTCATCGTTCAGTCGCTTTGCTTCAACAGTCCAGCGGACTGTTGAAGGTTGGAAATAGGGATTATGAAATAATCCTCTGCTAACATTAGTCCAGTGGACTGTTGAAGGTTGGAAATAGGGCTTATGGAGTAATCCTCAATTAACGCCAGTTCTATCTATAGCTTCTTGCCTTCTCAATCCACTATACTATTTAGGAACAGCTCTTAGGCAGTCTATCTTGTAATCAATAATTATATCATCTTATTTTTAGAGAATAAATGAAAAGCTGGACGTGAGTCCAGCGCAGCTTGAAGAAAAAGTCTTTTTATTGCCACCATCCTCATGTGCTTTCGGACATCAGCGACTTCCTTCGGAGTAAAATAATCCAGTGGATTATTTTAGCCCGAGCCCAGAAACAAAGGAGCGAGGATAATCGATTTAAACGAAATCACGACTTCTGTCTCACTCCCACTTTTAGCACAGATGAGGTGCGGTATTGTGCTCGCTACGCTCGCAAATTTTCTAACCTTAAAACTACAGAAAATGAAATATCATTGTAATGTTTTTCTGAATTGTGAGGTTTGTCTACATTCTGAAGCTGGACGTGAGTCCAGCGGTAATCCAAAACCTAGAAATAAGAAGAAGTTGCTTTCTGCGAATCAAGCCTTCTGTCTGTTATTTTATTTTTTATAGGCTTCACGTGCTTGGTTAAAGAGTGCTTCAACTTCTGCAACAGTTTCGGCACGGGCAACTGTTCCACGGATTTTAGCGGCACCAGCTGTTCCGCGTAGATAATGAGGAGCTAATCCACGGAATTCACGGACAGCAATGCTCTCTCCCTTGAGGTTGACCAAGCGAGTAAGGTGTTCAAAGGCAATCTTGAGCTTATCTTCAAAACTCAAATCGGGCAAGATTTCCCCTGTTTCGAGATAATGATTGATTTGCTCGAAGATGTAAGGATTTCCCATAGCAGTTCGTCCGACCATAACAGCATCCGCACCAACTTCTTCAATCCGTTGGCGAGCATCTTGGACAGCCCGAATATCTCCATTTGCGATGAATGGGATTTTAGTGAGGGCCTTTGCGACATTGCTGAGCGTTTCAAGGTCAACGGTTCCAGTATACATTTGTTCCCGAGTGCGACCGTGCATGGCAAGAGCAGCCACTCCAGCACTTTCTGCAGCGAGGGCATTTTCAATAGCTAGGCCAGGATCAGCCCAACCAGTCCGCATTTTGACGGTTAAGGGAATGTCAAGGACAGAGGTTACTTGCTTGATAATATGGTAAATTTTATCAGGGTCTTTGAGCCATTTAGCACCTGCTTCATTTTTGATGACCTTGTTCACGGGGCAGCCCATATTGATGTCGACAATGTTGGCCTTGGTATTTTTTTGGATAAATTCCGCAGCGCGTGATAATCCGTCAGCATCTCCACCGAAGAGTTGGATAGACATTGGAGCTTCGTTTTCTTCGATGTGCAACATATGCAGGGTCTTTTCGTTATTATAAAGCAGTCCTTTTTCAGAAATCATTTCCATGACAACCAGTCCTGCCCCCATTTCTTTTGCAATGGTACGAAAGGCGGAATTGGTAACACCAGCCATGGGAGCTAGGACTGTACGATTGGGGATTTCGACATTTCCAATCATAAAAGGGGTGTTGAGATTAGTCATTGATGAGTTCCTCCAAGTCATGTTCGTCAAATTGGTAATGGGTCTGGCAGAATTGACAGGTAATGGCTGCTCCCTTGTCTTCTTCTTTCATTTCTATTAAATCTGTTTTTGGGAGGCTAGCAAGAGCCTGTAAGAAGCGTTCTTTTGAGCAATCACAGCTAAAGCTGAGTGTGTCTTCGGATAAGCGTTTAAAAGGTTGCTCACCGTAAATAGCTTCCAGCAGAGCCTCGATATGATTGTCAGACTCAAGCAGGCTAGAAATAGCAGGCATATTCTGAAGCCGTTGTTCAAATTGTGCAATTTCTACTTCTGTGGCATCTGGTAGAACTTGAACCAGAAAACCACCTGCCACCTTGACCTTGTCTTCTTCATCAAGTAAGACATTGAGTCCAACTGCGGATGCTGTTTGTTGACTTTCAGCCAAGAAGTAGGCAAAATCTTCACCAATTTCTCCTGAAATTAGCGGTGTCATCGAGTGGTAGGGATGTCCCATACCATAGTCGGTAATCACTAAAAATTGTCCTTGACCAACAAGAGGTCCTACGATGACTTCGCCCGTCGCTGTCTTTTTCAAGTCAATGTCTGGGTTTTGAATATAGCCCTTAACATGACCATTTGTATCTGCCACGCTGATAATGGCGCCAAGAGAGCTGTTTCCAAGGATTTTAAGAGTCATTTTGGTGTTGCCCTTTTCATTTGCAGCCAGCATCTGATTGGCAATCAAGGTACGCCCCAAGGCGACAGTTGACGAAGCCATGGTATCATGTTTTTCTTGAGCAGTTTGAACCGTTTCTGTGCTATCTAATACAAAGGCACGAAAGTGCCCATTTTCTGAAATTGTTTTAATCATTTTGTCCATAAGAATTATTATAGCATAAGAGCGACAAAATGCCAGTCAGTGGGGTTTAGGAGAATATGAAAAAGACTGAAAACTACTTCAGTCTTATGAAATTATCTCAGGAAATAATTTTGCGATAATCTTGGGTGTTAGTTCTTGTCCTGGTCCTTGGTAGCAATAGGTGTGCATATACATGGACGGATTGAAATTGAGTTCGATACAGGTACAATTAGGATCGTCTTTAGTGGAAGGGAGGGATGAATCTGGAATAATCAAGTCAACACCGCATGTCCAAGCTCCGATAGCTTTAGCCATATCAGCTGCTAGCTGTTTATAGCTCTCATCCATTTGATCCGTCACATCAATCGAGTCACCACCTGTTGAAATATTGGAGTTGCCCCGTAGTTCAGCCTTTTGACCAGCTTCTAAAACAGTATCTGGCTGATAGCCCTGCTGATTCAGCATGAGCTTTTCAATGTCTCCTAACTGAATGATTTCAAGTGGGGAACGGTGGTCACGCCCACGCAGCGGATCTTGGTTTTTGATGTCAACCAACTCTGCGATTGTATGGATGCCATCTCCTACCACATTTGCAGCAACACGTAGTAATACAGCCTCGCATTTTCCGTCTAGGACAAAGAAGCGGTACTCAGTACCTGCAATGAATTCTTCTACCAAGACTTGTGTGTCTTCGGCAAAGGCAATGTCAAGGGCTTTTTCATAATCTTCTAGGCTAGCGCCATCTTGGAAAATGGAAATCCCGAGGCCAAAGTTAGTGGATTTTGGCTTAACAACAATAGCGCTTTTTTCAATCTGCCCATAGTAGCGTAGCGCCTCTGTCTTGCTTGAAAATTCTGCACCTGCTGGGACAGGAAATCCTGCTGTTGCAAGAATTTTTTTGGTAACCGTTTTATTCGCCATAGCAAGAGGGACAACATAGTTATCTTTAGAGGTCATATTGCCGTTTTTGACATATTCAACATGGTCTTTGTGCCAGAGTTTGAGGAATTGATCTTCTTCATCGAGAATCTCAAGATTGATTCCTTTTTGCAGCGCATCAAACATCAGCATTTGAGTAGAGAGTTCCATGTTTTCATAGCCTTTAAGGGCGTATGGTGCACTCCAAGCGTATTCATGAAAGTTGATTCCTTGCTTGCGTCCCAAATCCTCTAGGGAATGTCCTTCTAGTCGGTCGACTAACTGTCCTGATAGGGTCAGTTGAGGATGGGCAACTTGCTGTTTGACAGTTTCTAGTAATTCTTGATACGTCTCATCTAATTGGAAATGACTGACAACGGCCTGCATAGCGTCAAGAATGGTTTGCGTATCAGCCTCTTCTGGTAGGGGAGTGAGCGGATGAGAAAGGGCAATTTGGTTATTTAGTCGAGCAGCGGTTAAAAGGGTATCATCTACATTTTCAGGGCGATCAATCCACAGGAGGGCAAGCGCAAAGAGATGGACAGTATCCAAGGTTTCTTGGCTAATAGCAAGAAAATCAAAGGGATTTAGGTCAAAGCAGCGAAATTCGAGGTAGCGAATCCCTTTTGTGAGATAATCCCGATTATGCTTATGGCCCCGCAGGCGGACGGCGGAGTAAAATTCTTTTTCCGCAGAAAGCTGTCCTGTCTTGACATAGTGTTCGATATCCTGGACATAGGTTTCTAAATCAGCAAAGGAAACATGAATATCTGAAGAATTAACATAACCATAGGAGCTATTGCGCAAGGAACGAACAGGGTGGGCTAATTCTTCTTGTAAAAATCCTTTTTCGGCTACCACACTAGCACCATACAAATACGTTAAAAACCAGCGATAACGTAAAAATTGCTGTGCTAACTTGAGATAGAGATCATTGGTAAAGGCGATTTGGGAGTCGTAGTTGCTTGCTTCGAATAATTGTGTGATTAAGTCTGCCCCTAATTCTAGGTTGTAGTGAATGCCTGACATGGATTGGAGTAATTTTCCATAGCGTTGTCCAAGTCCTTGTCGGTATCGGTACTCATAGTCATTTTCCAGTTGGGCAATTCGGATCTCATCTTCTCTTGCTTGAGGAGGCATGGACAGTGGCCAAAGGTATTCATCAGGATTCATGGAACGATAAGCGACGTCTGTAATAGCGCCTAATACCCGTCTAGCCTCTTTGGTTGAAATGCTGACGGGAGTAATTAATTCCAATTGTGATTCGCTATAATCGGTCTGTATATAGGGGTGAAATTCTCTAGAACCTAGTTTTTCAGGATGAGCAGTTTGTGCGATACGATGCTTGGTATTCATGCGTAGTGACTCGCGTTCTAACCCAAAACGAGCCTGCAAAATAGGAAGATTTTTCGGTGCTTGTTGCAGTAAATGGTTCATATTCATAGTAATATTCCTCGTCATATCTGATAGTAATATTGTAGCGATTTTACTAGTGAAAAACAAATTTCCGCTACGTTTTCCTCCTTTTCATTCTTTGTGAAATAGAAAATAGTAGAAGGTTTTTTCTGAAACGTGGTATAATATAAGCTGCATAAGGAGAAATCATGGTTGCAAGAGGAATATCAACAGGAAAGATTATTTTAATGGGAGAGCATGCAGTAGTGTATGGCCAGCCAGCTATTGCCATGCCTTTTTCTGCTGTTCAAATTACGGCTGAAGTTCGAGCTGAAGGTCAAGCACTCTCTGTTAGTTGTGATTTTTATCAAGGTCTGGTTCATGAAATGCCTAAAATTTGGGAAAGTTTGAAACATGCAATCCGCTTTTCACTTTATCGGATTGGGGCACCGACTGATCCTGCTATTCATATTGAGATTCAATCGACCATTCCAGCAGAGCGCGGGATGGGTTCTAGTGCAGCAGTGGCTACAGCGGTGGCACGAGCTTTATTTACCTTCTATCAAAAGACCTTGTCAGATGAAGAATTGTGGGAAATCGTCCAGTCGTCTGAAAAGATTGCGCATGGAAATCCGTCAGGGATTGATGCGACAACGGTGACAGGAACAGCACCTATCTTTTTTGTGAAAGGTCAAGAGATTGAGCCGGTGACTCTTTCTTTGAATGCCTATCTGGTTGTTGCTGATACAGGAAAGACAGGAAATACTTTAGAAGCGATTACTGATGTAGCACATCTTTATCAAGAGCAGGCAGAAGCTATCCATTGGATTGAGGCCCTGGGAGAGTTGACCAATCAAGCGAGGGATTATTTGGCGCAGAATCAAGCCGCTGAACTTGGTCAGGTGATGGATTATGCGCAGAGCTATTTGCAGAAGTTGAGTGTATCAGATGAAAGTTTAGATAGCTTGGTTGCGATTGCTCGCCAAAAGGGGGCATTGGGTGCCAAATTAACAGGTGGTGGCCGGGGAGGTTGCATGATTGCTCTTGCCAAAACGAAGGAAATAGCGCAAACTATCGCTCAAGCTCTCACATCAGCTGGTGCTCGCCAAACATGGATACAGTTTTTAGGAGAAGGACATGAGTAAGAAAGTAGGGATTGCGCGTGCCCATACCAATATTGCGTTAATTAAATATTGGGGAAAGCGGGATAAGGATTTATTTTTACCAATGAATTCCAGTTTATCCTTGACATTGGACGCTTTTTACACAGATACCAAGGTTGTCTTTGATGATGCCTTGACGGCAGATGCGTTTTTTTTGAACGGCCAAAAACAATCCGAAAAAGAAAATAAAAAAATTTCGCAATTTTTGAATTTATTTCGCGAATATACAGGTGAGCGACGATTTGCTTGTGTTGAAAGTTTGAATTTTGTTCCAACAGCTGCTGGTCTAGCCAGTTCAGCTTCCGCTTTTGCTGCTTTGGCATTAGCTACTGCAACTGCCTTGGATTTGGACTTGTCTCGTGAGGAATTATCAACCTTTGCCAGACAAGGGTCAGGCTCTAGTACCCGTAGTCTGTTTGGCGGATTTGTCGAATGGGATATGGGGACAGGAACAGCAGATTCCATGGCTCATCCGATTGACGATGCTGATTGGGACATTGGGATGATTGTTCTTGCGGTGGATACTGGAAAGAAAAAGATTGCTAGTCGTGAGGGTATGGAGCATACAGTTCAGACTTCTCCATTTTATCCGATGTGGGTCGAAACTGCTGCTCGAGATTTACAAGACATTAAGGATGCTATTGCACAGCGCGATTTTGAGCGAGTAGGACAACTGACGGAACACAATGGCATGAAAATGCATGCGACCACCTTGTCTGCAAATCCTCCGTTTACCTATTGGACGGCAGATAGTTTGAGAGCGCAGGAGGCTGTCCGCCAAGTAAGAATGGACTTGAATTTGCCGGCTTATATGACCATGGATGCCGGTCCGAATGTCAAAGTGCTTTGTAGAGCCAGTGATATGGATTATCTCGTCGCTGCCTTGAAAGAATATTTGCAAGCAGAGCAAATTTTAACCAGTCTCCCGGGCTGCGGTGCTTATGTCTTATTGGAGACAGATTGGCAGGAATCTGAGCGTAGCTTTTCCAGAGGTGTGGAGCATGATTGAGGCAAGTGCATCAGGAAAGTTATATTTAGCAGGAGAATACGCAGTTGTTGAAGCTGGTTACCCAGCAGTTATTGCAGCGGTTGAACAACGCTTGGTTGTCTCTTTACAACAGGCAGAGAAAGGGACGATTCGTTCTACTCAAAATCCTGAACTGGAAGTGTTTTGGTCTCGTCAGGAGCATCAGATTTACGCAAGTTCGTCTAATCCCTATCAGCTGATTATCAGTAGTATGCAGGTGGTTGAAGACTATGTCCGTACGTTGGGAGTAGATGTGTCTACAGTCTATCGCATTGCTGTTCGATCGGATTTGGATGATCAACAATCGGGAGCCAAGTATGGACTGGGTTCATCAGGAGCTGTAACGGTTGCAGTGATTCGGGCTTTATTAGCCTACTATCAGCAAGAAATTGTACCGATATTGGTGTATAAACTGGCAGCAATTGCGCAATTAAAAAACAATATGACTGGCTCTTTTGGGGATTTGGCGACGTCTAGTTTTGGTGGAGTTATCTCTTATCATTCTGTCGATCGAGCCTGGCTCAAAGCAGCAATAAAGCATGCTTCAATTCGTGATGTGATAGAGCAAGACTGGAAAGATTTAGCGATTGAGTTGCTGGAGTTGCCAGACGGATTGGAATTGCTAGTAGGTTGGACGGGGGCTGCAGCCTCAACGGATCAATTAGTAGCAGCCATGCACCGTCAGCTGACTCAAGAAGAAAAAGAGCTTTATCACCAGCAATTTTTGGCTGAAAATAGGCTCTGTGTGGAAAAATTGATTCAGGCCTGTAAAGAAAATGATGCAGCCGTTTTTGAAGAAGCGATTGCAGTGAATCGTCAACAACTACGAGACTTTTCGGTCAATATGGGAATTGTCATTGAAACCTCTCAACTGACACGATTATGCCAGTTGGCTAAGGAACAAGGGGCTGTTGCTAAATCCTCAGGAGCAGGAGGTGGCGATTGCGGTATTTGCTTCGTCAGATCGCTGGCTCAAAAAGAAACAATTTGCAGAGCTTGGGAAGGGGCAGGGATTAAGCCTTTACCGCTTTCCATTGCTTGTAGAGAATAAGGAGAAACCATGTTTGAAAAAGAAGTTGTCAGTCCAAATCGGAAAAATCAACATGTCGCTTTGGCCAACCAACAATTTACAATGGAGTCAGCTAGTGACTTTGAACAGACACGTTTTGTACACCATTCTCTACCAGAGATGAAAGTAGCGGATGTATCGTTAAAAACATCAGTCGCTGGTCTTGATTTTGAGATGCCCTTTTTTGTTAACGCTATGACAGGTGGTAGCAAAAAGACAGGGGAAATCAATCAATTGTTAGGGATTCTCGGCCATGAAACCAAAATTCCTCTAGCGACAGGATCAATCAGTGCAGCTCTAAAAGATCCAAGTCTTGCACAGACTTTCTCAATTATGCGTAAGGAAAATCCTCATGGAATTATCTTTGCGAATTTGGGGGCTCATCATGATTTGGATAATGCTAGGAGGGCTGTTGAGTTAGTTGAAGCAGATGCATTACAACTTCATGTAAATGCACCTCAGGAAATGGTGATGCCAGAAGGTGATCGTGATTTTTCGATGTGGCTAAAAAATATTGAAACCATTGTTGGCAGTATTGAAGTACCTGTGATTGTAAAAGAGGTCGGTTTTGGTATGAGTCGTGAGACTGTTTCGCAGCTATCGTCAATTGGTGTGCGAACAGTTGATATTTCTGGAGTAGGTGGAACAGATTTTGCTAAGATAGAGAATGCTCGTCGGATAAAGAGTTCTTATGACTACCTACATGGCTGGGGGCAATCAACAGTTGTCTCCGTAGTTGAAGCGATGAGTCTGCCTGAGCAGATTCGTCCAGAAGTGATGGCTTCTGGAGGCGTGAAAACCCCGTTAGATATTGTGAAATTGCTGGCCTTGGGTAGTAGTGCAGTCGGTCTGTCTAACCGTATGTTACAGTTGGTTAAGAATAGGCAGTCTGTTGAGCAGGCTATTGAAGAAGTAGAGCTATTTTGTGAAGGTATTGCTGCTATTATGACCTTGTTGGGAGCTAAATCTGTAACGGATTTGCATCAAACAGATCTCGTATTAGCACCAGGAGTCCAAAATTGGTGTCAAGCTCGAGGCATTGATTGGGTTTCTTATGCAAATCGCTCGGCAAATCATATCGGTTAAGTAGTTGAATAGTTATTTTCGAAAAAATAGTGAAAATTTCAAGCAAATTGCTTGATTTTTCCTTTTTTTCAATATATACTTGACGAGTCAATAATTGATTAATCAACAAAAGGAAATGTCATGACAGCAATTAATCACCTACTTTACCAGCTCCATATAACAGATCAGGTGGTGACTCAGTTATTTGAGAAGCGCTTGGAAATCAGCTTGACACGCTATGAACTATTGCAAGTGTTGCTAAAAGAAGCTCCTTGTAATCAAGTCCAAGTACAGCACGTTTTGCAAATTGATCAAGCCGCTCTAACACGCCATTTTAAGATTTTAGAAGAAAAGGGTTACGTGACTCGAGTCCGTAATCCACATAATCAGCGGGAAATGCTTGTTGATGTGACAGATTTTGCAAAGGAACAGCTACTCTTATCGTCTCCACCTTATCATGTGTCTGTAAAGGAGCAGATGGAGGGGATTTTATCTGCGGAGGAAAGAGTTACTTTGCGAGATTTACTTGGTAAGTTGGTAATCGGTTTAGAAGAAATTGTGATTGACAAAGATTAGAAAGAAGGAAATGAGATGTCATTATTAACGACTATTTTAGCTACGATTGTTGCTCTTGAGCACCTCTATATTTTCTATCTTGAAACGATTGCGACAGGTTCAGACAAAACGAGTCAAACGTTCAATATGAGTAAGGAAGAATTAGCCCGTCCGTCTGTTGCTGTTCTCTTTAAAAACCAAGGGATTTACAATGGCTTGTTAGCTGTTTTTCTCTTGTATGGTATTTTCATTTCACACAATTTAGAAATCGTTACGATTTTCATTCTATATGTGATTGGGGCAGCTGTTTATGGCGCGATGACCTCAAATAAAGCTATCCTCTTAAAACAAGGTGGACCAGCTATCTTGGCTCTTTTGAGTAGTTTATTATTGGGATAAGACGAAGAAATTTCTTTGTTTCATCTTGAAGAAAAAGTCTTTTTATTGCCACCATCCTTATGTGCTTTCGGACATCAGCGACTTCCTTCGGAGTAAAATAATCCAGTGGATTATTTTAGCCCGAGCCCAGAAACAAAGGAGCGAGGATAATCGATTTTAGCGAAATCACGACTTCTGTCTCACTCCCACTTTTAGCACGGCGGTGGTGGCGGTATTATGCTCGCTACGCTCGCAAATTTTCTAACCTTAAAACTACAGAAAATGAAATATCATTGTACTGTTTTTTCTGAATTGTGAGGTTTGTCTACATTCTGAGACGAAGAAATTTCTTTGTTTTTTTTGTTGGATGAGGGTAGCTTAGGCTAACATCCTAGTAAAATCTTTTTCTATTAGTTGAAAAAGTATATAATAGAGATAGGAGCAAAAGTAGAGAAGGAGAATGTTATGAAAGTAAATCATACAACAGTAAAAATAGTATCAATGCTAGCCTTGGCAAGTTTGTGCATCCTAACAGCTTGTTGGTCAACCAAAAAGAAACAGGAGACCGGAGATAGTCAGTCTCATTCATCTATGGTTCAATTATCTATATCTAGTAGCCAATCCAAGTCAACTACAACTAGTGCTTCTTCTGTTAGTGAGACGAAGGAGAGTGCTCAGGCAGTGGAAAATCGATTGGGAGAGATGAATATTGCGGAGCTTGTTCAAGGAAACTATGCGACGGTCAGTGGTAGTTGGGTAGATGCTTCAGGGAATCAATTAACGTTTGATGAAAAAGGTTTAGTATCAGATGTGTATACTGGCTATGGCTTATCTGCGACAGATTATGGGACAGCCTCTGGTGGTGTGTATGGTGGTGATACGGGAGGCTTTTTACTTGAATTCATCCCGGCAGGCGTGACCATCAAGAGTAATGAGCAGTTTACAGATACATCTGATAGCAGCAGAGACCGGATATGGACAGGTGTTGGAATCAATACCTTTGCGGAACAAGGACAATTTTATTATCGAATAGAGGAATAGACGCTGATTCCGTGTTACTTGTAAATAAGGCTGCCTGTTGTTGTTTAGTTGCAGATCAATATTTTAGCTATTGGTAAGTACGCTTAGAAACCTTCCAGTCAAACGATTGGGAGATTTCTTTTGTATTATTTCAAAAATAAATTGTTCAGTTTTTGCAAAAAATAGTGAAAGAATTTCTATGAAATAGGGATATTTCACGGACAATGCTGAGGCCTCATCTTGAAAAAATCGCTAAAATCGGCTATAATGAATTGTAAGAGAAACTAGCAGGTGAGAGTCCTGCCGTGCGTGAAGAAAGGAAGCAGAGCTTTCTCTGCTGTAAATAAGTAAAGATATGACATCAGTTGTTGTTGTAGGAACCCAGTGGGGGGACGAAGGTAAAGGAAAAATCACCGATTTCTTGTCTGCCAATGCAGAAGTGATTGCACGCTACCAAGGTGGTGACAATGCAGGTCATACGATTGTCATTGACGGCAAAAAATACAAGTTACACTTGATTCCGTCAGGGATTTTCTTCCCAGAAAAAATCTCTGTAATCGGAAACGGTATGGTGGTCAATCCAAAATCTTTAGTCAAGGAATTGAACTACTTGCATGAAGAGGGCGTGACAACAGATAATCTTCGGATTTCAGACCGTGCCCATGTTATCTTGCCTTATCATATCAAGTTGGACCAATTGCAGGAAGAAGCCAAAGGTGACAATAAAATCGGAACGACCATTAAAGGGATCGGACCTGCCTATATGGATAAGGCTGCGCGTGTGGGAATCCGCATTGCAGACCTCTTGGATCGCGAAATTTTCAGAGGGCGCTTGGAGCGTAATCTAGCAGAAAAAAATCGTCTGTTTGAGAAATTGTATGATAGCACAGCGATTGCCTTTGATGAAATCTTTGAAGAATACTACGAATACGGTCAGCAAATCAAGCAATATGTGACGGATACTTCGGTGATTTTGAATGATGCCCTCGACCAAGGTAAACGAGTTCTCTTTGAGGGAGCACAAGGTGTTATGCTTGATATCGATCAAGGAACCTATCCGTTTGTAACCTCATCAAACCCAGTTGCAGGTGGTGTAACCATTGGTTCAGGTGTTGGTCCAAGCAAGATTGATAAGGTAGTTGGGGTATGTAAAGCTTATACTAGCCGTGTAGGTGACGGACCATTCCCAACGGAATTATTCGATGAAATTGGCAATCGTATTCGCGAAGTGGGGCATGAGTATGGTACAACCACAGGTCGTCCACGCCGTGTCGGTTGGTTTGACTCAGTCGTTATGCGCCATAGCCGTCGTGTATCAGGTATTACAAACCTTTCTTTAAATTCAATCGATGTTCTTTCAGGTCTTGAAACGGTAAAAATCTGTGTCGCCTATGATTTAGACGGACAACGGATTGACCACTATCCAGCAAGTCTAGAAGAACTCAAACGTTGCAAACCAATTTATGAAGAATTACCAGGTTGGTCTGAGGATATTACAGGGGCACGCAGCCTAGAAGAACTCCCAGAAAATGCACGGAACTATGTCCGTCGCGTCAGCGAACTCGTTGGCGTTCGCATCTCAACCTTCTCAGTCGGCCCAGGCCGCGAACAAACCAATATCTTGGAAAGCGTATGGGGCTAAAACAACCCTGACGGGTTGTTTTAGGTTGAAGATAGAAATTCGCGGAGGCGAATTTTCTTCTTAACAAGGTGCAGTGCACCTTTTTAGGTTGGAAATAAGGATTTGTGGTAACAAATCCTCCGCTTGATAAGGTCCGGGGGACGTTTTTAGGCTGGAAATAGAAATTCGTGGAAGCGAATTTTCTTCTTAACGAGGTCTGGTGGACTATTTCAATCGGGAGATAGGAACTACTGACAGGTAGTTTCAGAATGTAGACAAACCTCACAATTCAGAAAAACAGTACAATGATATTTCATTTTCTGTAGTTTTAAGGTTAGAAAATTTGCGAGCGTAGCGAGCACAATACCGCTACCACCGCCGTGCTAAAAGTGGGAGTGAGACAGAAGTCGTGATTTCGTTGAAATCGATTATCCTCGCTCCTTTGTTTCTGGGCTCGGGCTAAAATAATCCACTAGATTATTTTACTCCGAAGGAAGTCGCTGATGTCCGAAAGCACATAAGGATGGTGGCAATAAAAAGACTTTTTCTTCAAGCTGGGATTTTGCATCATGCTCTTGACAATATAAAAAATAGAAGTTCATTTTTAAATGGACTTCTATTTTTCGTTATTCTTCTGTTTAAATCCCGTATTGATAAGGCACGCCGAGATGCTCCCGTAAGGTGGAGCCTTCGTAGTCTTTATGGAAAAGGCCTCGTTCTTGAAGAATTGGTACGACTTGTTCGACAAAGGCACGCACGCCATCGTGGGCAAGGTCTGGCACAATGGAAAATCCGTCTGTTGCTCCTGCTTCAAACCATTCTTGCAAGAAATCAGCCACATCTTTGGCAGTTCCCACAACGACTGGGTGGTAGTTAATGACTCCGTGTGCCAGTGTATCGACTGGTGAATACCCCTCTTTTAGAACCTCCAAGGCATGTGGAGAACGAGGATCGTGTGGATTAGTCCGAGCGAGCTTTAACCAACTGTCAGGAAGAGGTTGATAGGGATCGATACCTTGAAAATTCAAGCCGACCATGGCTCCGAGATAGGATAGACGATGTGCTAATTCTTCCTTGTCAAACTCTAATACTGCTCTGCGACGAGCAAGTGCTTCTTCCTTACTGTCTGCAATGGTAAACATAAAGCCTGTAAAGACGT
Source organism: Streptococcus sp. zg-86 (assembly GCF_017639855.1). Lineage (NCBI taxonomy): Bacteria > Bacillati > Bacillota > Bacilli > Lactobacillales > Streptococcaceae > Streptococcus > Streptococcus zhangguiae. The sequence continues at coordinate 1,857,254 of NZ_CP072115.1, read as the reverse complement.
TGATGTCGTCTGCAGAACGCCCATGAGCGATGGCACTTTCTCTCAGTATATTCCGGTATTCACGAGCTTCTTCAATAGTGAAAGGATTGGCATAAACACCAGAAGCAAATCGTCCTGCTAGCCGAATGCCTTCTGGACTAGGTCCTGCTTGGAAAATGGGTGGCTGCCCCTGTTCAGATGGCGGAATAGGAAGGGGCCCCTTGGTCTGAATGTAGTCACCTTGGTAGTTAAGAGGTTTAATCTGGCTCATATCAGCAAATTGCCCAGCTTGTTTATCGTGGATGTAGGCTCCTTTTTCCCAAGAACCCCAAAGTCCTTGAACAGCTTCAATCATCTCGTGAGCTCTGCCATAACGCTCCTGTGTAGATTTTAGCTGTGTTCCAAAATTCGCAGCTGTTGCTGGTGTAGAAGTGGTGACCGCATTCCAACCAACTCGTCCATGACTGATTACATCTAATGCTTTGAGGTGACGGGCAAGGTTATAGGGTTCATTAAAGGTTGTTGAAAAGGTTCCAACTAGGCCAATATGCTTGGTTGCTCGAGCAACAGAGGTCATGGCAATTAGTGGATCCATGGAATGCATGGGCGTATCATGTGTCAAATCATTAACGAGAGCAGGAGTGTCTGCCATAAAGAGGGCATGGAGTTTGCCTTTTTCTGCTAACTGTGCCATTTCAACATAGAAATCCATGTCTGTATAGACGTCTTCTTTGGCTTTTGGCAGACGCCATGTCTTAAATTCCCCACCATAGCCAGATACCATTTGCAGGACAATTTTCATTTGTTTTTTCATATTTCTTATACCAACTCCTCAATTCCAGACATGAGCTTATCCATGATGACAGCAACAGGCTCAATCGTATCAATCATAGAAATTCCGAGTCCAAAGGAAGCAAATCCCTTGGTTAAATCCCCAAATAACATACCATCGCGCATCCCATTATAGGCACCTTGCATCTCAAAAATTTCTTCCTCACTAGCACCAGCTTGACTCATTTCAAGCAGTTTATTTGGAATAGTACCTGGTAAGGAACGGTAAAATGCTGGTACGGTACGATAGAGTAGGAGATCAGAAGCATTTGCAGCCAAGGCTTGTTCTTTGATGTTTTGTGCGAGAATAGATTCTTCAGACATCATAAAGGCGGTTCCGACAAAGAGTCCTTCTGCTCCTAAAGCAAAGGCCGCTTTGGCAGTTCGTGCATCCGCAATACCACCGGCTGCCATGACTGGAACACGCCCTTTTGCGGCATCCACAATCATAGGAACAATTGAAAATGTGCCAATTGCCTTTTCAGGTACGGTTCCACCTTCATCAAAACCGGTCGCAACGATAATATCTGCGCCACCTTGAATGGCTTCTTCCGTATTTTCAACTGTTGGAGTGGCCGCTCGAAAGATAACCTTAATCCCCTTGTCATGGAATCTCTTGGTCCATTCGGCTGAAAATTCTCCCACCATAACAGCTACCTTAACACCTTCTTCTGCCATTAAATCCAGCATGGGTTGTGTAAAGATATCTGTATTTGGATGACCTGGTGCAACATTCAAACCAAGGGGATTATTGGTAATTTGACGGGCAATGCGAATTTCGCGACGCATATTTTCAACAGTTTCTTCCACAGTTGTCGCAGCTACGGTTTGGCCTGCGCTAATCCCCAGAACACCTAGTCCTCCTGCTGCACTCACTGCGCCAGCATAGGCTCCATTTGTCAGCCACGCTAAGGGTCCTTGAATAATCGGTTTTTCAATTCCTAATATTTCAGTAACACGATTTGCCATTTGTTTTCTCGCTTTCTTTCTGTTATAGTTTATATAGTACACGTGTCATTTAAAAGAGTCAATTGACAATTTTTGCCAATTTGTCACTTAACAGACACAAAAGAAAGGACTGTCCTATTGAAACAAGATTTACGGTTCCAAAAAACGGAATTAGCTCTCCAAAAAGCCTTTTTAGACTTGCTCCAAACGAAAGACATCGCTAAAATCTCTGTGAAGGAAATCTGTACAGTAGCTCAGGTATCGCGTAATGCCTTTTATCAGCATTATGAAACCAAAGAACACCTCTATGATAGTATGCTAAAAGAGATTTTACTATCAATTGAGGAGGCATGTAAACCGCTTGCCAAAGATTTAGCCAGCATTTCAACAGCTGAGCGTCGCTTGTTTTTGGATAATATTCTTCGGGCAGTTGAAGATCATCGCTTTGTGATCTATCAATTGTTGACCAGTGAGCCAGCTGCTTTTTCTGCCGCCTTTCAAGAGATGCTCCTTTCTGCCAATCTCCAAGGCAGTAAAGAGGTTATTGCACCGCCTCATAATTCCTATATCCATGTGTTCTCAGGAGGGGTTTCTGCCTTTGTCAGCTATTGGCTCTTGGAAACGAGCTTTAGTTTGGAAGAAGCCCAAGAAAGATTATTCGCTATTTTAGGACAAATGATGCTTGTTTCAGATTAAATGGCTATCGTCTGAGTAGGAAAATGTTGTTCGCTAGTTTTAAAAATGCTGGAAGTATTTCAGCTTTATTTAAGTTTTCTGCACTATACTACAATCATCAAGTAAGATCCTCTTAACTTTATCTGATAAGAACTTACCTTTTTCATATTCATCTCCATATAGAAGTCATCGAATCCGGTGGCTTTTCTTTTATGGAATCTTTTGGTATAATGAGATATATTTGAAAAGGAGTGATACTATGGGTCAATTATTATTTCCACTATTGATGGTGGCTATGCTAGGATTCATGATTTTTTCTCAACGAAAACAACAAAAAAATCGCTTGGAAGCCTTGAGCCAAATTAAAAAAGGCGACGAGATTGTGACTATTGGTGGTTTGTATGGAATCGTAGATGAGATTAACGAGCAGAAAGTGGTGTTGGATGTGGATGGTGTCTATTTGACATTTGAACGTTCAGCTATTCGTGGTCGTGTCAGCCAAGCAGCTACTGTTGAAACAGTGGTTGAAGAAGCAGTTATAGAAGAAACAGCTGTGACAGAGGAATAATCGAACAAAAAGGCATCTGAGGATGCTTTTTCTGTTTTGTCAGGGGTAACTCTAGTGTCTAAACCCTAGCACTTTCGCATTTTTATTAAAATATGGTATAATGAAATGATTATACTGTGAGGATGAAATATGTTCCGCTTTCCATTTAAGAAAAAAGAAACGATTGAAACAGCTATTCAAGTCCCTAAGCATATTGCCATTATCATGGATGGAAATGGTCGCTGGGCGAAAAAGCGAATGCAGCCACGTGTCATGGGGCACAAGGCAGGGATGGATGCGCTGCAAAGAGTGACCAAATCAGCCTCTGATATGGGGGTCAAGGTCTTAACGGTCTATGCCTTTTCAACAGAGAATTGGACACGACCAGAAAAAGAAGTTAAGTTCATCATGAACTTGCCCGTTGAATTTTATGATAAATATGTGCCTGATTTGCATGCTAATAACGTAAAAATCCAGATGATTGGCGATCATGCACGCCTACCTGAAGCAACAAAATCAGCTCTTGAAAAAGCCATTCAAAAAACCAAGCACAATACGGGTTTGATTTTGAATTTTGCCTTAAACTATGGTGGTCGTGATGAATTGACCCATGCGGTAAAAGAAATTGCTCAAGCCGTGCTTGATACGAAATTTAACCCAGGAGATATTGATGAACGCTTGATTTCTGGTTACCTCTATACCAATACCCTACCCTATACCTTACGTGATCCAGATTTAGTCATTCGGACGAGTGGCGAGTTGCGTTTGAGTAATTTTTTACCCTGGCAAACAGCCTATAGTGAATTGTACTTTACAGATATAGCTTGGCCAGATTTTGATGAACAGGCGCTTCATGAAGCAATTAAAGAATACAACAGACGCCACAGACGTTTCGGTGGTATCTAAGAGGAGAAGATATGTCAAAGGATTTACAGAAACGAGTCATTTTTGGCGGAATTGCGTTAGCTATTTTTATTCCGTTTTTACTAAAAGGCGGAGTTCCTTTTCAACTTTTCACAGGCCTTTTAGCGATGATTGCAACCGCTGAGCTAATCAAGATGCATGGATTGTTGCCAAATTCAGTTGAAGGCATGCTGGCTATGTTGGGCAGTCTTGTCTTGACCTTGCCTTTAGAAAACTATGTTCCCTTTCTACCGACAGACGGGAACTATACAGCCTATGCTATTGTGGTCTTCTGCCTATTAGGATCAACGGTCTTGAATATTAATCACTATTCTTACGCAGAAGTTGCCTTTCCAATCGCATCTAGTTTTTATGTCGGAATTGGGTTTCATCATCTGATATTGGCTCGCATGGATAGTCTGGAAAAGGTCTTGTTTGCTTTATTCATCGTCTGGGCGACAGATATTGGAGCTTATCTGATTGGTAGTCAGATTGGGCGACGCAAGCTAATGCCAAAAGTCTCGCCAAATAAAACTGTGGAAGGCAGTCTTGGTGGTATTGTTTCTGCGGTGGTGGTAGCCATGATTTTCCTTTTGGTGAATAAGACAGTAACAGCGGGTTATTCATTTGTAGTGATGCTATTCTTAGTTGCTTTATTTTCTATCGCTGCCCAATTTGGAGATTTAGTAGAAAGTGCCATTAAACGTCGATTTGGTGTCAAAGACTCTGGCAAAGTCATTCCAGGTCATGGTGGCATTTTAGATCGGTTTGATAGTTTGATTTTTGTCTTTCCTATCATGCACTTTTTTGGTTTATTCTAAGGAGAAATGATGAAGGGAATTATAGCATTTATTTTTATCTTTGGTGTGATTGTCGTTGTCCATGAGTTTGGACACTTCTATTTTGCAAAGAAATCAGGGATTCTCGTACGGGAATTTGCAATTGGAATGGGACCGAAAATCTTTTCCCATATCGGAGCAGATGGAACGGCTTATACCATTCGTATCTTGCCTTTGGGTGGCTATGTTCGTATGGCCGGCTGGGGTGAAGATAAGACAGAAATAAAGACGGGAACACCTGTTTCGCTCACTGTCAACGCAGAAGGAGTGGTGACCCGTATTAACTTGTCTAACAAGCTCTTAGACGATACTAGTCTTCCCATGAACGTGACGTCCTACGATTTTGAAGAAAAACTAGACATCACAGGCTTAGTCCTAGAAGAAAGCAAGACATTTTCAGTAGACCATGATGCAACCATTATTGAGGAAGACGGTACAGAAGTGCGCATTGCACCAGTAGATGTTCAGTATCAAAATGCTTCGATCTGGGGGCGTTTAATCACTAATTTTGCAGGTCCGATGAATAATTTCATCTTAGGCTTTGTCGCCTTTGTCCTCTTTTTCTTCCTACAAGGGGGAGTGCCAGATAGTACGAGTAATCAGGTGACGGTGACAGAAGGTGGTGCCATTCAGCAGGCTGGTGTTGTTACAGGCGATCAGATTCTTGCTATCAATGGTGAAAAGGTCAGTGATTATGATGAAATTGCTCGTGCTATTGCTAAGGCTAGTGAAGATGCCAAATCAGCTCCAACTCTAACAGTAGAACTCAGTCATGAGGGAGAGAAAAAAACGCTTGATGTCACGACGAAAGAGCAAGATGGTCGGTATTATCTTGGTATTTCACCGATTTTAAAGACGGGCTTTGTTGATAAAGTAGTCGGTGGATTTAAGGAAACACTTTCAACTAGTTTATTGATTGTGAAGGCTCTGAAAAATATTATTGCTCAATTTGATTTAAATAAACTAGGTGGACCAGTTGCCATCTACCAAATCAGCTCACAAGCAGCAGCTAGTGGCTGGAGTGATGTTTTACGCTTGCTGGCCATGCTATCCATTAACTTAGGAATCTTTAACTTGATTCCGATTCCTGCCCTTGACGGTGGAAAAATTGTCATCAATATCATTGAAGCGATTCGTAGAAAGCCTCTCAAACAAGAAACAGAGTCCTATATTACTCTGGCTGGTGTTGCAGTGATGGTGATTCTCATGATTGCAGTGACTTGGAATGATATTTTACGTGTCTTTTTCTAAAAGATGAAATGTAAGGAGAGAAAAAATAGTATGAAACAATCAAAAATGATCATCCCAACCTTGAGGGAAATGCCTTCTGATGCGCAGGTGATTAGCCATGCTTTAATGGTACGTGCAGGCTATGTTCGTCAGATATCTGCAGGGATTTACAGCTATTTGCCACTGGCTAACCGTGTAATTGAAAAGGCTAAAAACATCATGCGTCAAGAGTTTGACAAGATTGGTGCGGTCGAATTTTTAGCCCCAGCACTTTTATCAGCTGACATCTGGCGTGAATCAGGCCGTTATGATACGTATGGTGATGACCTTTACAAGTTAAAAAATCGCGAGGGTTCAGATTTTATTCTGGGTCCTACTCATGAAGAAACGGTAACCTTGTTGGCCCGCGATGCGGTGCAATCTTATAAGCAGTTGCCTTTGAATATCTATCAAATTCAACCTAAGTACCGTGATGAAAAACGCCCACGTAATGGTCTGCTTCGTGGCCGTGAATTTATCATGAAAGATGGGTACAGCTTCCATGCGAGCTATGATAGTTTGGATCAGACTTATGATGATTATAAGTCTGCTTATGAAGCTATTTTTACTCGTGCAGGGTTAGAATTTAAGGCAATCATTGGTGATGGTGGTGCCATGGGTGGTAAGGATAGCCAAGAATTTATGGCTATTACTCCAGACCGTACAGATTTTGACCGCTGGGTGGTATTGGATAAGTCTGTGGCTTCTTTTGATGAGATTCCTGAAGAAGTTCTAGTAGCAATCAAGGAAGAATTGGCAGCTTGGTTGGTATCAGGAGAAGATACGATTGTCTATTCGAGCGACTCAAGCTATGCAGCCAATCTTGAAATGGCAACGAGTGAATATAAGCCGCGTAATGTGGTTGTAGCCGAAGAAGAATTGGTCAAGGTTGCAACACCTGACAGTAAAACCATTGATGAAGTGGCTACCTTCTTAAACATTCCAGAAGAACAAACCATTAAAACCATGCTCTTTATGGCAGATGGAGAACCTGTGGTCGCTTTACTTGTTGGAAATGACCAAGTCAATGATGTCAAATTAAAAAATCACTTGGGAGCGGATTTCTTTGATGTCGCAACGCCAGAACAAGCTGTTGAGGTCTTTGGAGCCTCATTTGGTTCATTGGGACCAGTAGGTCTTCCTGAAACGGTAAAAATTATTGCTGACCGTAAGGTCGAAGGCTTGAAAAATGCGGTGGTTGGTGCCAATGAAGATGGCTTCCATTATACAGGTGCCAATGCGGGTCGTGACTATCAAGTTAGTGAATATGTAGATATTCGTGAGGTGAAAGAAGGCGAGCCGTCACCAGATGGAAAAGGAACCTTACAATTTGCTCGTGGAATTGAAATTGGCCACATCTTTAAATTGGGGACACGCTATTCAGACAGCATGAACGCAACAATTTTAGATGAAAATGGTCGTGCCGTGCCAATCATTATGGGTTGCTATGGTATCGGAGTCAGTCGTCTATTGTCAGCTGTCTTAGAACAGCATGCTCGTTTGTTTGTCAATAAAACACCAAAAGGAGAATACCGCTTTGCTTGGGGCATTAACTTCCCGAAAGAATTAGCGCCGTTTGATGTACACTTGATTCCGGTAAATGTCAAAGATGAAGCAGCTATGAGCTTGACACAATCAATTGAGGACAGTTTGGTAGCAGCTGGTTATGAAGTTTTAACGGACGACCGCAATGAGCGTGTCGGTGTGAAATTCTCAGATAGTGACTTGATTGGTTTGCCAATTCGTGTAACAGTTGGTAAAAAAGCAGCAGAGGGCATTGTTGAAGTGAAAATCAAGGGAACAGGTGATACGGTCGAAGTTCATGTGAATCAATTACTGGAAACCCTCCAAATCTTAGCAAATAAATAAGAAGCTACTGAGATAGAAAGGCTAGGATCAAGTAGATTATTACATGTAGTATGTAAAAAGTGTTTGGGATAAAAAGATTTCGATTTTTGAAATTCTTTATCATTGATTCTTTAAATTGATATATTAGACATAAAAAGCGAACAAGATAGAATTCTGAGTGTCAGAAAACTATCTTGTTCGCTTTTTATATTTAGGGTTGAACCTCTTTTAAGATGTTTGGAGACTAGATATTTTTGAAAATCAAAATCTGATACGTTTTCGCAATGAGAATTGTGAAAGCTGGGATATTCGCTTAGCGAAGCTATCTCCTCTATACTGTAGAACCTTGTAATGGTTACAGATTATAAGCTCAATGAACGATATTAGAGTTTGATTGCTGTCGAGTGTTATTTGTTGATTTGTAGTTCTGCTAGCTGTTCCAGAATAGTGTCAAGGGGAGCGCCTGCTTGCAAGAGGGCTGCTGCGGTGTAGCTTCCTTCGACAATAGGAACAGACTGGATCCGGATATCTTTATCAGAGAAATCTGCAACCATTTCCATGTTCATGCGGGCACTGCCTAGGTCAAAGAAGGCAAGAATGGTGTCTGCTGGATTATTTGCGACAGTCTCTTCTACTCGGGAAAATTCCGTTCCGATACTGCCGTCTTCTAATCCACCACAATAGGTAAGAGGGACATCTTTTGCGACTTCGGAGATTAAATCAACAACTCCTTGGGCGAGATGACGAGAGTGAGAGACAAGGACGATACCAATTTGTGTCATACGAGTCCAGCCTCCACCAATGCTTCAAAAAGAAGACCAGAAGAGTAGGAACCAGGATCGATATGTCCCACAGAACGCTCCCCAACGTAAGAAGCCCGTCCCTTTGTAGCCTGTAAGTCCTTGGTGTTGTCAACGGCTGTGCGAATGGAATCAAGGCTGAGTGTCCCAGCTCTTATATCGGAAATGACTGAAGTCCATACATCAACCATGGTTTTTTCTCCGACTACTGCCTTGCCTCGCTTCTGAATCATATCAAGTCCAGCTTGAAGGCTATCCAGGAGAGAAGCATTCGCTTGTACGCTCTTGGTTAATCCCATGAAAGCTGAGCCATAGAGTGGTCCAGAAGCTCCACCGACTTTACTAAGCAGTTGCATGGACACGACTTTAAAGATTTGATCGGAACTAGCAAATTCCTTTCCCTCTAACTCTTCCATGACCGCTGCCATGCCTCGTGCCATATTACCACCGTGGTCACCATCTCCAATCGGTGTATCTAACTCGCTCAACAAGTCTTTATTTTCTTGGATTTTTTGAGCAAATAATTGCATCCATTTGAATACTGCTTGTGTCTCCATTCTTTCCTCCTTTACCAAGCTGGGGTTTCAACTGCTGCCTCTAAAGCCTCCAACCAGCTGCTATCTTCTAATTGAATGAGGGTGAGGGATAGTCCTGCCATATCGATTGATGTCATATAGTTTCCAATCTTATGGTAGACCACTTCAATTTGCTTACTCTCTAAGAGTTGTGCGACGTCGTTAGCAAAAACATACTGTTCCATGAGTGGTGTAGCCCCGAGACCGTTGATAAGAAGACCATATTTCTCGCCTGCTGTGGCTTCAAAATCTTGGAGTAATTTAGCAACTAACTCTTCAGCCAAGTCTTTAGACGGTTGGAGTTTTTCTTTCTTATAGCCCGGTTCACCGTGGATACCAACACCGTATTCAAATTCATCTTCTTCTAGGACAAAACCTGGTTTTCCAACTTCAGGGACAGTAGCTCCTGAAAGGGCTAGTCCAATAGTTTTAATCTGCGGAACAAGTTTATCTGCTAATTCTTTGATTTCAGCGAGGGATTTTCCTGTTTCAGCAGCATGGCCAAGAATCTTATGGACTAAAATCGTACCAGCAACACCGCGACGACCTTGTGTATAGAGGCTGTTTTCGACTGCAATATCATCATCCACGACGACACTTGCAACTTCAATGCCTTCCATTTCAGCCAATTCCTGTGCCATTTCGAAGTTCATAATGTCACCAGAATAGTTTTTGATGACCATAAAGACGCCTGCCCCTTCGTCAGCTGCCTTGATAGCTTCTAAGATCTGATCTGGTGTTGGCGAAGTAAAGACAGCTCCACAGACAGCAGCTGATAGCATACCACGTCCAACAAAACCTGCGTGAGACGGCTCGTGACCAGAACCTCCACCTGAGATGAGTCCAACTTTTCCACGTTTTTCAGCTTTCCGAACGATGACGTCATAGCCGTCTAAGCGCTCAACCAATTGCCCATGCATAAAGACAAGACCTTGGAGCATTTCATCGACAACGTGCTCTGGCTGATTGATAATTTTTTTCATGAGTATTCCTCCTAATGAATATGAGTCATAAGAAGAGATTTGCCCTAGGAAGGTGGATGTTCGAAAGAGGCAATCTATTTCTATGATGACAGTGATGATTACGCTTACAGTATACTGGATTTTAAGGAAAAAAGAAAGGGACAAAATAGGCTGTCTGTCCCTTTGGATTTTTGGAAAAATATGGTAAGGTAGAGATAGAATGACTGGAGGATGTTGATAGAGTATCAATCTGTTTTTCGGTTGAATGGAAGGGTAAGAAAAGAGTAAGGCATGGGAACATCTCTGATTACAAAAAAGCGGATTGCAAAGGCCTTTAAACAGCAACTGGCCCAAAAGAGCTTTGATAAACTATCGGTTGTGGATATTATGCAGGAAGCCAACATGCGGCGCCAGACATTTTATAATTATTTTTTGGATAAGTATGAACTGCTGGACTGGATTTTTGAAACGGAGTTACAGGAGCAGGTCACCGATAATCTCAACTATATCAGTGGTTTGACCCTGCTCGATGAATTGCTTTACTATATTGAACAAAATCAGTCCTTCTATGTTCAGCTGTTTGAAATCAAAGGCCAAAATGCTTTTGTTGCTTACTTGGACGGCTATTGTCAGATTTTACTAGAGAAGATTCTTCGAGAGGTGCAAAGTCAGGAGCGTGTGAACCTAGAGGACAACTATGTGCAATTCTTAGTCTCATATCATGCGGGGGCCCTGCTCTCCTTGATTGAGCAGGGAATTCGACAGTGTCCATGTAGACTTTGTGAGCACTATCCTTATTTGGTGCAAGTGGTCACAAGGTCAGTTAGAGAAGGAAAGGGGAAGTAAATGGTTGCCATTATCAATCAAGCTCATCACGTTATTTCTCAATATATAGATGGTTTCTTGCTAACTCATCCCGAACTTGAGCGGCTAGATCAAGAGCCTATTATTGCTTTGAGGGAGCAAGAAAAGACTTGTGTTCCTTTGATTTCGGGTGGTGGTGCTGGTCATGAACCCATGCATCTAGGCTTTGTAGGACAAGGGATGCTGACAGCGGCAGTTTATGGCGAAGTTTTTATTCCACCAACTGCTAATCAAATCTTACGTGCGATTCGGCATGTGAATAAAGGAAGCGGCGTTTTTGTTATCGTTAAAAATTTTGAAGCAGATCTACTAGCTTTTCAAACGGCTATTCATCAAGCTCGTCAAGAAGGTATTCCAATTAAGTATATTGTGTCCCATGATGACATTTCTGTTGACACCAAAAAGAATTTTCAAAAGCGACATAGAGGACTAGCAGGAACCATTTTACTGCATAAGATTGTAGGGGCAGCGGCCCAGTCAGGCCTGTCCTTGGATGATTTAGAACAGCTGGCTTTAGCCTTGTCAACAGAGATTGCGACGATTGGTTTTGCAAGGAAATCAGCACGTTTTCCTCAAGCAGCACACCCTTTATTTGAGCTAGAAGAAGGGCAAATTTCGTATGGTATCGGTATTCATGGTGAAGAAGGCTATCGGACGGTTCCCTTTGAATCATCAGAGCAATTAGCTAATGAAATTGTCAACAAGTTAAAACTGCGTTTCCGTTGGCAGGAGGGGGAAGAGTTTATCCTCTTGGTGAATAATTTAGGGACGATTTCCGAGTTAGAACAAGGTGTTTTTCTGAATGATATTTGCCAATTATTGGATTTGGAAGGTTTGCGACTTTCCTTTATCAAGGCAGGACGATTTGCGACCAGTTTAGACATGGCAGGGCTGTCTGTCACCCTTTGCCGTGTCAAAGACCCTGTCTGGCTTGCGTATTTACAGGAAAAAACCACCGCACCAGCTTGGTAGAGTGGTTAGAAAGGTTGAGTGTGAGGTGTAGCGTGGGATTTTAAGTAAAGGAATTGTGTCTGCAATAGGGAATCAGCTTCATGTTACAGTTGTAAAGTATGATAGTTTTGGTAGCTTCTCCCAAAAATGTATCGGTGACAGAGTTTCTGTCGTCCTTAATCCTGATAATAAGAATATTGTTTTCAGTTCATGCGACAAGTTCCAAGAAGCGCAAAAAATACGGAGCTTTACCATGCTGAACAGCATTTTAGAGGAGAAATTGATACAAATAACCGCAAAAGTATCCTAGAAGCTGAAATTGCAGCTCAGAAATACCTATTATCCGTTACAGATAAATATCACATTCCAAAATCCGAAGTGAGACAAACTCAAAAGGCTTTAAAGACCTATCTAAAAGAATTGGAGGAACTAGAAAATGAAAAATAAGGTCATTTCAACTTTTCCGCTGAAAGCAGTCGGCTTACTTTCTGTTACTGTGGAAAATCCAGATTTTAGTCAATCCAAACCGAATGAACCTGTCACAATTGGAGGAAAGAATTATATTTTCCACAACATTGTAATGGGGCGAGGTATTCAAAAGTTAGATACGTTTACTGTGGAATATACAGAAGATAATTTGTTAGAAAAGCAAGTTGTATTTTAAGAACTTTAAGCACTTAGTCGTCTAGGTGCTTTTCTTGTAGTCAAAAGGAGAAAACATGGAACAAGAGCAATATGGATTAACGCTGTTTTTATCGGATGGCAAAACGCTCCACTTTGAGCAGGTGGAGGACTTGGTGTTTTACACTGATTTAGAAATAATGACTTTTACCTACTTCGGTAAGTCATTCGGAAAACGTCGAGAAGCTCAATTTAGCTACGCTAAACTTCTTGGTTTTAGTATGGATGATGGAATGGATTATGGAAAAGTCGTTCTGAAATGAGAGGATTTAGATTATGAATAAACGTATGAAAAAGGAGTATCTATGCCAGCTCTTGAAAAGAGAGTGGCAGAACTAGAACGCAAAAACGCAGAGTTACTAGCTCGGCAGATCTTGCTTGAAGCGGTGCAGAAGCTGATTGTTAGTCGTGTCGATAGTCTATTTGTTGCATCGTTCTTGCCTATGTTCTAAGTCTTTCATTTTTGGTAAAAATTTCTTGCCTGTGTTTCCAGTTTTGCATTTTTTCGTCGAAAAATACTTCCCTCTGTTCCAAGTTTAGCTGTCTTTTATGAAAAATTGTTTTCTATGCTTCCAGTTTCGCTTTTTTTGTTGCAACCTTCTTGCCTGTGTTCTAAGTCTTTCATTTTTGATAAAAATTTCTTCCCTGTGTTTCCAGTTTTGCATTTTTTTGTCGAAAAATACTTCCCTCTGTTCCAAGTTTAGCTGTCTTTTATGAAAAATAGTTTTTTTATGCTTCCAGTTTCGCTTTTTTTGTTGTAACTTTCTTGCCTGTGTTCTAAGTCTTGCATTTTTTTGTTGTAACTTTCTTGCCTCTGCTCCCAGTTTAGCTGTCTTTTATAAAAAATTGTTTTCGGTCTTGGATTTTTTATCGAATTGAGTTGATTGACTGCTAATCCGTGTGATTATTGGTAAAAAAGCAGCGGAAGTCATTTCCGATGTTCACTTCAATTAATTGCTTGAAAATTTTGATGTAGATGAAATAACTGCTCAATTCCAAATACAAGAAATAGGAGTAGTTGTTCTTGAGATAGTAAATAATAAGAAAAGGCTGATAACTATGACAGAAAAAAAAGGTTATCAGCCTTTTTTGAATGCATACTTATAAAAAATGGCGAAACTTTTTAATAATAGATACCAAACCAAGAAATAAGGACAGATAGCGTCCACGAGGCCTGATATACTAAGCATATCAGGTATTGTATTATCATACAATACCTGATATACTAAGCATATCAGGTATTGTATTATCATACAATACCATAAACTAATAGAAAGGAGAGAGTCTCATGACAGAGTGGTATGTTGTAGATCAGTTTGGTAATACGATTGCAGGTCCATTTTTTGATAAGCAAGCTGCGGAAATGTATGCCAAAGGTCATCCACATTTTTCTGTAGTTGCAAAGTAGACTTCTGAAATAAATCGGCTTAGCACCAACTGTTCAGTATATTGCAAAAGCTGGAATAAGGCTATGTAAGGAGAAGTGATGGAAAAGGAAGTTATTATTTATTGCTACCGTATGACGCATGATTATGGTATCAACCCTTGTGTCTTTACGCAACATTATCAAGCTACCCCTGATTTGCTGACGGAAGGTGGCTGTATGAAAGCCATTCGTCTGAATGTCAATAAGCATTGGGTTCATAAGATTCGAAACGGCGAGGTAGATGCTTATATGATGGCAGTTGCTGGTTATTCAGATGATTGCGGAAGGAAGTGTGATGAGGAAGGAAAAGGTTTTATTACCCCTCATCGGAATCGTTTAGTATTTGTAGCTAAGATTTGTGATGTCATTTCCAGAGGAGAGTATCTGGCATCAGATTTATCTAAAAATAGACGAGATGCTTATACTTATCATTGGGAAATGGATCGATATGACCTATGGGATTCTAAGGTTTTACAGGAGCCGATGATACTTTCTAAACAGTTTCGCTATTTCGGTCGCTCTGCTGTTGAATTACCCCAAGAGATTGTTGAATTGTTTCCTTCAGGAAGCCGAGCAATGTTAAGTGGAAAACGTTTTCCAAGATGGAATGCTAAGAACGGATTTTACCATTCAACAGAACGTCCGCAAGAAACGGCAGAATTAGTGCAAGTGATTCAGCAGTTATTTAGTTCAATGGAAAGTGTTAAGGATTTACCTTATTATACTATAGAAATAAAGGAGAGTAGAGGATGAAAGTGATTTTATCAAGAAAAGGATTTGATAGCTCCAATGGTAAATTACCGAGTCCTATCTTACCAGATGGAACGCTCTTATCTTTTCCTATTCCAGCCAAAATGGATATCCTAACCTTTGATGATTTACAGTATGAAGGTGTGAGTTATGCAGATATTTTAAAACAGTTGAGTGGTGGGGATCGAAAAGAACATCATTTTAACTGTCACTTAGATCCAGATATTCGGGCAAATGTGCGGTGTAAGCCTGTTGCGAATTGGCAAGCTGGTTTTGGTCAGATAAATGCTGCTCAAGGCTTATTACGAAATCAAGGAGTGGGAGTAGGAGATTTATTTCTATTCTTTGGTTGGTTTAGACAGACTGAAGGGAATCTTTTTGCAGGTACTCTCCGCTATAAAACGGGTTCGCCTGATCTTAATATCATCTATGGCTATTTACAAGTAGGTGAGGTTGTTAATCAAAAAGAAAGAATTCAAGAGCAATATAGTTTTCATCCCCATGCTCTTGAGGAACGAGCTAGTCAGTCTACAAATGTTTTATATCTACCTAAAGAAAAACTTGATTTTCATACTGAACGCAAAGGATATGGGGTGTTTGATTATGCTGAAAATCGAGTTTTAACAAAAGATGGAGCAACTAGAAGTATTTGGAAAGAGATTCCAGCCTTATTTCCAGAGAATATGTGTGGAAATCATAAAAATTCCGCTAAGGATGGAGGGATTTCTTACACAGGTATATGGCAAGAAAAAGTATTAAAGGAAACTCTCTTATCCGAATCGTGGGCCAAATCTTTATTTCAATGATAGAGGAATAATGAGATGAATGATGTTGAACGACTTTTTGATATTTTTTTCCGTCTACAAGCTGGCGAGTATCTCAGCAAAAAGCAACTAGCTTTCGACTATCACGTTAGTGAAAAGACTGCTCAGAGAGATTTTTCGCTTTTGACGTATATTCTCGAATGTCATTCAAATCAGGGGATATCCTTAGCGTATCATCAAGCAACTCATCAGCGTTATTTACAAAAGGCCAATCGTTTTGGGAAACCAGATATATTGGTTTTAATCAAAATTCTTCTTGAGAGTCGCTCCTTAAATCGTAATGAAACGCAGAAACTGGTAGAGAGTCTACTCAATTTATTGGACAAAGAGGGGCAAAAAGAAGTAAGGCAAATTGTCAACAGTGAGTGGCTAAACTATAGTGGTCCATATTGTCAGGTAGATAAAATTGAAACAATTTGGTTGCTGTCAACAGCTATTCGTGAACAGAAAGTTCTTACGATTCGTTATCGATTGCCTGAGGCTACAAAAGTGAAAAACTATGACGTCTTGCCTATCTCTATCTTTTTTGACTTATTTTATTTCTATGTTGTTGTATATCATTCGAAGTATGAAGAATATATAACCTTGCGAGTTGACCGTATTCAACAACTGTCTTATTCTTCTGTAAAAGTTCCCAAGTTAGAGTATAGTAACCGTTATCGAGATGGGGATGTTCGTTCTTTTAAGGTAGATGCTTCTGAAGGGGAGATGATCCGTATGCGGCTAGAGTTTTCTTCTTACCTAGATGTGGTGTTTGATCAATTTCCTAAAGCAAAACTGATACAAAAAGAAGGGAATAGAGCAATTTTTGAGATTGAGTGCCAGTGGACCTGGGGACTGGAAAAATGGCTGAGGGGGCAGGGAGCTCATCTAAAAATTCTAGCTCCTCAAAAGTTACGAGATTCGTTTGCATGCGAATTGGAAAAAATGAGAAGTTATTATCAATAAGCAAATGAATGGACGCTATCTGTCCATTCATTTTTATATACTAGGATTAAGTTAAATGGTTAAAGGAGGATGCGATCAATGACTAATAGAACGATTTCATATAGGGATGAGGCTGGGAATCTTATTTCGGCTGCGGATATTTGGACGGTTGAAAAGTTAGAGGAGCTTTTTACTCAGCTTAATCCTAAGCGATTAGAACGAAGGAAGGACTTGACGAAGACAAAAGATGGCCAGGAACTTTTCGAAAAATCAGGGAACTTGTGGTAAAATAGAGGGAATAGAAAGACAAGGGATAAGAGAATGACAGATACCTTTCAATTGCTATTAAATCAAATTGGTCTACCGCTTGAGTTGAAAGAATCAAGCGCCTTTTCAGGTGCCAAGATTGAGCAGGTCTTGGTGCATAAAAAGAGCAAGGTCTGGGACTTTACCTTTCGATTTGCCCAACCCCTGCCCTTGCCTCATTATCAATTGTTTAAGGCCAAGCTTCTCAATGAGTTTCAAAAAACAGGCAATCAGGCTCGTTTTCGCTTGGTCACCGATCAAGAAAGTTTGGAACCAGCCTTAGTGCAGGATTACTACCAAGAAGCCTTTACTGAGGAGTTGTGTCAAAGTGCGGGATTTCGCTCGATTTTTCAATCCTTGCCTGTCGAGTTTCGTGACGGTGTTTTGTGGATAAAAGGTCCAGCTTCTGTAGATACCCCGCATTTCAGAAAGAATCATTTGCCGAATTTGGTAGAGCAATTCGCTCGATTTGGCTTTGGGAAAGTGGCGGTTGACATTCAAGTATGTGAGGAAATGACCAAGGCCCAAGTTGAGGAATTTCATGCTCAGAATGAAGAACTCCTTCAAAAAGCGAGTCAGGAAACCCTAGAAGCCATGGAGCAACTAGCTAAAATGGCACCTCCACCAGAAGCCAGTCCCCAACCGAGTTTTCAAGATTTTAAAAAGCAGGCACCGCGTAAGGTCAGTCTTGACAAATCAGAGATTACACCGATGATTGAGATTGATACGGAGGAAAACCGTATCGTCTTTGAAGGTCTAGTCTTTGATGTGGAACAGCGAACAACGCGGACAGGGCGTGTTATCATCAATTTCAAGATGACAGACTATACTTCTTCTTTTTCTATGCAAAAATGGGTCAAAAATGAAGAAGAAGCACAGAAATTTGATATGGTGAAAAAGGGTAATTGGCTTCGTGTACGAGGCAATATCGAAACCAATAATTTCACGCGTGACCTGACCATGAATGTCCAAGAAGTTCAGGAAGTCAAGCACGAAATTCGTAAGGATCTGATGCCAGATGATCAAAAGCGAATTGAGTTTCATGCCCATACCAATATGTCAACCATGGATGCCCTTCCTCCAGTTGAGGACTTGATTGCGCGTGCTGCTAAGTGGGGGCATAAGGCCATTGCGATTACCGATCATGGGAATGTTCAGTCCTTCCCTCATGGGTATCATGCAGCTCGTAAGGCGGGAATCAAGGCTCTCTTTGGTATGGAAGCCAATATTGTAGAAGATCGTGTTCCTATCGTCTACAATGAAGCAGAGCTGTCCTTGTCTGATGCAACCTACGTGGTCTTTGACGTGGAAACAACAGGTCTTTCTGCGGTCTACAATAGCCTGATTCAGATAGCGGCTTCTAAGATGCACAAGGGAAATGTCATCGCTGAATTTGATGAATTTATCAATCCCGGTCATCCACTGAGCCAGTTTACGACGGATCTAACAGGAATTACTGATGAACATGTCAGAAACAGTAAGCCGCTGGAACAGGTCTTGCAGGAATTTCAAGCCTTTTGTGAGGGTTCTGTACTGGTTGCCCACAATGCGACCTTTGACGTTGGCTTTATGGATGTCAATTACGAGCGATCAGGCTTGCCCACTATTAGCCAGCCTGTCATCGATACCTTGGAATTTGCCCGCAATCTCTATCCAGAATACAAACGGCATGGTCTAGGTCCCTTGACCAAGCGTTTTGGTGTGGCACTCGAACACCACCACATGGCCAATTACGATGCGGAAGCAACGGGTCGCCTGCTCTTTATCTTCTTAAAAGATGCTCTTGAAAAACATGGTATTAGCCAATTAAGTCAGTTAAATACGGAATTGATTGCGGAAGATTCCTATAAAAAAGCCCGTGTCAAACATGCGACAATTTATGTGACCAATCAAGTTGGCTTAAAAAACATCTTCAAGCTCGTATCCCTCTCCAACACCAAGTATTTTGAAGGTGTACCACGGATTCCGCGGACAGTCTTAAATGAACACCGTGAGGGATTGCTACTGGGAACTGCCTGTCAAGAGGGTGAGGTTTTTGATGAATTACTATCAAAAGGAATCGATGAAGCCGTTAAGGTAGCTAAGTATTATGATTTCATTGAGGTGATGCCCCCTGCCCTTTATGCCCCTATGATTGCCAAGGAGCAATTCAAGAATATGGCAGAAATAGAAGCTGTCATTCAAAAACTCATTGAAGTTGGTCGTAGGGCAAATCTGCCTGTTCTTGCAACAGGAAATGTTCACTATATTGACCCAGAAGAAGAGATTTACCGTGAGATTATCGTGCGCTCCTTGGGACAAGGAGCCATGATTAACCGGACCATTGGTCATGGAGAAAATGCCCAGCCAGCTCCTCTACCAAAAGCCCATTTCCGCACGACAAATGAAATGTTGGATGAATTTGCCTTTTTAGGTGAAGAATTGGCACGTGAAATCGTCATTACCAATCCCAATGCTATGTTAGAGCGTTTTGAAGAAGTTGAAGTGGTCAAAAAAGATCTCTATACTCCTTATTTGGAAAAGGCTGAGGAACGAGTAGCGGAATTGACCTATCAAAAAGCCTTTGAATTATACGGTAATCCCTTACCGGATATTATTGACTTGCGGATTGAAAAAGAATTAACGTCTATCTTGGGAAATGGTTTTGCCGTGATTTACCTAGCTTCTCAGATGTTGGTAAGACGGTCGAATGACCGAGGTTATTTGGTCGGTTCACGGGGGTCTGTTGGTTCTAGCTTTGTAGCAACCATGATTGGCATTACCGAGGTCAATCCTATGCCCCCTCACTATGTCTGTCCAAACTGTCAGCACAGCGAATTTATCACAGATGGTTCTTATGGTTCTGGTTTTGATATGCCAGACAAGGACTGTCCAGAGTGTGGTCACAAATACGCCAAAGACGGGCAGGATATTCCCTTTGAAACCTTCCTGGGCTTTGATGGGGATAAGGTACCTGATATTGACTTGAACTTCTCAGGAGACGATCAGCCAGATGCCCATTTGGATGTTCGAGATATTTTCGGTGACCAATACGCCTTTCGGGCTGGAACGGTTGGTACCGTTGCTGCTAAAACAGCCTACGGTTATGTGCGGGGGTATGAGCGAGACTATGGCAAATTCTACCGCGATGTAGAAGTGGAACGCTTGGCTGCGGGTGCTGCTGGGGTGAAACGAACGACAGGTCAGCACCCAGGAGGGATCGTTGTTATTCCAAATTATATGGATGTCTATGATTTTACGCCTGTCCAATATCCTGCGGATGACTTGACCGCAAGCTGGCAGACAACCCACTTTAACTTCCATGATATTGATGAAAACGTCTTGAAGCTCGATGTACTGGGACACGATGACCCAACCATGATTCGGAAACTTCAAGACCTGTCAGGAATTGATCCGCAAACTATTCCGGCAGATGATAAGGGAGTGATGGCCCTCTTTTCCGGCACCGAAGTGATAGGAGTAACACCAGAACAAATTGGCACGCCGACTGGTATGCTAGGGATTCCTGAATTTGGAACTAACTTTGTTCGTGGTATGGTGGAAGAAACGCATCCGACAACCTTTTCAGAACTCTTGCAATTATCTGGTCTATCACATGGAACAGACGTATGGCTAGGGAATGCTCAAGATTTGATTAAGTCTGGTATTGCAGATCTATCAACCGTTATCGGTTGTCGGGACGACATCATGGTCTACCTTATGCACGCAGGACTTCCTCCGAAAATGGCCTTTAACATTATGGAGCGGGTGCGTAAGGGAGCCTGGCTCAAAATTTCCGAGGAGGAGCGCAATGGCTATATCCAAGCCATGAAAGATAACAATGTTCCAGATTGGTACATTGAATCTTGTGGAAAAATCAAGTACATGTTCCCTAAAGCCCATGCGGCAGCCTATGTTATGATGGCGCTTCGTGTCGCCTACTTTAAGGTGCATCATCCGATTTATTATTACTGTGCTTATTTTTCGATTCGGGCCAAGGCCTTTGATCTTGCTACCATGTCTGGTGGTTTAGACCGTGTCAAGGCAAAAATGGACGAAATCGCAGCGAAGAAGAAAAACAATGAAGCAAGTAACGTAGAACAAGACCTCTTTACCACACTGGAAATTGTCAATGAAATGTTGGAGCGTGGCTTCAAATTTGGGAAATTAGACCTGTATCGATCGGATGCGGTCGAATTCCAAATCGAAGGCGATACTTTGATTCCGCCCTTTGTTGCCATGGATGGTCTCGGAGAAAGTGTTGCTCGCCAAGTCGTTAAGGCGCGTGAGGAGGGAGAATTTCTATCCAAGACTGAATTACGCAAACGTGGAGGACTGTCTGCGACCCTTGTTGACAAACTGGATGAAATGGGAATCTTAGGCAATATGCCAGAAGATAACCAGTTGAGTTTATTTGATGAATTATTTTAAGTAGTGAAAAACCATTTTGGGAAAGGCCCAAAATGGTTTTTGTATGCTTGTTTTGTAATGGAAAATGCTGAATAGTTGGGGTAGCTGTTGTTTGACAAGCATTAGTTTCCAATCAGTTGATGTTCTTTGAGATAATCCTTTGCGACCTGGCTAGGGGATTTGCCTTCGACATTGACTTGGTAGTTCATGTCTTGCATTTCTTCTTCTGTGATGGTACCAGCCAGCTGATTGAGAATTCCTTCTAGTTGTGGATATTTTTTTAGTGTTTCTTGGCGGATGAGAGGCGCTCCCTGATAAGGAGGGAAGAGCTGCTGGTCATCCTTGAGCGTCTTGAGATGATATTCTTGCAGTTCACTATCTGTCGAATAGGCATCAATCAGTTGAACATTGCCGTTGTCAATGGCCTTATAGCGCAGGGCGGGTTCGAGTGTCTTCACTTGGAGATGGAGCTTGTAACGGTCTTTCAAGCCATTTCCTCCGTCTTCACGATCGTTAAATTCCAAGCTAAAGCCGGCAGTAGCAGTCGATTGAACTTTTGCGAGGTCGGAAATCGTTTCAAGTCCATGTTCTTTAGCATATTCTTCTTTGACGGCAAGAGCATAGGTGTTTTGATAGCGCATAGGCTTGAGATAGACTAGCTTGTCTTGTTCAAAAATACCTTTTCGTGCTGCTTGGTAGACTTCTTCTGGATTGTTGGAGATGCTCGGTGGCTGTTTCAGTAAGGTGGAAGTAACAGTTCCTGTAAATTCTGGATAAAGATCAATCTGTCCAGTCTTCAAGGCTTCATAGACAAAGGTAGTTTTACCAAAATTGGGTTTCACTTCGACGGTAATATCTGTCTGGTCTTCAATCAATTCCTTGTACATATTGAGCAAAATTTCAGGTTCAGATCCTAATTTCCCAGCAATGACAATCTTATCCTGCATCATCATAGACATCGGAAGAAGAGAAAGGGAGCTAATGCCTAGTAGGGCTACAAAGGAGATGAAAATGGTCTTGAGACTGCGTTTTTCAACTAAGCCAATCAAGAAATGAAAGAGGAGAGCAAGCAGGGCTGAGCTAATGGCTCCGATGAGAATGAGGGAACTATTGTTGCGATCAATCCCCAATAAGATGAAAGAGCCTAATCCCCCTGCTCCAATCAGAGCAGCCAGAGTCGCTGTTCCGATAATGAGAACGGTCGCTGTTCGAATACCAGATAGAATGACAGGAGCTGCTAAGGCGATTTCGAATTTTTTTAATTTTTCCCAACGATTCATCCCAAAGGCTGTAGCAGCTTCTTGGAGAGATGGATCAATCTCATGGAGTCCTGTGATGGTATTTTGCAGAATAGGAAAAATAGCATAGACAATCAGGGTCAAAATGGCAGGAACTTTGCCAATCCCAAAGATGGGGATGAGTAGGCCTAAAATGGCTAGTGAGGGAATGGTCTGCAAGACGCCTGTAAATTGTAGGAGAAGATTGGCCATATGTTCACGTTTTGAAACGAGAATAGCCAGTGGAATAGCGATTAAAATTGCAGATGCTACTGCCACAAAGGAGATTTGCAAATGCTCCCCAAGAGCCAACAACCAGTCTTCTTTTCGGTCTAAAAATGTTTGAATCAAATCGTTCATCATC
This sequence comes from Streptococcus sp. zg-86, assembly GCF_017639855.1. Classification (NCBI taxonomy): domain Bacteria; kingdom Bacillati; phylum Bacillota; class Bacilli; order Lactobacillales; family Streptococcaceae; genus Streptococcus; species Streptococcus zhangguiae. The sequence continues at coordinate 1,834,319 of NZ_CP072115.1, read as the reverse complement.
GTCTCCTATACCTGAAAGAAATCAGCCACAAACTGAGTAGCAGGAGCTGCTTGAATTCGCTCCGGTGTGTCGAGCTGTAGAATGCTTCCCTGATCCATAATGGCAATTCGATCGCCTAATTTAATCGCTTCTGTCATATCATGGGTCACAAAAATCATGGTCATTTGAAATTCATGCTGAATTTTTTTGACTAAGTCTTGCAATTGCTCCCGTGAAATCGGATCAAGGGCGCTAAATGGCTCATCGAGAAGCAAAACTTTAGGGCGAGCAATAATGGCTCGTAAAATACCAATTCGCTGCTGTTCTCCACCAGAGAGTTCGCTGGGCATACGGTGGAGATACTCTGCAGGAGGAAGTCCGACTAAGTCGAGTAATTCCTTGGTTCGAATGTCAATGTCTTTTTTAGACCATTTTTTCATCTCAGGGATAAGGGCAATGTTTTCAGCCACTGAAAGATTGGGGAAAAGAGCGATTTGCTGTAAGACATAGCCAGTTGATAGGCGTAATTCTCGTAAATCATACTCTTTGAGGCGCTTGCCGTCCAAGTAAATATCGCCTTCGTCTGGCTCAATCAAGCGGTTGAGCATTTTCAGTGTTGTTGTTTTTCCACTACCACTTGCGCCGACCAAGACAAAGAATTCTCCATCGAAAATGGTGAAGGCCTGGTCTTTTAAGACATACTTGCCCTTAAATTGTTTGCTGACCTGTCTAAATTCAATCATGAGATACCTGACTTTCTTGCTAGAATAGGAATGCTGTTCACATAAATGGTTGCTATTATCACAGAATCTTAGTAGAGGTAGAGTAAGATGAAATGCCTGCCTATAATAGCTAAGTTTTTCTTAACTAGTATAGCGCAGGGCGGAAAGATATTCAAAAATCCTGTTTGAAACATAGAAAAAACATAGATGGTAGTCGAAAATATCGCCAGATAATAAAATATGATACAATAGAAAGTAGCTTATTAAAAGGAGAATCGTATGGTATTACCAAATTTTAAAGAAAACTTGGCCAAATATGCTAAGTTACTTGTTTCAACTGGAATCAACGTGCAACCTGGTCATACAGTTGCCTTGACTATTAGTGTCGATCAAGCTGAATTAGCGCGGTTGATTGTCAAAGAAGCCTATGCCAAAGGAGCTGTTGAAGTCCTTGTCAATTGGCAAGATGATGTGATTTTGCGTGAGCGCTATGTGAATGTACCAATTGAGCGCTTAGAAACAATTTCTGAGCAACGGATTGCGGAGATGAACTACATTTTGGATCATAAGGCTAGCCGTTTGGTCGTCTTATCTGACGATCCAGGTGCTTTAGATGGTGTTGATCCAGAGAAGCTATCTCGTGCGACACGCGCAGCAAGTATTGCCTTAAATCCAATGCGTCAAGCAACTCAGGCTAACAAAATTAGCTGGACCTTGGGGGCGGCAGCAGGTCTAGAATGGGCGAAAAAAGTCTTTCCAGATGCTACAAGTGATGAGGAAGCTGTGGACTTGTTGTGGGATCAAATCTTTAAAACCTGTCGTGTTTATGCCGATGATCCGGTAGCTGCATGGAAAGAGCATGAAGAACGTCTTGTTGCCAAAGCAGCGATTTTGAACAAAGAACAATTTGTCAAACTCCACTATACTGCACCAGGAACAGATTTGACACTTGGTATGCCAAAAAATCATTTGTGGGAAGCGGCAGGCTCTATCAATGCTCAGGGCGAACACTTTATTGCCAATATGCCGACAGAAGAAGTCTTTACAGCTCCTGACTACCGTGTAGCAGATGGCTATGTGACCTCAACCAAACCACTCAGCTATAATGGAAATATCATTGAAGGCATCAAAGTAACCTTTAAAGATGGTGAAATTGTCGATATTACAGCTGAAAAAGGTGACGAAGTCATGAAGAAATTAGTCTTTGACAATGCGGGTGCTCGTGGTCTCGGTGAAGTGGCCCTTGTACCAGATCAAAGTCCAATCTCTCAATCAGGTGTAACCTTCTTTAATACCCTCTTTGATGAAAATGCTTCAAACCATTTGGCCATTGGGTCAGCCTATGCTTTTAGTATCGAAGGTGGTGTGGATATGACCAATGATGAATTAAAAGCCGCAGGTCTTAACCGTTCAGATGTCCATGTGGACTTCATGATTGGTTCAAACAAGATGAACATTGACGGGATTCGTGAAGATGGTACAGTTGTTCCAATCTTCCGTGATGGTGAATGGGCGATTTAATTCTCCTTGAAAATCAATATAGGAATAGGGGGTGAACAGACATGATTGGCAGTTTATTCGTTGGCTTTATCGTAGCGATGATTGCTGCAGCGATTACCAACCGTGGTGAAAAAATGGGCTGTATTGGAAAGATTCTTTTGGGGCTTGCCGGTGCCTGGGTTGGTCAACTCCTCTTTGGAGATTGGGGGCCTCAAATCGCAGATACAGCTATCATTCCCTCCGTTTTAGGAGCCGTTATTCTCCTAGCTATTTTTTGGGAGCGAGGAAGTTAAGCAAAAGAAGCTGGGCAAAAACTAGCTGCTCATATACAAAAAACGAGCAATTCCAATTAGGAGTTGCTCGTTTTCCATTTCATGCTTTATAATTATAATAACCACAAAACAACTAGAAAGGCATGAAAATGTATAAACAGTATAACACAAATCAGCTTAGTTTGGAATTAAATATTGCTTGGGACTTACCTGCTACACATGAGGCACGTCTGATTAGTCAGTTTGTGGATACTATTCCTCAATCCGTTCTCCTAGAAGAAACTTCCCACACAGGTCGTCCTGCCTTTCATCCAGCTATGTTGCTCAAAATGACCCTGTTCGCCTATGCTCGCCAAGTTTTCTCTGGTAGAAAAATCGTCCAAATGAATGAGGAAGTCATTCCTATGAAATGGCTGAGTCAGGATACCTACGTCTGTTATCGAACCATAAATAGTTTTCGGGCCTCTACACACGCCAACCAGCTTATCAAAACTGCTTTCATCTACTTCACTCTCCTCCTCAGAGAGAATGGATTGATTGAAGATAAAGCTCTCTTCATTGACGGGACTAAGGTAGAAGCTGATGCCAACAAGTATTCCTTCACGTGGAAAAAGGCCGTTGAGCGCTATGAAGATGCCTTGAATGGAAACATTTCTGCTCTCTATGACAAGCTAGTCCAAGAAGGGGTGAATACTGCCTTGTCCAAGGAAGAATGTCTCACTAGCGAAGGACTAAACCAACTCCTACAAGAGACCGAACAAGTACTAGATGAGTTGGAAAATGCTATCTCACAAGAGCCTAAAGTCATTAAAGGTGGATCGGCCAACAGACAGAAACGAAGAAGAATTAAGAAACTCAAGAGAAAATTGAAAGAGGATTTTCTTGTTCGGAAACAAAAGTACGAACGAGATAAACAGATTTTACAAGAGCGAAATTCCTATTCTAAAACAGATCCTGATGCGACGTTTATGAGGATGAAAGAGGATCATATGAGGAATGGTCAGCTCAAACCTGCTTACAACCTTCAACTTGGTACAAATAGCCAGTTTGCCTTAGCTTACGGATTGTATCCGAATCCAACTGACACTCGTACACTCAAACCTTTTCTTCAATCCATCCAAACCTTAGAACTCTTTCAACACATTGTCGCGGATGCAGGTTATGGTAGTGAAGAAAATTACAGCTTTATCGTTGATAATCTGGAGAAAACGCCCCTAATTCCCTACGGAACATATCAGAAAGAGCAGAAGAAAAGCTACAAGAAGAGTGATGCCAATCCTGAAAACTGGACTTACCTAGAAGATTCTGACCAGTGGATAAAACCAGATGGAGTTGTCTACTCGTTTAAGAATTATTCACGAAGAACGGAAAAGTATGGATTTGAGAAAGATAGTAAGATTTACGAAGCTGATCCTGTACAAGCTAGTGAAGAGTTAGACCAATTAGCACGGACAGAGAAAGGAAACCTCAAACAAATTCAGTATAATCCTACGTGGAACTATTTCAAGAACTTAGTCAAAGAGGAATTGACAAGTAAAGAGGGAGCCCGCATTTATGCCAAACGCAAGGTGGATGTCGAACCTGTATTTGGTAGGATGAAGGGTGTTTTTGGCGTACGCAGAGTGCATGTCAGAGGTCAAAAAGTGGTTGAAACTGAGATAGGATTCCTCCTAATGAGCATGAATCTCACGAAATTGGCTAAGAAATTAGTCCAATATAATAGAGACAAAAATAAAAACACAAATAGTTCGACTGGATTTCATCAAAATCAACTTGAATCTATCTGTGTTTTTTATTTACTGGCTAGTTTTTGCCCAGCCTCTTTCTTATCTTCTTATTGCTTGGTCAAGACAATTTTATCATTAAAGTCATCTTCACTGATGTCTTCAATGGTTAATTGATTTCCTTCTAAGAAGTAGCGTTCTGTATCATCACCAATGATAATGCGTTGGTTGGTTGGGTCGATCGTAACGTTTTTGATTTCTTGTTCTCCATCAGGTTCTACCTGTGTCCAAGTTCCAGTCGTTCCTGTGATGACAAGAGTTACTTGATCTTCTTCGTCATTTCCCTTGTAGGTACCGTCCAAATTGCTTGTTTGAGCAGGAGTAGTTGGGGCAGCAGGAGTAGTAGGAGAAGCATTGGTAGAACTGCTATCTGTTGCAGATGATGGAGAAGTCATGACTTCTGAGCTAGGAGTCGTTGAACTAGCTGGAGTAGCTTGATTGGTTGGAGTTGAGCAAGCTACAAGGACAAGTCCAAGAGCTGTCACAGTTGCAAATGAAAATAATTTTGTAAATTTCATGGGTATCTTCCTTTCAATTTATCGTTCTATTATACTGATTCTTCCTATAATCGGCAAGATTTTTGCTTATAAGAAATCAGATACACAATGAGTTGAGCATAGAAAAAAGACAGATTTTCCGCCTTTTTTCAGATTACTCGATGACCAACATGCCTTCTTTGATGGCAAACGGATGTTCTGGATTAATCCGATCATAGAACATGATACCGTTGATATGGTCAATTTCATGTTGGACAACAATGGCGTTAAAGCCTTTGAGTTTAATACGGTGTTTTTCGCCATTTTTATCCATATATTCTACAGTCACTCGTGCATGACGGACGACATAGCCAGGGACCTCGCGGTCAACAGACAGACAGCCTTCACCACCTTCCATAGCAGCTTCCTGAATCGAATGCGAAACGATTTTAGGATTATACATGATTTCTGCTAGGGCATAGGCCTCAGCTGGTGGATTTCCTTCTTCATCTTCTGGATTTGGGACAAGGACTGCAATGATTCGTTTTGAAATATCAATCTGTGGTGCTGCGAGTCCAACTCCGCCACGGAGTTTCAATTTTTCTGCCATAACAGGATCCTGTGAATGCTTGAGGAATTGGAGCATTTTTTCACCCAAAATCACTTCTTGATCAGACAAGGGGAATTGGACTTCTTCAGCAACTTTGCGTAAGGTTGGGTGCCCCTCGCGGATAATATCATCCATATCAATTAAATGGCTAGCCTTCGTTAATCGTTCAAGTACAGACATAGATTTCTCCTTCTAGTTTCTAAAGACTAGTATAGCATGAATTGAAAGAGAAATAAAGACGGTGCAGGATGGACAAGAATTTGCTATACTGGTTGAAAGAGAAAATGAGGAAAAATAGTGAAAGTATTTCTTGAAAAAATCAGTGTTCTAGCCTTATCATCCATGCTCGTTTCCGCCTTTTCGGTCTCGTCTGCTTTGCCCTCCATGCTTGACTATTTTCACAGCTATCCAGCTGAACAAGTCGAGTTGCTCATTTCAACGCCGTCCTTTTTTGTTTTGCTGGTATTGGTCTTGAATCGGCAACTTAATTGGTTGTTAAATGAAAGACAGATGATTGTCACTGGACTTCTTATGATGAGTATGGCTGGCATGTTGCCACAGGTGCTTCAAGGCTATGGTTTCGTGTTCCTATCGCGGATATTTTTGGGGATGGGAATCGGTCTCATCAATGCTAAGGCGATTTCGATGATTAGCGAGAGGTACGAAGGAACGGAGCGCATTCAAATGCTGGGGTTTCGCGGCTCATCAGAGGTGGTTGGCTCTGCCTTTTTAACTATGCTAGTGGGGCAGTTGATTAAGTTTAAGTGGACCTACGCCTTTACTATTTATAGTTTTGCCTTGTTGGTGCTCCTTTTCTATCTTTTCTTTGTGCCAAATCAGATAAAATCAAGGCAGGATCAAGTACAGTTAGGAGAAAGACTCCCCGTCAGATTTCGGTATGAATCGGCTCGTCTAGCTCTGTTTGCAGGTTGGAATGTTTGTATTAGTTCTTGTATCAGCTTACGCGTGCCCCTAATGGTCACTCAAGGCAGTCTAGGAACAGCTTCGGCTGCGAGTGTTATTTTAGGACTTTATCAAATAGTAGGAATCGTTTCAGGCTTGGTTTTTGCGCCACTTTTGAGGCGATTTGGCTCTCGTCTATTAGGTCTTTCCTATCTTGCCTTGGGCTTGTCCAGTTTGGGAATTGCCTTTTCTTCTGATTTATCTGTTCTTGCTATTGCTGTTTTAGGAGCTGGTTTTGTCAATAGTGTTCTTATGACTGCTATTTTTCATCAATTGGCAGAGGAAATGCCAGCACCATTATTAAACAGTGCAACAGCCGTTGTTTTGATTGGTTGCAATTTAGGTGGTGCCCTATCTCCTTATGTTTTAAAAGGAATTGGTTTGATAGGTGAGAGCTATAGCCTTATTTTCAGTTTGTTTGCCATTAGCTGTCTTGTTTTTGCAATTTTTGCTATTAGGATGAAGAATAGGAGAAAATTTGATGCGGTTGGATAAATTTTTAGTAGAATGTGGTCTTGGTTCGCGGACAGAGGTTAAAAAACTCCTCAAGTCAGGCAAGGTCATGGTCAATCAAGTCGTCGAAAAATCAGCGAAAACCCATATTGATGAAGTGCAGGATGAAATCAGCTATCAAGGACACGTGTTGACCTATGAAAAATTTGTTTACTATATCTTAAATAAGCCAAAAGGTGTTATTTCAGCAACCGAAGATCCGAAACACAGGACAGTTCTGGATTTGCTAGATGAGACTGCCCGGCAAAAAGAAGTCTTTCCAGTCGGAAGACTGGACATTGACACTCATGGTCTCCTGCTTTTGACCAATAATGGTGCTTTGGCGCATGAGATGTTGTCTCCGAAAAAACATGTGGACAAGGTCTATCGGGCTGAGGTCGCAGGAATTATGACAGAAGAAGATCGTCACCGTTTTGCCCAGGGGATAGAATTAAAAGAATTTATTTGCCAACCAGCTGACTTAGAAATAGTAGCGATTGATGAAAACAGGCAAACTTCACTGGTCCACATTCGTATCGCAGAAGGCAAGTTCCACCAAGTCAAACGGATGGTTGCAGCCTGTGGGAAAGAAGTGACAGACCTAGAGCGCATCAGCATGGGGCCTTTGGTTTTAGGAGATGAGCTAGATTTAGGAGCCCATCGCAGATTGACCGCCGCTGAAGAGGAAGCCTTGGCTGTATTTGGGGTGGAAGTATGACCTAGGGGATGTAAAAATCCTCTATTTTTTTGCAATTGCATTTTAACAGTATATAAATGTATGAATCAATATCTAGTTGTTAAATGAGATTAAAATACTTTCTACAACAGCATATATTGTAGGAATAGAAAAAATACAGAGCAATTTGTCAAAAACAGCTTTTCTGCTATAGCTTTTTAAAACTGGCAAGCTTTAAACTCCTTGGTTTAAAGGAGTTTAGCTCTTGTAAAAAATAAAATGTGTATGAAACAATGCAATAGAATCAGAAAATTTAGATTATTTTAAGAATATAAAAATATGCACAAAAATACTTGACAAAATCTTCGGGGGGGGGGGGTATTATATAAGGGTCTTCATATTTGATAAAAAGAAAAAGGAGATTTAACGTGAAGAAACAAAAACAACTTATCCATTTAGGTGTGTTGGCTGTGCTATTAGGTGGTGTTGTTGCCCCCTTGGCACAACCATTCTCACCTGTAACTTCAGTAGCAGCTGAAGGACCGATTACTACAAAAGAGATTCCTGCGACAACTAAGATTAATATCTACAAGTTGCGTGCGGATTCGTATAGCAAATTGATTGAAAATAGGGACGGCCAAAAATTATCAGCTGAGGCACTGAAAGAATTGGGGACAAATGTTACACCATTAAAAGGTGTTACATTTAAGTGGTACAAGATTACTGATGGTGCTACAGATGATATGCTTCGCAAGATGACGAAGGAAGAGTTGGATGTTAAATATACGAAAAATGGTTCAACTGGAGTAACTGACAGTGAAGGTCTTACCTCTTTCTCTGTTAGCAAAGAAGATAATGGTACCTATTGGGTAATTGAGGAATCGGCACCTGCTACAGTGTCAAGTGCTTATGCAGTACCGTTTAGAATTAGTTTTCCAATGGGGACTTCAGATGGTTCAGGTTATCTGAGTGAAGTGAACGTTTATCCAAAGAACGTTGAATCTAGTTTCCCAGTACCAGATAAGGATGTTGAGTCTGTTGGTCAAAATGAAGGAAGTTACAACATTGGAGATGCCATCAATTTCCACCTAAAAGGAACGATTCCTAAAAATATTCATAACTACTCTAAATATCAATTTGATGACACTCTTGATCCACAATTAGACTATGAAGGTATTGGAGATGTTAAAGTTGGAACAAAAATATTAACTGTAAATGAACATTACACAGTTGATTGGAGTGCAGATACACGTACAGTAAAAGTTTCTTTGACAGAAGCTGGTTTGAAGTGGGTATCTGATAATGTTCCAGTAGCTAATCGTGGACAACAGCAAGACAATGCCGCTTTAGACAAAGCAGAGAATACAGATGCAGCGCCATACATTGATGTAACCTTGAAGGCAAAAATCAACGACAAGGCTGTACTTGGTAAGCCAATTGCCAATAAGACACAAATTGAATTCAATAATAGGGGTGGTAATCATGGTGAGGAATTGACTCCACCACCAGGAGAAGATACTCCACCACCAGGAACTCCAGGAGTGCCGCCAACAACACCTCCAGCACCTCCGGGAGAAGATACTCCACCACCAACACCGCCAACTCCACCGGTTTATGTTTACACGGGTGGTAAGAAATTTGTCAAAGTCGGTGAAAAAGAGACTGATAAACTAGCAGGTGCTGAATTTAAGTTGTATGATAACAAAGAAGCAGTTGAAGCGATGAAGTGGACAGCTGGCTTACTTGCTGCTAATAAAGACGCTATTGCTACTGGTAAATTTGTTAATGCTACAGAAGGCAAAGAAATTATCTTGAAATCTGCAACAGATGGTAGCTTTGAAATCAAAGGATTAAAATATGATCCTATAGGAACAACTGGTGAACTTGCAACAGCAGGTAATGGTTCTAAGAAATACTACTTGCAAGAAATAAAAGCTCCTGCTGGTTACGTTGTCCTAGCAGATAGAATTGAATTTGAAGTCAACCAAACTTCATACAACAAAACACCAACGACAATTGAATCTAATACAGGTGATGCAGATCCTCAAAATGTTAAAAATAACAAACGTCCAAACATCCCACATACAGGTGGCATCGGTACGATTATCTTCGTAGTAAGCGGTCTTGCATTGATGGGTCTTGCGTTGTTCGGATTGAAAAAAGATAAAAAACATAGCTAATTTCTCGTAAAGAATGAAGATATGGAGATAAGAAGAGCAGGTGCTTGGCACCTGTTTTCTTAAGTAGGATTTATCCGAATCCTACTTGAAAAGACATGTTTGCTCTTAGGAAAGTAAAGGAGAATGAAAGAAATGAAAATCAGGAAGTTGCTCAGTCTGTTGGTGACGAGTCTGGCATTGGGGTTGGTCAGCTTTGTACAGCAGGTTCATGCTGGAGATCAGCAAGTAGCTGTAACGATTATCAGTCCCGATAGTCAGCAAGATGTTCATTATCAGTTATTTAAAGTAGAAGATAAAGAACAAGCAGAGACAATAAAAACTCTCTCGAAGGAGGCTTTGGAGAAGAATTATCCTTTTGTTGAGACACAGGCTTCGGGAGAATCTGGTAGGAATGTTGCGAAGCTAGGAATTGGGACTTACTATGTGGTTGCAGTCTCAACAAGTACAAAGCAATTGGTCACAACCATTGCGCCGTTTTTGTTAGAAGTAAATGATGTGAGAAAAGATTATGTCATTTATGCGAAACCATATCATACCACAGGAGATGTTCAGTTATTTAAGTACGAATGGAAGGATGGAACAAAATCCTCACTTGCTGGAGTAAGTTTTACCTTGTACGATGAAAAACATCAGCCTGTGCGGGTTAAGAATGGTCAAGCAACACTTGATGCTGATGGCACTTATGAATTAGAGACGGATCGAAATGGTCGTATTGCAATTTCAGGTTTAGCAGAAGGAAAGTATTATTTCAAGGAAGTCAAAGCCCTTCCTGGTTACCTATTGCCTAATCAAGAGTATGCCGTTACTGTAAAACAAGGAAGTATTGCTCGTATCGAGGTAGAAAATAGACCAACAGATAAGGGTGGTAAACGTTTTAGAAAAGTCGATGAAAGGAAAAAAGTCTTACCAGGAGCTGTCTTTACGGTTCTAGACAGTGAGAGAAATCCTCTTTTTCAGGTAATGTCAGATGAACAAGGCTATTTCGAGGTCACGAATCTGCCTTATGGCGATTACTTCTTAAAGGAAGAGAAAGCTCCAGTAGTAGATGGTGTAGAATATGCACGCTTATCGCAAGAAATTCGATTTACAATTACGAATACTTCTTATATGGACGGTACGATTCTAGAAATTGTTAACAGGCCGATTGTACCAACTCCACCAGTTCCTCATATTCCTAAAATTATTCAGCGAATCTTACCTCATACAGGTGAGGCGATGAGTGTCTTAGGGGTTCTTGGACTACTAGCTATTGGTTTGGTATGGATTTTGAAAAAGAAGAGTAAAGCGGATGGTCAGAACTAAAAAGCAACGAAAATGGTCGCTGCGACGAATCCTCTCACTATTCATCTTTTTAGTTGGATTTGGAGTGGTAGCATTCCCTTTGGTTAGTCAATATCTTTATTATCAAGCATCGATTGTTGAAGTAGCTAGTTTTGACGATGGTGTGAAAAAGATTGATAAATCAGAAATTGAGAGGCGTATTCATTTAGCAGAGGCCTATAATGACAGTGTTGCTTCTGGTAATGATATTGAGATTGCAGATCCTTATTCAGAAGAAGAACGCAAAGAAGGGTTAAAAGAATATGCCAAGATGTTAGAAGTTAATGAGCAGATAGGGCATATTCGTATTCCGAAAATTGTAGAAGATTTGCCAATTTATGCTGGGAGTTCAGAAATGGTCCTTCAACGTGGGGTGGGACACTTGGAAGGAACTTCCTTGCCAGTAGGTGGAAATAATACTCATGCTGTCTTGACTGCACATAGGGGGTTGCCGACAGCAAAGTTATTTACAAATTTAGATAAACTTGAAAAAGGAGATAAATTTTATATCCATTATCTTGGAGGGACCTTAGCTTATGAGGTGGATCAAATTACCGTCATTGAGCCGACAGATATTGAGCAGTTAGCGGTGGTGCAAGGTCATGATTATGTAACCCTCTTAACTTGTACTCCCTATATGGTCAATACTCATCGATTATTGGTCAGGGGGCACCGTATTGATTATGTTGAAGCCATTGAGGAGAAGGAAGTAAGTAGCTTTAAAGAAAATGAGGTCTATAAAGTTCTCTTTTATGTTACTTTAGCATTGTTCATTATTTTATTGATATTGTTCATCAGGATGTATCGTAAGCATAAGAAAGTGAAAGAGGATGCGTAAACGAAATCGGCAGAAAAAAAGCAGAAAGTTTCTGATTGCGATATTTTTACTTGGTTTTGGGATTATGCTTTTTCCAATTGTTAGTCAGATTATGTATTATCACGCTTCTCGAGTAACAGTTAGAGAGTTTAACAAACAGGCTTCTACTATTGATACATCTGAGATTGAGAGAAGAATGAGTTTGGCTCAAGCATATAATGAGACGCACTTAATACAAAATGGAATTCAGGATGTATTTACGCGACGCCAAAAAGAGGGTTTAAAAGAATACGCTCGCATGTTAGAAGTTAATGAGCAGATTGGTTATGTATCAATACCCAAAATTTCTCAGGAGCTTCCAATTTATGCTGGGACAACTGAAACGGTCTTACAAAAGGGCGTGGGACACTTGGAAGCAACATCGCTTCCAATCGGTGGCGCCAGCACCCATTCTGTCTTAACAGCTCATCGTGGCCTACCAACTGCCCGTCTCTTCACAGACCTTGATAAGGTGAAAAAAGGGGACCTCTTTTATGTACGCAATATCAAGGAAACCTTGGCATATCGAGTAATTTCTATCAAAGTGGTAGAACCGAGTGACTTGAAATCTATTGCGATTGAGGAAGGAAAAGATTATGTAACGCTCTTGACTTGCACACCCTATATGATTAACAGCCACCGTCTTTTAGTAACGGGAGAGCGAACCGAATATGTGATAGAAGAACAGTCCGAGCAAAAAAAAGCTAATCAAGTAGATTTCTACAAATATTTATTCTATTTCAATAGTACACTGGTCTTGATAGTAGTGATCATCATCATACGATATAGACAACAAGTTACGAAGAAGAGAAAAAGAATCTATCGTAAGTAGATAGAGGGAGATATGAATGTTCTATAGGAAAAAAATATTAATCATTAGTACAATTTTTATATTACTATTGTCCATTATTCCATATAACTTGGTAAAGGCAGTGGATGATATCACAGGAAAGAAAGTGGATGCTTTTTATACTTCCCTAAATAATAATCAAACGATTCGTTCGGGAGAAACAGCGATTTACCGTCTTGATTTCTATGCTAGTGGTATTGATGAAACAAGTAATGAGCCCATTGGTCTTGAAATTAAATTGCCAAGTAATGAAAATGGGAAGACAAGTCTTGCTTCTGATTTGGAAGACTTAAAGCTAGCTGATCAAGTACCGGTATATGATGAAACAACGAACAGTCTGAAATATACCTTTGATAATCTGACCACTGGTCAGGCTTATAATGTGACCTTGCGGGTGAACACGCAAAACGGAACTATTCCAAATGGGACTGCCCTAAAGACAGAAGCGATTTTTACCCAAGGTGCTCGTGAAATTACGCGAAAACCAGCTCAGGTAACTGTGACTTCGGATACGCAGGTAGCTTTATCTAAAACCTATGCCTATACCGTCGGACATGAGAATGAGTCCAACTATACCCCAAAAGTGGGAGATACGGTTGTTTGGAAAGGAAAAGTAGAAGTTCCAAAAAGTGAATTTGGTCAAGCTTTCATTAAAGAAGGAAGTCAGATCGTTGTCTCAGATATTATTCAAGGTGGACAAACGTATATAAGTGCAAATGCTAATGGGGCAACGATTAATCGTAATGGTTCAACGGTATCGTTGAGATTTAATGCACCGTCACTAATGGAGCAGCTTGCAGCACAAAACGACTCAAATCGGACGAATATTTTTGAAAGAGAGGTTGAAGTTCGGACAAGGGTCAATGATTTTAATGGTCAATTAACCAGTTTGAAAAATAAACTGTCTGCTAGCTTTACAAATATTTCAGATCAAACGATTCGCACAGAGTCTAATGAAGCCCAAGTGTCATCAGGAAAGCCAGATAATCCCTCAGCAGTTTCTCCAAATGGAACCGTGTTGGTAGGGACCAATCTTGGCCCTTTAGATGCTTCTGGACGTCTTGCAGGAACTACGATCAGTAATGGAAGGATTAGTGGCTATAATCCTAATCCGACTGTTCCTGATACAGCGACTCTTTCGTTCAAGATGATTTGGCGGCCAGGATATAGAAGTACCGATGACCGTATTAATGGTCGCAAACCATCAGATTATTATATTAAAACGGATCAAGATTTTTTTGGTAATCCTATTTTTACTAAATATCCTGATAATAATATAGGGTTTGAATTGCCGAGAAGAGTCTTTATTGACTATGAATGGATTGATATGTACCGCAAGGTTGATGACGCTTTAATTCTGCAAGAAATCTATATTTACGAACCAGTTCGAATGATGTATATAGACCAACCATCTCGTCCAATGGCTTCTCTGCCTAAAACGGTTGTTCGCATGACCGTGACAGATTTAAATGGTAACGTCCTTCGCACGCAAAATGTAGATGTGGATTGGAAGAAACTTCAAAGTAAGGATGTCCTTAATTCATTTACAGCACCTGATTATGACCAAGGTGGAGTAGTAGTGCTAAATCGTGATGATTTGAAATTGAACCCTGGGGAACGTGTTTCTCAGTATGATGTGCTGTTTCAAAATAATGGTAGTCGTCCAAGACTTCCGAGAGAATTTTGGACGAATGTCGCAGATAAATATACAATCAAACCTGGTACAAATAGAGTAGTCAAAAATGAAAGCTGGGCAACCTTTGATACAGAAGGTGCTTCCCTTTATTTACGAACAGGAAATAATCGATATACTGGAGTAGGTGGTTACTTTACACGTGATGCCGCAGGTGGAACAGGGGATACCACTTCTACATTTGGAGCAAGAACAGCAAATGTATATGCGACTACCCAACCAAATCCCATCATTGATGTAGCTGTTGGCTTGAAAACGGCGGATGGGAATGTGGTGACAGCTGGAATTCCTCAAGCTGATGGAAGTGTCAGTGAGAAAGGAAAAAATCGTCTATCATTGACCTTGACCAATCGTCATCCATCCTTGGTAGAAGCAACAGGCCCAATTTCTATGACGGCGTCTTTACCACCAGGAGTCACATTAGATAGAAGCAATCCTAATTGGAAAGTTACTCTTTATCAAAAAGGTGGTAAGGAAAAGAAAGTCATCAACATAGATGGAACGAACGCTCAATTTGCAACAGGAAAAAATGCCCAAGGAGGAGAGACTCTCATCTTCACTTGGAAGGATTCAAATGCTAAGCTCCAAGTAAATGATCGTATTGAAGTTGAAATCAATGCGAATGTTGCGAGTACTGTTGATCCAAATTTTACAATTGAAGGGTATGGAAATGTGGGGAATCCAGATTTTTCAGTTCCAACAGGAGCCTTGGATCCGATTATCGATACGATGGATATTGATGGTGATGGCAATACTTCTGAAAAACTAGCGATTGCCAAAGCGAATTATAAATTGGCAGATAGTCGTGATTTACAGATTAAAAAATTAGTCAAAGGTGAGCTTGATAAGGATTACTCTACTTTTGGTCATACACGTGTTGGTGGTATGATTGACTATCGTTTAAATATTACCAATACAACAGGTGATGTGATTCGCCGCATGGGCTTCATGGATGTCTTACCAAATATCAATGATACAGCTGTGACAAATACAAGACAGCGAGGTTCCAAGTTCCGTCCTAGTTTGACAGGTCCAATTACTGTGCCTGCTGAATGGCAGGATAAGGTGACGGTTTACTACACGACGGTAGCAACACCAAGTCGCGGGGATTTATATGCCAAGGTTGACTATCCAGAAGGTGCGAGCCAACCAGACGCGGTTAATGCTGAGGAACCAAACTGGCAAACAGGTGATGCGATTACCGATTGGTCGGCAGTAACAGCCTTTAAAGTTGAGCTGAACGACGGAGTTGCTTGGATCCCAGGTCAAGGTATCCACATGGATTTCAAGATGAAAGCACCAGAAAATCCAGATGCAAGTGTTACGGATCCTTCTATTAATGAAAAAGAACGTGCAGCTTGGAATTCTTTCTCTGTGACAACGAATGGTCTGTTTGCAGTTGAACCGGAAAAAGTTGGGGTGGCGCTTGAGCCTGTCGTTCAAAAACATCGATTGAAAATTATCAAAGTTAACGAGCAAGGTGAGAAGATTCCCGATTCTAAAACTCGTTTTAGCATCAAAAAGAGTAAGGATTCAGATGCACCTGTTTATAATGGTCAGGAAGCGAGATTAGGACAAAATGATGGTGGAGAATTCTTATTTGATAATAAGAAAAATAAGTTTGAGGCAGGAACCTACTACATCGTCGAAGAAATTGCTCCAGTTGGTTATGTCAAATTAAAAGAGCCAATTGAGCTAACGATTTCAGAAAGAGGCGAAGTGACCGTTCAAAAAGAGTATCAGGATATGGTGACAATTCAAAGGGATGGCAATTCTGATATTATTGAACTTAGAGTCAAAAATGAAAGGCGCAAGCTCACACTTAAAAAAGTTTCTGAAGCAGATAATAATCAAGTATTAAGCGGAGCTGCCTATACTTTATATGAAAGAAATGGCAGAACAGAAATCGCGACTCAAACAACAGGTGAAGATGGGCTGTTAGTTTTCGAGGGACTAGAGCTTGGTAAAATATATAAGTTAAAAGAAAAGATAGCCCCAGCAGGTTACTTATTGAATGAGACTGTATATGAGATTAAAGTAGCGCAAGATGGAACGATAACAGTAACGAATCCAGATGACTTACTTTCCACAGAGTCTTCATTAGAGGGACATTTAAAAATAGTCGCTAAAGATAAACCTGTTCCAAAATATAATCTAAAAATCGTGAAAGTAGATGAGAGAGATGAAAAAATCAAAGATTCTACGACACGCTTTGCCATTCGCCAGACGAAAGATCCAAAAGGTCCAGTTTACAATGGTCAGCAAGGGAACCTAAGACAAAATGGTGGTGGAGAAGGCTTATTTGATAATAAAGGTCAAAAATTTGAGCCTGGAGTCTATTATATCCATGAAGATAATGCTCCAAGTGGGTATATGCCTCTGCCAGAGCCAATTGAGTTTACTATTTCTGAAACAGGAGAATTTTCTGTTCAGAAAGCTTATAAGGATATTGTTCGATTGACAAAAGAAGAAGGAACAGATGTTATAGAAGTTCGAGTGAAGAACTTTAAGCCTGGAGAATTTCCACATACAGGAGGGATTGGTATGTCTTTCTTTATCGGAACAGGCTTAACTTTGATGTTGTTATCTAGTTTATTCTTGATGAAATGGAAACCTCGCGGACGCCGTTATGCACGTTAATTTTTAGATTACGTAATGACTCTGGTGAGGCGAAAAAAGAACTAAAAGATCTTAAAATCAATGGGTTGCGAAACATGGTTTTAAGGTCTTTTGCAATGTTAGAAATGTATTTCTATCATAGAAATAAAAACGTTAATCTGAGATGAAAACTAGCCAAATCAATCATTTTGTGGTAAACTGATACAAGCATAGGTTTTTAAACTCATCCTGTGAGGTGAGAAAGACACATACGGATTTCCCAAAGGCCTATGACTATTAGATGAGTTAGTGGGCCTTTTTTGTGTGCCCAGAAGGAGGATTATGAAAGATTCTGTTCGTTTATTGCTTGATGTGGATGAAAAGCCGTCGTTTGGGCAAGGTATTTTACTGAGTTTCCAACATGTATTTGCCATGTTTGGTGCAACCATTTTGGTGCCTTTGATTTTGGGGATGCCGGTGTCTGTGGCTCTCTTTGCCTCTGGTGTGGGAACCTTGATTTATCAGTTGGCTACTCAATGCAAGGTACCTGTCTATCTTGGCTCATCCTTTGCCTACATTTCTGCGATGGCACTTGCGATTAAGGAATTAAATGGGGATGTGTCTGCTGCTCAGACAGGAGTTCTCTTTGTCGGGTTGATCTATGTATTGATTGCAGCTTTGGTCAAGGTTATTGGAACCAAGTGGATTGATAGTCTTTTGCCACCGATTGTGATCGGTCCAATGATTATCGTCATCGGTCTTGGTTTAGCAAACTCTGCGGTTACCAATGCAGGATTTGTCGCAGACGGTGACTGGCGCAAGGTTCTGGCATCCATTGCGACCTTCTTGATTGCAGCTTTTGTTAATACTAAAGGAAAAGGCTTTATGAAGATTGTGCCATTTCTGATTGCGATTATCGGAGGGTACGTAGTGGCCTTGGCGCTTGGCTTGGTTGACTTTACACCTGTTCTTGAAGCTCCTTGGCTTGAATTGCCACGTTTCTACTTGCCCTTTAAGACAGGAGTCTTTGAGCAATATAAACTCTACTTCGGCCCAGAAATGCTTGCGATTTTACCGATTGCAGTGGTGACGGTAGCAGAGCATATTGGTGACCATACGGTTTTAAGTCAGATTTGTGGTCGTCCATTTTTGAAAAATCCAGGGCTTAGTCGGACCTTGATTGGAGACGGGGTAGCGACTGCGGTATCTGCCTTTATCGGAGGTCCTGCCAATACGACCTACGGAGAAAATACAGGAGTTATCGGCATGACGCGTATCGCTTCTGTATCGGTGATTCGCAACGCCGCCCTCATCGCCATTGCCTTTAGTTTTCTTGGGAAATTCACGGCGCTAATCTCGACCATTCCAAGTGCAGTTCTAGGTGGGATGTCTATCCTACTCTACGGTGTTATTGCAAGTAACGGCTTGAAAGTCTTGATTGAAAGCCGAGTCGATTTTGGACAAGTTCGCAACCTCATCATCGCAAGTTCAATGCTCGTCTTGGGACTTGGTGGTGCTGTCTTAAATATCGGAGCAATCACCCTTTCAGGAACAGCATTGAGTGCGATTGTGGGAATCATCCTCAACTTGATTTTGCCACGTGAAGCGCAGAAATAGTTGACAAAGACAGAAAAGATTGATAGAATAATGAGGTCCTAAGGACAAGAATTAGCCTTTCTTGGTCACGGGTTGCCAACCTGTTACTCGGATGTGGCTCAAAACAAAGGAGAAAATACTCATGGCAATCTCAAAAGAGAAAAAAAATGAAATCATGGCGCAATATGCTCGTCATGAAGGTGATACTGGTTCAGTTGAAGTACAAGTAGCAGTGCTTACTTGGGAAATCAACCACTTGAACGACCACATCAAACAACACAAAAAAGACCACGCAACTTACCGTGGATTGATGAAAAAAATCGGTCGCCGTCGTAACTTGTTGGCTTACTTGCGTAAGACAGACGTTAACCGTTACCGCGAATTGATTCATTCATTAGGTCTTCGTCGTTAATTTGATGAAAGCAAGCTCTCCCAGTCAGGGAGGGCTTTTTCTGTATTTCTCTCAAGTATAGTCTAGTAAATTTATAATACTTGAGTATAAAATAAGGAAAAAAGGTTCTTAATAAAATGTCCTACTGAATTTTTCACGACTTTTAGAATCTGTATTCATAAGCAAAGTAATTCTAATCGGTCGCTTATTTTACGATAATCTAGGCGTTTTTTTGAAGGAATACTGACTGTATTTCGAAAAAAAGCAATGATGAATAGCGAAAAATGATCCCTGAATAGAGTTGCTGAGCTGTGAATACAGGTTCTTAGCATGTATTCCGTAGAAATTCGCTTTTCCTTCGTTTGTTTTTCGGCTAAAATATGATAAAATAAACAAGATACGTGGTTTTGTGCAAAGTTGAGTCTGGGAGCTTCCTGGGTTGACCTTTGTAGAAAACACGTCATCCTCTTTGGAATGAAGAACGGGTATGTTTTGCCGACAGTTGGTGTTCTAAAGAAAATTGGAATAATTAGATAATCAGGAGATACCAAATGGTTAAACAAACATTTGAAATGACCTTTGCAGGCCGTCCGCTCGTTGTTGAGGTCGGTCAGGTTGCAAAACAAGCAAACGGTAGCGTCGTTGTCCGCTACGGAGAAAGTACAGTGCTGACTGCGGCTGTCATGTCGAAAAAAATGGCAACAGGAGACTTTTTCCCTCTTCAAGTCAACTATGAGGAAAAAATGTATGCGGCTGGGAAATTCCCAGGCGGCTTTAACAAGCGTGAGGGTCGTCCGTCAACGGATGCAACCTTGACCGCTCGTTTGATTGACCGTCCGATTCGTCCCATGTTCGCTGAAGGCTTCCGCAACGAAGTGCAGGTCATTAACACCGTCTTGTCTTATGATGAAAATGCAAGTGCCCCAATGGCAGCGATGTTCGGTAGCTCTCTTGCCTTGTCTATTTCAGATATTCCCTTTAACGGCCCAATCGCTGGTGTTCAAGTCGGCTATGTGGATGGGGAGTTGGTCATCAACCCAAGTCAAGAACAGGCAGAACGTTCCCTACTTGAATTGACCGTGGCTGGAACCAAAGATGCTATTAACATGGTCGAGTCTGGTGCGAAAGAACTTTCAGAAGACATTATGCTTGAAGCCCTTCTCAAGGGTCACGAAGCGGTGAAAGAATTGATTGCTTTCCAAGAAGAAATCGTAGCCCAAGTCGGCAAAGAAAAAGCAGAAGTTGAGCTTCTTCATGTAGATGAAGAATTACAAGCAGAGATTGTCGCAGCCTACAATAGCGATTTGCAAAAAGCGGTTCAAGTAGAAGAAAAATTAGCTCGTGAAGCTGCTACCAATGCGGTAAAAGAGCAAGTGACTGCAGCTTACGAAGAAAGATACGCAGACCATGAAGAACATGACCGCATTATGCGAGATGTGGCAGAGATTCTAGAACAAATGGAACATGCAGAAGTGCGCCGTTTGATTACAGAAGACAAGGTTCGACCGGATGGTCGTCGTGTTGATGAAATTCGTCCGCTTGAAGCTGCGGTAGACTTCTTGCCACGTGTGCATGGTTCAGGTCTCTTCACTCGTGGACAAACCCAAGCCTTGTCTGTCTTGACCTTGGCACCGATGGGAGAAACACAAATTGTGGATGGCTTGGACCCTGAGTATAAAAAACGTTTCTTACACCATTACAATTTCCCTCAATATTCCGTAGGGGAAACTGGACGTTACGGTGCGCCAGGTCGTCGTGAAATTGGTCACGGTGCTCTTGGGGAACGTGCTCTTGAGCAAGTATTGCCAAGTCTTGAAGAATTCCCATATGCCATTCGTCTAGTGGCAGAAGTGCTTGAATCGAACGGTTCGTCTTCACAAGCCTCTATCTGTGCAGGAACGCTTGCCCTTATGGCTGGTGGTGTGCCCATTAAGGCTCCTGTCGCAGGGATTGCCATGGGCTTGATTTCAGATGGGACCAACTATACTGTTTTGACGGATATCCAAGGTCTTGAAGACCACTTTGGCGACATGGACTTTAAGGTGGCTGGTACACGTGACGGAATTACTGCTCTTCAAATGGATATCAAAATTGAAGGAATTACAGCTGAAATTTTACAAGAAGCCCTTGCACAAGCTAAGAAAGCTCGTTTTGAAATTTTGGATGTGATTGAAGAAGCTATTCCAGCTGTGCGTCCAGATTTAGCACCAACTGCACCGAAGATTGATACCATTAAGATTGATGTGGATAAAATCAAGATTGTTATCGGTAAGGGTGGCGAAACAATTGATAAGATTATTGCAGAAACAGGTGTTAAGATTGACATTGATGAGGATGGAAATGTTGCCATTTACTCAAGTGATCGCGATGCAATTAACCGTGCCAAAGAAATCATCGCAGGCCTGGTGCGTGAAGCTAAAGTTGATGAAGTCTACCGTGCTAAGGTTGTTCGCATTGAAAAATTCGGTGCCTTTGTCAATCTCTTTGACAAGACAGATGCCCTTGTCCATGTATCTGAAATGGCTTGGACTCGTGTGAACAGAGTTGAAGACCTGGTTCAAATTGGCGATGAAGTGGATGTCAAAGTCATCAAGATTGACGAAAAAGGCCGCGTGGATGCGTCCATGAAAGTTCTCCTTCCTCGACCAGAGAAGGTTGAGCAAGAAGAACCAAGAGAAAAAACAGACCGCCCACGTCGTCCAAGAGAAAAGAAAGAAAATAGCAACTTTGGGGAATTCAAGTTCCACAAGGTTGAAAAGTAGAAAGTAGAGTAAGACAAGTTCTAAAGAACTTGTCTTATCCACAATAAAGGAGAAAAAATGGGTTGGTGGAAAGACACCATTGAGATTGTAAAAGAAAAAGATCCAGCAGCACGTACGACTTTAGAAGTGCTACTAACCTATCCAGGAGTCAAAGCTCTTGCTGCCCACCGTGTATCGCATTTTCTATGGCGGCACAATTTGAAGTTGCTGGCACGGATGCACAGCCAATTTTGGCGTTTTTGGACGCAGATAGAGATTCATCCAGGCGCGCAAATTGCAAGTGGGGTCTTTATTGACCATGGGGCAGGATTGGTCATTGGGGAAACAGCTGAGATTGAATCAGGTGTTATGCTCTACCACGGAGTGACTCTTGGAGGGACTGGAAAAGATTGTGGAAAGCGGCATCCGACTGTGCGCAGAGGTGCCCTTATCTCAGCCCATTCTCAAGTGATTGGCCCCATTGAAATTGGTGAAAATGCCAAGGTCGGAGCAGCAGCGGTGGTTCTGTCAGATGTACCAGCAGATGTGACGGTTGTCGGCATGCCGGCAAAAATTGTTCGGATTCATGGCAAAAAAGATGAAGAAGCAATCCGTCCCTTACAGGAAGCACGAGAAGCAAGTTATTATTCTGCCAAGTTGTAAGGATGAAGAGCAGAGCACGCCATGCTCTTAGAAGAATTTGAACCGGTCAAAGCTGTCATTGAGCCAGAAATGGCGCACCATGAAGAACGAAACCTCAATACTCTAATCTTTTTTGATAACCAAGGAGTTACATGATGAAGAATAAAGATTTTTTCAAGCGTTATTGGCATTATTTCGTTACGATGATTGGTGCTATCATCTTGATGATTGTTCGTCTCTTACAGGACCAGATAGATTCTGCTCTTATTTGGGGAGCTCTTGCGCTCTTTTGGCTCGTTCGGCTTTACAGAGCTTATAAGAGACGCTAAAGTTCTTGTTTTACCCTCTTATTTATAGAGATGGTTCGCAGAGATGCGGACAGATGATTTCCGATAGAAAGGAAAGAGCGGGGAAGAATTCCAACGCTCAAGAATAAAACGATGATTACGATTTATGATACCATGACACGAAGTCTCCGAGAGTTCGTGCCTTTAGAGGCAGGCAAGGTCAAGATGTATGTCTGTGGACCAACTGTATATAACTATATTCATGTTGGGAATGCCCGTTCGACCGTTGCTTTTGATACCATTCGGCGTTATTTTGAGTACCGTGGTTTTGAGGTGACCTATATTTCGAATTTTACCGATGTCGATGATAAGATTATTAATCGTGCCAAGGAAGAAGGAATTACGCCACAAGAAATCGCTGAAAAATACATTGCAGCCTTTTCCGCAGATGTGGAAAAATTAGGGGTTAAACCTGCTACGAAACACCCTCGCGTTATGCACTTTATGGGTGAAATTGTAGCCTTTATCGAGGAATTGATTGCAAAAGGCTATGCCTATGAGGCTGCAGGTGATGTCTATTTCCGTGTTGAAAAGTCAAAAAACTATGCTGCTTTGGCCAATAAAACGCTGGAAGATTTAGTGTTAGGAGCTAGTGGTCGGACAGATGAAGAAACGGCTCGTAAGGAAAATCCAGTAGACTTTGCCCTCTGGAAATCGGCTAAATCAGGTGAGATTTCATGGGATAGCCCTTGGGGAGCAGGCCGTCCGGGTTGGCATATTGAATGTTCTGTTATGGCGACAGAAATTTTGGGAGACACGATTGATATTCATGGTGGAGGTGCAGATTTGGAATTCCCTCACCATACCAATGAAATCGCCCAGTCAGAAGCCAAAACAGGGCAGACCTTTGCCAATTATTGGATGCACAATGGCTTTGTCAATATTGATAATGTCAAAATGTCCAAATCTTTGGGTAACTTTATTACCGTTCACGATGCTCTTGAAACGGTTGACGGACAGGTCTTGCGCTTCTTTTTTGCTACTCAACATTACAGAAAACCCATTAATTTTATCGAAAAAGGGGTGCTAGACGCAGAAATCAATCTCAAGTATTTGAAAAATACTTATGAGCAATCCTTTACTGACAATGTGGATATGGAACGCTTAGCGACATTTGAAAGTAAATTTTGCCAAGCGATGGATGAAGACTTTAACACGGCAAATGGGATTACCGTCGTCTTTGAAATGGCCAAGTGGATCAATTCTGGAAATTATAATGCAGACATAAAAACGGCATTTGAGAAAATGGTAGCAGTCTTTGGGATTGTTTTTGAGGAAGAGGTGTTAGATAGTGCGATTGAAGCCTTGATTGAACAACGTCAAGCAGCACGGGCAGTCAAGGACTTTGCAAAGGCAGATGAGATTCGTGACCAACTAGCTGCACAAGGAATCAAGCTTCTTGATACCAAGGACGGAGTGAGGTGGACACGTGATTGATGTGACACTCATCAATGGGATTGCTCTTGCGTTTGAGGGTGATGCTGTCTATTCCATGTATATTCGTAGGCACTTGATTTTTAAAGGTTTAACCAAGCCTAATCACTTGCACAGAGAAGCGAACCGCTATGTTTCTGCCAAGGCGCAAGCTGCGCTCATCTCTAAAATGTTGGACGAGGAATTTCTCAGCGAAAGGGAAGTTGACATCTACAAACGTGGTCGCAATACTAACAGTCATACCAAGGCTAAAAATGCGGATGTCGTAACCTATCGCATGTCTACTGGTTTTGAAGCGGTGCTTGGTTACCTCCATATGACGAATCAAATGGAACGACTTGAGGAAGTGATTGACTGGTGCATTGAAAATGGATAGGAGGTCCCCTGACAATGGAACGATTCTCTAAAAGGAATGGGAATGAAAGAAATAAAGGGCAACATACTCCGTTACGAGATAGCCAATCTGCCTTGGAGCTCTTTCCTACAGCAAAAGTCACAGATACAGCTACTCATCTATCAGGCCAGCTTGTCCTTCCTTTGGCAAATGGGCAATGGCTACAGATTGCTACAGACGAGTTAACAGAGCGGGAGCGCTATTTACTGTCCTTGTCTGTTGAGAATGAGGCAAGTTATGTGGCTCAACCATGGTATCGATTTTTGGTCAATGGTGTAGGAGCAATGCCTCAGCAGATGAGTTCCGTGCAATGGATTCATGTGCGTCATTCCCTATCTGCCGATGAAGAAAAAGAGGCAGTTGAATCATGGTGTGAGGTCATGCGTTCCCTATTGCCAAACCGTGTTGCTGATTTTCACATAACAGCCCATGATACGGTTTTTATCTTAGATCAAAGCACCTTCATTCCAATTCAGGAAGTGTTGGCTGATACCCTGTCTGCCATGGAATTTGATTTTGGTTTGAAGTTGACTGTTCTAGTCGGGCAAATGTGGTCGCAGGTAGCAGATGAGGACTGGACAAGGATTTTTCAAGCAGAACACCAGCTCTTTATCGCTTGGCAGGAGCGTTTTCAATCCTCACGTGTCCTAACTTTTGGACAGGCCTTTCTGTGGGGACAGGGACAGGAATTTTCGCTTGCTTCCTTGCGGCATCAACTATCTCACATGATTAGCCAACAAGACCAGTTGGCAGACAGTATTCTTGCCTTGTGGGAAGAAGCAGCGGTGGTCACAAAAGCGGCGCAGCGCCTCTATGTGCACCGCAATACGCTCCAATACCGTCTTGAAAAATGGCTTGATGTCAGTGGTCTACAACTCCGCAATTTGACGGATTTAGCAGTCTGTTACCAAATTGTATTAGAAGAAAGGTAGTCTAGTGGCGGAATACGAAAAGGCTTTTGTGCAACTTGTACAAAAGCTATTTTTCTTTTTGTTCACATTGACAGGGAAAAATAAAGCGTTTTCATATATACTAAAAGAGTAAGAACATGTATTCACGGTTCAGCAACTTTCTTCGGGAGCTTATGAATACAGGTTCTAAAAGAAAGCGAGGTTTGAACATGGTTCAATTAAATCTAAAAAATATCTACAAAAAATATCCAAACAGCGAACACTATTCTGTTGAGGATTTCAACCTAGACATTAAGGACAAGGAATTTATCGTATTTGTAGGTCCTTCAGGATGTGGGAAATCAACAACTCTTCGTATGATTGCAGGTCTGGAAGATATTACAGAAGGTGAAGCATACATTGATGATGTCTTGATGAATGATGTGGCACCAAAAGATCGTGATATTGCCATGGTATTCCAAAACTATGCCCTCTACCCACACATGACTGTATTTGACAACATGGCCTTTGGTTTGAAATTGCGCAAATACAGCAAAGATGAAATCAAAAAACGGGTAGAAGAAGCTGCTGCAATCCTTGGTTTGACTGAATTCTTGCAACGGAAACCAGCAGACCTTTCAGGTGGACAACGTCAACGTGTTGCCATGGGTCGTGCAATTGTCCGTGATGCAAAAGTGTTCTTGATGGATGAGCCATTATCAAACTTGGATGCAAAACTTCGTGTATCCATGCGTACAGAAATTGCGAAAATCCACCGTCGTATCGGTGCGACAACCATCTACGTAACGCATGACCAAACAGAAGCGATGACACTTGCTGACCGTATCGTTATCATGAGTGCAACCAAGAATGAAGCTGGTACAGGTACAATCGGACGTATCGAACAAATCGGTACACCGGAAGAATTGTACAACTCTCCTGTTAACAAATTTGTCGCAAGCTTTATCGGAAGCCCAGCGATGAACTTCTTCAATGTAACCTTGAAAGATGGTGTTCTAACAGATGGAGATAATTTGTCAGTCCGCTTGCCAGAAGGGCGCAGAAAACATTTGGAAGAAAAAGGATATGAAGGAAAATCTTTGACACTTGGTATTCGTCCAGAAGACATTAAAGCTTCACAATTGGAACTAGAAGCTTATCCAGATAGCATTGTCACATCAGAAGTAGTGGTATCTGAATTGCTCGGTGCAGAGTCCATGCTCTATAGCCGTGTAGGTGCAACTGAGTTTGTATCTCGTGTGGATGCCCGTGATTTCCACAAACCAGGTGAAAAAGTGCGTCTTGCCTTCAACCTCAATAAAGCACACTTCTTCGACAACACTACAAATAAAGCAATCGTCTAACATTTGTACATATAACAAAGCACAAACTCCCTACCATTGGTGGGGAGTTTGTGCCTTATTTACTTGCGTTTTCTTCTGGATACTGCTCGTAAAAATCTACCTTCAACTGAATAAAGGCTTCCATATCATGGAGGAGTTGGAAGAGAGTGGCCCGTGCTTCAAATTCTTCCCGTGTTTGTGGAAGTGGGCGCTCACGGAAGGTCTGATGAAAGAGTTCAATGTCTTCTAACAGTTCGTGACCAGGATTTTGTCTACTTAATTGGGAGGCTGTTCGTTCAAAAAGACTGGCTAGAATAACAGCCTCTCGACTTTCAAGAGAGAATGTATTGATGTTATTGGCCATGGTCCGTAAAATTTTATTTTGTGCCAATCGCATTTCAAAATAATGGACTTGATAGTTTGTTTGGTAAAAAACTTGGTTGTGACGATCGAGGTAAACAACATCAAGTACCTCTTGTAAGGTTTGATCAAGCTGGGTAATCAGCTGGGCTTCGTTTCGGCCGTCACCAGTTAATAAAAAATCTTGAAAGCGAAGGAGAATGGCCTTGAGTTCTTGCTCGACCTGGTCATGATAGAGTTGAATTTTTTTATCTTGCGAAGGCATGTAGAGATTGGCAAGAAGAGCAATGCCGGCACCGATGAGAAAGAGCGCAAGTTCGTTTCCTAAGAGAGCGAGTGATGTGGACTGTTCTAAGAAAAGGTGGGTTACAAGGACTGTACAAGGGGCAATGCCAGCTGTCAGATTCGCCTTATAAGCAAGCGGCACATATAAACAGAGGTAGAGTCCCAGCGTTAAGAGGTGAAAGCCAAAAAGGGAGAAGGCAAGAGCAGCAATTGCCAGAGCTAAAACCGTTGACCAAAGCCTAGCCCAAGCAGTTTTTAGGGAGGCACGTCTTGTATCTAAAACGCTTAAAATAGCGATGATTCCTGCTGAAGTAGCATAAGATAGGTGTAAAAAATCGGCTAAGATAATGGCCATACAAGTTGCGAGAACCAGCTTAATCGTCCGATGAAGTAAGGGCATGAGAATCTCCTTATCAAGTGTGAGAATGAAAACAAGATAGCATTATTATAGCACAAATTGAATAGATATTCAGAGAATGAGTGCCAGGAAGGCAGATATACTCATTTACCCGTAGAAATTTCGCGTGTGGTTGTCGTTTTATCAGAATGTTCTAAGTAGAATGTTTCCTAAAAAACAGACGAAAAGCAGATGAAGCATAGGGAAGTATGAGATGGATTTGATATGATAGGATAAATAAAAATCATAAAAGGAGGAATCCAGACATGAAACGAAAACTAATTGCCTTAGTCAGCCTATGTGCTCTTGCCTTGGTTGGTTGCCATGCAGCCCCAAAGACGGAGATGAAAAAAGAAACCACACCTAGTTACCGCTACCACAATCTTGTCAGCTCCAAAAACACAGAAGAGCTTCAAAAAGATTTACAAGAACAAGGCGTTGCAAAGGAAAATTTGCAAGCTCTATCTGCCTTTATAGACAGTTATCATCAGGATAACAAATCTTATGAAAAGGAGGCCGAGGACTGGACCAGCATGGAGCTTGGGCAAGATGCGAATCAGTTTACTACGATGTTGGATGAAGCAGAATACAAAGAAAAAATCAGCCATTTTCCAAAAGATTTGAACTGCCGTCAAACAGCTTTTCTGCTTCTACGCTCTCTCTTGCGCTATGATACAGAGAAGGTGAAACATCTTGCAGAACATCCAGAGTTTCAGACCTTGAAGCAATACCATCCTGAATTGACAGATGCAGACAGCCAGCTGTATAGCCTCTTGTTTCTTGACAATCCAGCTTACAAGTCTGCAACTGATTTGACCAAGGCTTGGAAAGATGCAGGTGTTACCTTTTCTAACAAACTACGACTCTTGTCAGCGGTGCAAAATGTAGAAGGTTCTGTGATTAGTATGCATGTTGGCTTAGTGTATGAAAAAGATGGGAAAGTCTATTTCCTTGAAAAGATGGATCCATCCCTTCCATACCGACTCAGCGAATTCCAATCTTGGAAAGATTTCCAAGAGCATATGTTATCAGGTCGTTTCCAATTCTTTAGAGATAAAATTGCGTTATTGGTGAATGATCAAGACTTGTCTGAGCTAGCAAACATGAAGAAATGAGTTATCTCGTTTAAAGCCAAAAATCCACAAAAGCTGTGATAGGATTATCCTGCTTTTGTGGATTTTTTGATGTGTAGAGTGAATTGAATAAAGGTTAGGACATCGTTCAGTCGCCTTGATGAACGCCCGTTCTATCTGCAGCTTCTTGCCTTTCTCAATCCACTATAGTTGGCACTCAATGAATGGCAAAACAGAAGTTGCTCAGTCGTAACTGTTGCTCGATTCAAACATAAGCCACCTTTCAGGCACAATTTTTCATGGAAGAACTGCAGCCTAGAAGCATAGTGTACATTTTTTCAAGAAAACACAGCAGCCTAGAAATGTAGAGTGCATTTTTTTAATTGAGAATTGCAGACTAGAATCCTAGTGAGCATTTTTTCAAATGAGAGCTGCAGACTAGAAGTATAGATTGCGATTTTTTCAAGAAAGTTCCGCAGCCTAGAGTTGTAGTGCACCATTTTCATCAAAGAATGCTGGGCTGATACGCATTAAACTGCAAAATGAGCAAGATTATCAACTATTGTTGCCTTCCTTTAGAAAGGATTGAAAACATGAACCAATGCTTCTAGTGGACTCAAATCCGTAAAAGAAGGTGAAATTGAGCGAATCGAGTATCCATTGACTAGCAAATGCTAGTTGAAACTGTTATAATAAAGCTATGAAACAAGTAGAAGAAAATGATATTGTATATGGCGTACATGCAGTGGTAGAAAGTTTGGAAGCCAATCTTGGCAATAAACTCTATATGCAGGATGATTTGCGGGGAAAAAATGTTGAAAAAATCAAGGCTCTAGCTGCTGAAAAAAAAGTCTCGATTTCTTGGACTTCTAAGAAGAGTTTGACAGATATGACTTCAGGGGCTGTTCATCAAGGATTTGTTTTGCGAGTGTCCGCATTTGCCTACGCAGAGTTAGGAGATATTTTAGCCAAAGCAGAGCAGGAAGCTAATCCCCTAATTCTGATTTTGGATGGTCTGACAGATCCGCATAATTTTGGGTCTATCTTACGGACGGCAGATGCAACGCAGGTGGCTGGAATTATCATTCCCAAACACCGTGCGGTTGGTGTGACCCCAGCAGTTGCAAAAACCTCGACAGGTGCGGTCGCCCATGTTCCAATTGCCCGTGTGACCAATCTAAGCCAGACCTTGGATGCATTAAAAGAAGCTGGGTTTTGGATTTTTGGAACAGATATGAATGGGACTCCTAGTCACAAATGGAATACACAAGGAAAGCTCGCTCTCATTATTGGCAATGAAGGCAAGGGGATTTCTGCCAATATTAAAAAGCAGGTCGATGAGATGATTACTATTCCAATGAAAGGGCATGTCCAAAGTTTAAATGCCAGCGTGGCAGCAGCTGTCTTGATGTATGAAGTATTTCGCAACAAAGTATAAGGCTGTAAGAGAAAGCAGAAAAGGGGATTTATGGTCGCATTTAAAATTATGACGGATTCGACGGCAGATGTGCCGCTAGAGTGGATAGAACAATATGGGCTCACCATTATGGGATTGACAGTTGAGCTAGACGGTGTCGTTTATGAAACAGTTGGTGAGAATCGCTTAACGAGTGATGTGTTATTGGAAAAAATGCTAGCAGGTGGCCAACCGACAACTAGTCAGGTCAATGTGGGGCAGTTTGAAGCGGTTTTTGCAGAAGCAGCTAAGGCAGGCGAAGCAGTATTGTACCTCGCATTTTCAGCTGCTTTATCAGGAACTTACCAAAGTGCAGTCATGGCGCGTGACATGGTTCTAGAAGCGTATCCAACAGCTGTCATTGAAATCATCAATACCAAGGCAGCAACCATTGGAGAAGGCTACTTGGTCCTCAAAGCAGCACAAGCACGGGAAGCAGGTAGCTCACTTGCTGAGACAGTAGCGCTGATTGAAGACTTAGCACCACGCTTACGGACCTATCTGTTGGTAGATGACTTGCAGCATTTGGTACGTGGTGGTAGGCTCTCTAAAGCAGCGGCTTTGATTGGCGGATTGGTCAACATTAAACCCTTGCTTTCGATTGATGCAGAAGGTAGCTTGGTTCCCATTGCCAAATTAAGAGGCAAGAAGAAGGGGATTAAGGAAATGCTCTCTCTAACCTTGCAACAGTTAGATGATCCTTGTGTCATGGTAGCTTATACTGGCGATGTCGAAACAGCCGAGCAATTGAAAACTACCTTACTAGCAGAATCACAGGTAGAGCAGGTTATCTTAGAGCCATTAGGACCGATTATTGCCAGCCATACAGGAACTGGTGCAATTGCGATTTTATCTATTAGCAAAGACAAGCGGTAATCCGCTTTTCTTTGGAATAAAAAAGAAAACGCTTATACTCTATAAAAATCAAAATCTGACTAGCTTCCACAATTGAGAATTGTGGAAGGCTGGAAATAGAATGAGCTAAGCTCGTCCCTTGCAATTGAGAATTGTGGAAGGCTGGAAATAGAACGAGCTAAGCTCGTCTCCACTGAACAACTAGTTAATGTTAGCTGAGGGAGTGGGACAAAAATCGTGATTTCGAAGAAATCGATTTTGTCGTCCCACCCCCGTAAGGTTGACTAGGTTTGTAGAATGTTGATTTGTCAACGTTTTACAAACCAGGCAACTACTGCGTCAAACTGCTCAAACTATAAAAATAAGAAGGCCAGGGACTTTTTATACGTAATCTTCCTAGATTACATTCTTTTGTGGGTGAGGACGAAGTCATTATGGATGTCTGTCCCAGCCTATTATTTCCAACCTTCAACAGTCCCCCGGACTGTTGAAGCAAGGTGAGTTAACAACGCCAGAATTTGATTTTTGACGAGTATTACTAAGGAGAAAGAAATGAAACGACTATTATCTGCCTATGCAAGTGACGTCATGGCCATGACTAAGTCGGATTTAAAACAAAGTATCAAGGCCAGCGAAGGTCGCATTTTACTAGGGGAAACAGTGGTGACAGCAGCCCCCTTAATTGCGGGTGTGTCAAATGCAGAAATGATGTCTGCTTTTGGTTGCGATTTGCTCGTACTCAATGAGTTTGATGTTTTCACGTGTTTTATTCAGGATTTTTACGCCTGTGATAATCCTATTGCAGAGCTGAAGCGGCTAACAGGTCGCCCTATCGGGATCAATTTAGAGCCGGTTGATGACACAAAAGAGGTCTTGGATGAACAAGTCCACCTTTCTCTAGGACGCAAGATCAGTCCTGCTAGTTTACAAAGGGCTAACGAACTTGGGATTGACTTCATTATGCTGACAGGAAATCCGTCAACAGGTGTGTCTTTAGCAGCCATTGAGTCTGCTATTCGTCTTGCAGTAGAGCATTTTGATGGACTAATCTTTGCAGGAAAGATGCACGGAGCAGGATTAGGTGAAGCGGTGGTCAATGAAGCGGCTTTGTTGGCTTTTGTTGCAGCAGGAGCAGATGGCGTCTTGATTCCAGCAGTAGGAACAGTTCCAGGTGTACGAGAAGACATAGTAGCACCAATCATTGAGCGCATTAAACAAGCTGGGGCTTTGGTGATGTCGACGATCGGAACCAGTCAAGAAAGTGCAGATAGTCAGACAGTACGGGAGTTTGGTCTTAGCAATAAGCGTGTGGGTACAGACATTCATCATATTGGAGATGGCGGATATGGTCGTATGCCAGACCCTGAAAACATTATGGCATTGAGCCTAGCTGTCAGAGGGAAACGCCACACCTATTTCCGAATGGGGCAGTCTATTCTTCGGTAACAATAGCTGTTATGAAAATAATCATTAAAGAAAAAGATGAGCTAACATGGCTTATTGGAAGATAGTGACTTCGTTTTGAACGGCCAATTCCTTGCAGAAAAAAATCAAGAAAAAGAGAGTAGTAAGGCTTGACTTTCTCTCTTTTCTTTTGATATAATGGTAGACGGTATTGTTTACCCCATTTGAAAGGCCCCGGAACCCTTCAAATAACTTGCGGACCGGAACATCCGCCCTGTAAACAAAAACGACATTCATATAGGAGAAATCATGAACAAAACAACATACATGGCTAAGCCAGGTGAAGTTGAACGCAAATGGTATGTAGTAGACGCTACTGATGTGCCTCTTGGACGCCTTTCAGCAGTTGTAGCAAGCGTTCTTCGTGGAAAAAATAAACCAACATTTACACCACATACTGATACAGGTGACTTCGTAATCGTTATCAATGCTGAAAAAGTAAAATTAACTGGTAAAAAAGCAACTGATAAAGTTTACTACACTCACTCAATGTACCCAGGTGGATTGAAATCAATTACTGCTGGCGAACTTCGTTCAAAAAATGCAGTTCGTTTGATTGAAAAATCAGTTAAAGGAATGCTTCCACACAACACTCTTGGTCGCGCTCAAGGGATGAAATTGAAAGTATTCGTTGGTTCTGAGCACAACCACGCTGCACAACAACCAGAAGTTCTTGATATTTCAGGACTTATCTAAGGAAAGGAACAAATAAAGTATGTCACAAGCACAATATGCAGGTACTGGACGTCGTAAAAACGCTGTTGCACGCGTTCGCCTTGTTCCAGGAACTGGTAAAATCACTGTTAACAAAAAAGATGTAGAAGAGTACATCCCACATGCTGACCTTCGTTTGGTTATCAACCAACCATTTGCTGTTACATCAACAGTAGGAAGCTACGATGTTTTCGTAAACGTTGTAGGTGGTGGTTATGCAGGTCAATCAGGAGCTATCCGTCATGGTATCGCTCGTGCCCTTCTTCAAGTAGACCCAGACTTCCGCGACTCTCTTAAACGCGCTGGCCTTCTCACACGTGACGCTCGTATGGTAGAACGTAAGAAACCAGGTCTTAAGAAAGCACGTAAGGCAAGTCAGTTCTCAAAACGTTAAGAAACGGCTTTATATCAGCTTTTATCAACACTTCATGGTTCACACCATGGGGTGTTTTTTGGTGCATTTCTGAGAAAATTGCCACCAAAATTGCCACCAAATTCCCACCATTTAATATTTAAGGTTTCGATAGGCAATCTCACCAACAGCCATTGGTACAACGTTTGAAGTATTGATGTAAGTTTTTGTTGTGATAGTATCGCTATGTGTTAGAGCTTCTGAAATGGCTTCTAGTGATGTTCCTGCTTGCTTAGCAAGAGTTGCTCCAGTATGGCGTAATTTATGAGGTGTGGCATGTTTAAGTTCTGGGTGACGACGCTTAACGGATTTCATCTTGTTATTAAGATAATCAGCGTGTAAGGGACTGTTGACATTTCCTTTCGTATCAACATAAGTAAAGACGTATTGTTCATCAGATTGGATAATGCCAAATTTTGCCAGTTCAATTTTTTGTTGTTTTTTCCAAGATTGGAGCAACTCGGCTAGTTCATTGGGGATTTGAAAAGTAGTTTTCTTATTCCCTTTTGTAGATTTTGGATTTTTGTATTTATCCAAGGCTTGAACTAATTGAATTTCCTGTCTCTTGATGTTGATGTGTTTCCATTGCAAAGCGTAGCTTTCAGATTTTCTATCTCCTAAGAAAAAGGTTGTATAGAATAAAACATAATCCTTGAACAAGAGTTTATCGTTCGCTAAATCTTCTTCAAAAGCTGTGAACCATGCTTGAAGCTCTACTTGTGATAGATATAAATCTTCGTCATTTTTAGCCTCTTGTAGCTTGATTTTCTTAGTTGCTTTGATTCGCTTGATTGTTTTTGAAATACGATTTGTTTCGATGTATTCCAATTCCTCCGCCCAATCAAAGATAGAATTGACATAGCTTCTGATGACTTTGAAATTTGCATACTTTTCAGCCTTTTGTGTCAATAGATTCAAAACAACTTGTTTATTTTCGTTGAGAAAGTCGATAGAATAATTTCCAAGCAATGGAAGGATGTGTTTTCTGAAGACAATTTCTGTTCCGTCAATAGTAGTTTGTGTGGGTGGTTTAGTAGTAGATGTTGTTTGACCTGCTTTGTAGGATTCCCACCAAATATCATGATAAAAATCAGAGAAAAGAATATCTCCATTGATTTCAAATGGCTTCTTGACCTCTCCTCTTAGAATATTATCAATCATTGTTAATATTTCTAATTCAGCTTGTTTAGCCTCCTTTCTTGTCTTAAATGTCTTTTCATACATCTTACTTGAGATACCAAGTGCCGACTTGGTTTCGTCAGGAATATATAATCTTAGACGGAAAGTATTGTTTTTAGTTTTTGTAATTGTCATAGTATTCTCCTTGTCAGAAATCAATGGACTTGAAAATTACTATGAAAAAAGTATGTGCTTCTATTCAACTTACTTTCTTCTTTTAAAAGCCTTTAATATCTTAATTCATCTTTTTCCAGTTGTTATCCTTTCATTTTTTGTCATAAAAAACAGTAGGAACTTTCACCTACTGAGAATTAGTTATTGATTAAATTACTATATTACTTTTATAACAAATCTAATTGATATTCTTTTATTTTTTGCTTTATTACTTTCGGATAGAATTTTTCGCTATTTTCCTTATTTGACACCTGTCCGCTGTTGGCAGAAGAATAGTGAGGAAATTCATGTGGGCAATAATTAAATTTTAAATTTTTATTTTCTACTAGTAATTTATTTGCCCAATTAAAAACATCTTTACCTATACATATTAGACGGATTTCTTTTTCATTAGGTAATAAACAATTCATCTCTTCATCAAATTCTTTTATTAAATTATCTACTAATGTTTTATTTTTTTTATCGTTTATAAATTTTTTAATATGATCACTTTTACTTCCAACTATAGGAAACAAATCAGTCATATAAGAACCTTTTAATTTTGTTTCCATAATAGCTCTTCCCAATAAAAAGTCACGACTTCTACCTATGTTATGAAAATTAGACCATTTTCTATTATCTGTCCTAATTTTTCTAGTAGAATTTAATGCTATTTCCTCATTATATGCTCCACCTGGGTTCATTGCTAAAATAACATAATTTGACTGTTGAAGAGTACCTACATACTTATTAAAATCCATGTCTTCTATTAAATCTTTTTCTTTTTCTAATAAACCATTTGGATTACTACTCTCCCATATTGCCCAAGAACTAAGCCCAGAATAAGGCTCCATTTTTTCTAGAATATTCATTTTATCCCTTTTCCATATTTTATTTTTATAATTATACCATTTTAAAAAACTTTTTTCTATTCTAGATCCCACAACCCATATCATTTAACAGAAGCGGAAAGCCATGAAGCAGGGAGTGGTTTAAGGAGGTTGCATCGGCGGAAGCTCAAAAAATCGATATAAAGCAAATGCTGAAGATGTGAAGAGGATATTTGACATTCCAACGATCGCTAAAGTACAATCAACAGAGTTATCACTGTTTACAGCTGATTTGATTGACCAAGCTCGTCAGTAAATTGGGATTGTTCTTGTAAAGGTCAGCAAAAGAGGCATAGCCACAAGCACAATGTTATGCGGATAGTGAGGTAACAATGTGGACATTCAGACATAATACTGGATCTTCCTTCATTAAGTTCTTTTATCATATCTACATACCTACACCTCACAAACTCTGCTATAATGGTATAAAGTAGTATAAGAAGTGCGTGACTAGCTAGTGAGGTAATGAGATGAAAATAGTGAGTGCAATCGATTCGTTTAAGGGTTCAGCGACTTCTGTGGAGTTAAACCAGGCGGTTAAGGAAGTGGTGGAGGAAGATCTTCCGGAAACGGAGGTGGCGACTTTTGCAATCGGAGACGGTGGCGAGGGGACATTAGAGGCATTGGCTGGAGCTCTTGACGGAAAGTGGATTAGGGTTGCGACAGTTGATTTGTTGGAACGTCCGATTGAGGCTTGTTATTTCTTATCTGGACAGACAGCCTTTATCGAAGCAGCATCAGTCGTGGGAGTTGATAAGGTAAAGCCGACTTCTACGACTGTGGAGGTAGCAACTAGCTTTGGTTTGGGGGCTGTAATCCGGGATGCTTTGAATCGTGTTTGTAAGGAAATTGTTCTCACATTAGGTGGAACAGGAACATCAGATGGTGGCAGAGGTTTACTTGCTAGTCTGACGGAAGAAGAGAGAGAACAGTTGCAGTCTGTCAACCTTATTGGCCTAACAGATGTGAGGAATGTTTATGCTGGACCAGAAGGCTATGCACACATTTTTGGTCCACAAAAAGGAGCAAATCAAACGCAGGTAGAATCGATGGATAAGGCTGCTCTTGCTTTTGTGCAGAGGATGAAAGAAGAGTTGGGAATTGATTTGCAGGCTATTTCAGGAACAGGTGCAGCTGGTGGTTTAGGTGGTGCACTGGTTGTTTTGGGTGGAGAGCTGAAGGCAGGATTTCCATTTGTTGCAGAAAAAATTGGCCTCAATGAGGCTATCCTAGATGCGGATTTAATCATTACGGGAGAGGGACGCTTGGATAGTCAAAGTCTCAATGGCAAAGTACCTGTAGGTGTAGCTGATTTAGCTCGTTCTGCTGGTGTGCCGACAATTGCCATTTGCGGTAGCGTAGCCACAGATGTGTCGGAATTTGACGATTGTTTTTTAGCGATCTTTTCGATTCAGACAGGAGTTTATTCTCTGGACAAGGCGATGAGAAAAGAAGTCACTTTAGAAAATGTCCGCTTTGTGGTGAAAAACATCCTTCGAAGTCGGTTTCTGTAAACGAAGGTCGAAAATGGTATCATCGGTTAATTATTGAAAAGTAGAGATTAAAAAAAGGCTTCAGACCAGTCTTTTTATGAGAATGGTTTTGAGACTTTTTAATTTTATCGAGTATTTCTAATACTCGATAAAAATCAACATCTGACTAGCTTCCACAATTGAGAATTGTGGAAGGCAGGAAATAGAACGAGTGCAGCTCGCCCCTTGCAATTGAGAATTGTGGAAGGCAGGAAATAGAACGAGTGCAGCTCGCCCCTTGCAATTGAGAATTGTAGAAGGTGAGAAATAGAGCGAGCATAGCTCGTCTCCACTGAACCACTAGTTCGGACTAATGTTAGCTGAGGATTATGACATAATCCTTATTTCCAACCTTCAACAGTCCACTGGACTGTTGAAGCAAGGTGAGTTACGACGTCAGACTTTGATTTTTGACGAGTATAACTTCTGGCTATTATTCCTCTACCCGATAGAAGACTTCCTGAGCGAGAATGTCTGCGGGCATGAGGTATTGGGTGGAGAAGAGCCTGTCTTTGGTTTGGTCTGTCGGGTCACTTGCGTTTTCTGCGATTGGTGTGATAGCAACCCCTTTAGGAATAAAGACAGTTGGAACAATTGCAGATGCCATGGCATCTGGATTTCGGATACCAGCTGTAAGTTGACCGTTCTCAATGTTAGCGTAGTTCAAATTGATGTGATAATTTCTATCTGGCACGTCTTGGTAGTTGACGGTTCCGTCTGTTTGAATGGTAAGAACTCTTCCTTTGCCATTTTTCCAAGTGCCTGCAAGACTTGAGAAATCACCAGCTGATACGGCATTGATGTCCATGTTTTTTGCGGTAGTATCTATAGCAGAAGCAGGTTTTTGTGGTGTTTCAAAAGATGCCCAGTTGAGAGCTGTTAGGTCAAGCTCTTCTGCTTTTGATTTGCCAAATAGCTGATCTAGTTTATCCTGGCCAAGCTGAAATTCAGTTTGGTTGCCTTGTTTTGGTTGGGGGCTATTTGTTGAGAATTGGTAAAGCGTTGCGGTACCTGCTCCGGTTCCAGAGCTCCAACTCGCGGTGACCACATCACCATTTTGATAAATCGTAAAAGCATTTCTAGCTCCGCCATGCCCTGCGACAAAACCTTCTGCTAGGAGATTAGGTGTCTTATTTTCTAAATAATAAAGCGCAACTGGAAAAATTTGTTGGTTTTCTCCGCTAGAGCCAACTAATAATTCATTCTGTCCATCTTGATTGACATCAAGAAAAGTGTAGCGCAATCGATCTGGAGAGTATAGGGCACTCTCGATTACCCAAGAATTGAGTTCGATATTTAGGCTACCTAGTAATTCTTGGATATGCGCGAGGTTGGTGTGATAGGTAGCATTGTATTCGAGTATTTTTTGATAGTCCTCAAAGATACTTGCATAAGACTTCTTATCGTTTTTTGGAGTTGATTTTTTGACTTCTCCAGAAGTAGCTGTTGATTGGCTTGTTTGCTCTGATGTGCTAGTCTGACTTACTTTGTTCGTCGTACAAGCAGTTAGTAGTGCACTGGTCAATAAGCTGATTAGAGCAAGGTGTGATAATTTGGCAATCTGTTTCATAGGCTCTCCTTTTGCATGAATAGGTAAATAACTAGCTTTATTATAGCATAAAGAATGCAGATAATCTGCTCAGTTTCCTATATTAAAATTTACAGATAATTTAAAGCGTGTTATAATAGTCACAAACGATGCCTGTTTGATATTAGATAGAATTTGTTCTTTTTGGTAGGGTGCTATCTGTTGAAGATATGTATCAAAGGCAATAATGAAGAGGATTTGCTAGGAATTCTCAATGGTGACGGAGAAGATGATGAAACAATTAAAGGTGAAAGATATTATGGTGACAGGAGCTTTTGCAGCTCTGTATTTCTTATGTGTCGGGCTTGGAACATTAATCGCAGCCGTATTTGACCGTTCAGGGAATATGATGTATGCACCAGCTTTTTCAGCTGTGATAGGCGGTCCAGTCTATATGGTACTGCTCTCTAAAGTGGGAAAATTTGGCTCGATTAGTCTGGTGAGTGGTGTTATGGCTTGTTTCTTTTTTTTGTCAGGCTACATGACCTCAGCCTTTCTACCTAGTTTAGTCTTTGGGATTGCAGGAGATTTTGTAGCTAAGCAAGGTCAATACCAACAAAAATGGCTTAATATTGTGAGTTTTACCATTTTTTCTTTTGGAAATTTAGGGCCGATCATTCTCATGTGGTTGATGAAGGATGCCTATGAGGCAAATCTTTTAGCGCGTGGAAAGTCTGCAGAATACATTGCTCGAGTCATGGTTGATTTCACGGTTGGAAATGTTTTGTGGCTTTCTGCCACTATTATCATTGGAGCTGTGATTGGAGCTGTTATAGGACAAAAAATGGTCGATAAATCCTTCAAAAAATCGGGGTTGTTGCAATGAGATTTGATGCCAGAAGCAAGGTCCTGCTAAGTATTTTTGCAGGAGTTACCTATGGTCTGCATGTGACGGATTGGGAGCGTGCTTATCTACTAGTAGGAATTGCAGTTTGTTGTCTGCTTGTCGGTCGCTTCAAAATGGCACTTGTGACGATACTAGGTTATCTTTTGGTCTATCAGATGAGTCAAGTGGCTATTCTTCCCATGTGGCTCTTTCGCTTTACCTTTATGCTTAGCCATATCTGGGTTCCCTTAATGGCTGGGCATTTTCTTCTGTTGACGACCTCGGCCTATGAATTGATCCATGGTCTGAGAAAATGGCATGTGCCAGAGAGTTTTTTGCTGACCTTGGGTGTCATGTTTCGCTTCTTACCGCTGATAAAAAAAGAGGTGCGAGTGGTGCATGTTTCCTTGAAGACAAGGGGGATTTTTCTGAGAAAGCGAGATGTTCTCTTACAGCCACATCGCTATTTGGAATGTGTCCTAGTTCCCTTGATGATGTCACTATTGCGCTCGGCTCAGGATTTGACCATTGCAACCTTGACCAAGGGGATTGCGATGACCAATAGACCAAGTGAATTTGTCCAGTCCCGTTGGACCTGGCTAGATTGGAGTATCTGTGTATGGTGTCTCAGCTTTCTTATCCTAAAATTCAACTAGAAGCTCGTAATGTACAGCTTCGATATGCGTCTAGTCAGACCATAGCTTGTCAGGTCGGGGCCTTACAAGTGAAGAAGGGTGAGTGTCTTGTCTTATGTGGTCCGAGTGGTTCGGGAAAATCTTCCTTTCTTCATCTCATCAATGGCTTGGTTCCTGAGTATTATCAAGGAGAGATTGAGGGAAGTTTGCGAATTGGTCCCCTATCCTATCAAGAAAGTAGCGTGGAAGAATCAGCTTATCAAGTGGCGTCTGTTTTTCAAAATCCAGCGACACAATTTTTTCATCAAGAAGTGTTACAAGAATTAGTTTTCCCCTGTGAAAATCAAGGGATGCCACGAGAGGCTATTTCAAACCGATTGGCAGAGGTAGTAGAACAATGTCAACTAACTTCCTTATTGCATGAAGACATGGAAAAGTTGTCTGGTGGGCAAAAGCAGGTCGTAGCGATTAGCACAGCAGCCATGCAGGGAACAGACATTATGGTTTTTGATGAACCGACTGCCAATCTTGATGCACGAGGTGTCGAGCGAGTACAGGAATTATTGAGGGTATTAAAAAAACAGGGTAAGACCCTGATTATTGCAGAACATCGTCTGGCCTATTTGAAAGAGATAGCAGATTCCTACGCCTATTTCCGTGAAGGGACATTGATAGAGGCAACCTCAGCAAGTGGCTTTCTTGCCTATTCTGAGGAAAAAAGACAGGAATTAGGTTTACGAACATCTGATACAGCTCCTTTTCAAGCACAGGTCAAGGAAATGGCACGAGCCTTTACCAATGACCCGACAGGTCTTATCTTACGACAGTTTCGTGTCCATCATCAAGCTAAGTATCTTTATCAAGTGAATGAGCTAGTGCTTGCTGCTGGTCAGGTTGTAGGCTTGATTGGGGCAAATGGCTCTGGTAAGACGAGTTTTGCTCGTTCTCTTGTCGGCTTAGAAGGGGATAAGACAGGTGTTGTCAGCTGGCAGGGAGAATCCTTACCTGCACGAAAACGCCTCGCAAGAATCGCCTATGTTATGCAAGATGTCCGCCAGCAATTGATTACAGAGCGAGTAGAGAAAGAATTGCGCTTGGGGTTGGGCATAGATCAGTTGGATGAGGACGTATTACGTGCTTTTCGGCTTTCACATCTCTTAGATCGTCATCCGATGAGTTTATCCATGGGAGAGCAACAGCGCTTGATAATAGCAGCTAGCCTATTTAGCAACAAAGAAATTTTTATCTTTGATGAGCCTTCCAGTGGTCTTGATAGAGAGCAAATGGAGCAACTAGCAGCTCAACTTGAGCTTTTAAAATCAAAAGGAAAACTTGTCCTCCTCATCTCTCACGATGATGAATTGCTCGCTAGGATTTGTGATAAAGTGGTTGATGTTGAGAAATTAGCAATGGGAAAAGAAGCTGAGGGCTAGTCAGTCTATAAATGATTGAAATGCATTGATGTGAGCCTTTTGTATCACTAGTTGAATGATGATAGCCTGATCAATGCTTGTTTGATAATACCTGAACAAAGTTATACTCGTCAAAAATTACATTCTAATCTTGTTAACTTGCCTGGATGAGTGACAGTTCAATCGGTGGTCTCGTTACCTAGTCAGATGAGAGCATAAGATAGGAATGATGGCAGATACTCTAAATGCTTGATGTTTTGCTTCTTGGAAATGATAAAGAGAAAAACGCTGATGTTCAGCGTTTTTTGAGTGGTTTTTCCATATTGGGGAGGTTGAGGTGGTATTTGATAACGAGCAAGCGGATGAGTAGGAAGATGAAAAAGAGGCTGATAAAAGTAGGGATTCGTGCTAATTTCCAGTCAAGGACAAGGATATGGTAGCTAATCCCTGTAAAAAGAGCCAGCACAGCATAGACATCTTCTTTCAAGACAAGGGGAGTCTCATTGACCAATAAATCTCGTACAATTCCTCCCCCAACCCCAGTCAAGGCCGCTAAAATCCCTGATGTCAAACCATTCAATCCTAATTCAACACCGGTGCTAGCTCCAATTAAGGCAAAGATAACCAGGCCAATTGCATCAAAGACAAGGTTGGTCTTACTAAGAAAATGATAGAGAGTCTTGTCGCGTGGGGATTCATTCTTCTTCATGATAACAAACAGGTACATGATAATGGATACAACGATTGAGAGATAGATAGAAGAAGGCTCAACAAGAGCAGCGGGAATCTGATTGACCATGGTATCCCGAATCACTCCACCACCAATAGCCGTAATCGTGGCTAGTAGTGTAATACCAAAAATATCGAGTTTCTTCTTGAAGCCCTTAATCGTTCCAGATACAGCAAAGGAAATAGTACCAATATAGTTGCAAATCAGTAGAAATAAATCGAAATCCATAGCGACCTCCACGGCTATCTTACCATAAAATGGTTGACGATTCAATGGGAAAAATAAGTTTGTGAAAAAAAGAACATATGATAAGAAATAATCCTGAAAAATTGTGAAAAAACGCACGAAGATAAGGTTTTTTCCAAATTGTGAGAAGAATGGGAAAACGGTTAAATTATTTGCAATTTGTGAATTTTTGCATTATGATAGAAGGGAAACAGAAATACTTTGGAGGAAATTATGGTATCTATTTCTAAAGAAAAACATTTAGATATGTTTTTGAAAATGCAACAAATCCGTGATGTGGATATGAAACTGAACAAATTGGTTCGTCGTGGATTTGTACAGGGGATGACTCACTTCTCAGTCGGAGAAGAGGCAGCTTCTGTTGGTGCAATTGCGGATTTGACAGATCAAGACATTATCTTCTCAAATCACCGTGGTCATGGTCAAACCATTGCCAAAGGAATTGACATCAATGCAATGATGGCGGAGCTTGCTGGAAAAGCAACAGGTTCTTCAAAAGGACGTGGTGGTTCTATGCACTTGGCCAACCTCGAAAAAGGAAATTATGGAACAAATGGTATCGTTGGTGGTGGTTATGCCCTTGCAGTCGGTGCAGCTTTAACTCAACAATATCTTGGAACAGATAACATTGTCATTGCTTTTTCAGGAGATTCAGCAACCAATGAAGGTAGCTTCCATGAGTCAATGAACTTGGCTGCTGTTTGGAATTTGCCAGTTATCTTCTTCATTATTAACAACCGTTATGGTATTTCAACAGATATTACGTATTCAACAAAAATCCCTCATCTCTACCTTCGTGCAGATGCCTATGGTATGCCAGGTCATTATGTGGAAGATGGAAATGATGTTGTAGCGGTCTACGAAAAAATGCACGAAGTCATTGAATACGTGCGTGCTGGAAATGGTCCTGCTCTTGTAGAGGTTGAATCGTATCGTTGGTTTGGACATTCAACAGCTGATGCTGGTGTCTACCGCACCAAAGAAGAAGTAGACGCTTGGAAGGCAAAAGATCCACTTAAAAAATACCGTGCTTACTTGACAGAAAACAAGATTGCAACAGACGAAGAATTGGATGCTATTGAAGCACAAGTTGCAGAAGAAGTAGAAGCGTCTGTGAAGTTTGCCCAAGAAAGTCCAGATCCAGACATTTCTATCGCTTATGAAGATGTTTTTGTGGACTAATAGATAGGTAAAGCATAAGCATAGTTATCGAAAACGATTGAAAGAGTTCCATTTAAAGGAACCAAGA
The DNA here is from genome assembly GCF_017639855.1 of Streptococcus sp. zg-86. Classification (NCBI taxonomy): domain Bacteria; kingdom Bacillati; phylum Bacillota; class Bacilli; order Lactobacillales; family Streptococcaceae; genus Streptococcus; species Streptococcus zhangguiae. The sequence goes on along the minus strand of NZ_CP072115.1, from coordinate 1,790,114 downwards.
TTTGATATTTTCTAGGAGAAAAACATGACTGAAACAAAAGTAATGGCCTTGCGTGAAGCGATTAACTTAGCTCAAAGCGAGGAAATGCGTAAAGATGAGCGCGTATTCTTAATGGGAGAAGACGTAGGAATCTATGGTGGAGATTTTGGAACATCTGTGGGGATGTTGGAAGAATTTGGTGAAAAACGTGTTCGCGACACACCTATCTCAGAAGCAGCGATTGCTGGTTCAGCAGTAGGAGCGGCTCAGACAGGTCTTCGTCCAATTGTTGACTTGACCTTCATGGACTTTATTACCATTGCCCTTGATGCCATTGTCAACCAAGCAGCTAAAACCAACTATATGTTTGGTGGTGGTTTGAAAACCCCAGTCACTTTCCGTGTAGCTTCAGGATCAGGGATTGGATCAGCAGCTCAACACTCTCAATCACTTGAAGCATGGTTGACGCATATTCCAGGAATCAAGGTAGTGGCACCAGGTACAGCTAACGATGCCAAAGGGCTCTTGAAATCTTCTATTTTGGACAACAACCCAGTTATCTTCTTAGAGCCAAAAGCACTTTATGGTAAAAAGGAAGAAGTTAACCTTGATCCAGACTTCTATATCCCACTTGGAAAAGGGGAAATCAAACGTGAGGGAACAGACGTAACAATCGTGTCTTATGGTCGTATGTTGGAACGTGTGCTTCAAGCAGCTGATGAAGTAGCAGCAGAAGGAATTAGTGTAGAAGTGGTTGACCCACGTACGCTTATTCCACTTGATAAAGAATTGATTATCAATTCTGTGAAGAAAACTGGAAAAGTTATTTTAGTGAATGATGCTTACAAAACAGGTGGTTTCATCGGTGAAATTGCTTCTATTATTACAGAAAGCGAAGCATTTGACTACCTAGATGCGCCAGTTGTTCGTATCGCTTCTGATGACGTTCCTGTTCCTTACGCTAACATTCTTGAAAATGCAGTCTTACCAAGTGTTGAAAAAATTAAAGCTGCAATTTACAAACAAGTGAATAAAGGGTAAAAGAAAGGAAGACGGTTTTGTGATGATTCACAGCCGTCGCTCCCTTGTTTTCTAACTGAAAAGCAGGGAAAAACAGAAAGGAAGATTAGATGGCAATAGAAATTATCATGCCTAAACTCGGTGTAGACATGCAAGAAGGTGAAATCATCGAGTGGAAGAAGCAAGAAGGTGATGTTGTCAATGAAGGCGATGTCCTCTTGGAAATGATGTCTGATAAGACCAGCATGGAATTAGAAGCAGAAGATTCCGGTGTTCTTCTTAAAATTGTTCATGGGAATGGCGCAACTGTTCCTGTTACAGAAGTCATTGCCTATCTCGGAGCAGAAGGTGAAAGTGTGGATGTAGTTGCAAGTTCAGCGCCTGCACCAGAAGTAACAGAAACTGCTTCTGTTGAATCAGCTCCAGTTGCTGTAGTAGCTGCTCCGACACCAGCTGCCAAGCCACAAGGTGGTGGAAAAGTACGCGCAACCCCAGCGGCACGTAAATTAGCCCGTGACTTGGATATTGACCTTGGACTTGTTCCAGGAACAGGTGCGAATGGTCGTGTGCATAAGTCAGATGTGGAAGACTTCAAGGGTGCTGCTCCTAAAGCGACACCACTTGCTCGACGAATGGCAGCTGACAAAGGAATCAATCTTGAAGAGCTTGTTGGAACAGGTGTCAATGGTAAGATTGTCAAAGAAGATATTCTTGCAGCTCTAGCAGCGAAACAACCAGCAGCTGTAGAGCCAACTGCAGCAAAAGCAGCAGAAAAACCAGCCAAAGAATTGCCAGAAGGTGTTGAAATCATCAAGATGAGTCCAATGCGTAAGGCTATTTCAAAAGGAATGGTCAACTCTTACTTGACGGCACCAACCTTTACGCTCAACTATGATATTGACATGACCAACTTGATGGCACTTCGTAAGCAAGTCCTTGAGCCAATCATGAATAAGACAGGTTTGAAAGTTACCTTTACCGACTTGATTGGTTTAGCGGTTACTCGTACTCTTATGAAGGAAGAACACCGCTATATGAACGCATCTCTCATCAACGATGCCCAAGAAATTGAGTTGCATAAATTTGTTAACCTTGGAATTGCCGTTGGTTTGGATGATGGCTTGGTCGTGCCAGTAGTACATGGTGCAGATAAGATGAGCCTTTCGGACTTTGTTGTCGCATCAAAAGATGTCATCAAAAAAGCGCAATCAGGTAAGTTGAAAGGGGCAGAAATGTCTGGTTCAACCTTCTCTATTACCAACCTTGGTATGTTTGGTACCAAGACCTTTAACCCAATTATTAACCAACCAAACTCAGCAATTCTCGGAGTTGCTTCAACTGTTCAAACACCAGTCGTAATCGACGGCGAAATCAAAATCCGTCCAATTATGGCTCTCTGCTTGACCATTGACCACCGTATTATTGACGGTATGAATGGTGCTAAGTTTATGGTGGATCTCAAGAATTTACTTGAGAATCCATTGGAATTGTTGATTTGAGTACGAAATAACGGTATACGTTATCAGTAGAAGAGCTTTTAAACAAAATAAAGAAAGGATGTAGAACGAGTTCGTTTGATTTGAACACGAACTAAATGCTCGGAATTTAGATAGTCCTTCTTGGATGCAAACCATCCTGTGTTGGAGTGCTAAAATTCGGTCGCATTTTGACGTTCTTTGTATCATAATTATGGCAGTTGAAATTATTATGCCGAAACTTGGCGTTGACATGCAAGAAGGTGAAATCATTGAATGGAAAAAACAAGAAGGTGATGTCGTCAACGAAGGTGACGTTATCTTAGAAATGATGTCTGATAAGACTAGTATGGAATTGGAAGCAGAAGATTCAGGAATCTTGCTAAAAATCGTTCGTGGCAACGGTGAAACAGTACCTGTAACAGAAGTAATCGGCTATATCGGTGCAGAAGGAGAAGTCGTTGAAGTAGGCGCAGCTCCTAAAGCAGATGTTGCTCAAGCAACAGCAGATTTGAAAGCAGCAGGTCTTGAAGTACCAGCGGCTCCAGCTGTAGCTCCTGTAGCTCCTAAAGCAGAACTTGCAGCAGATGAATACGATGTGGTCGTTGTTGGTGGAGGTCCTGCAGGTTACTACGCTGCGATTCGTGGTGCACAATTAGGTGGAAAAATTGCTATTGTTGAGAAATCAGAATTTGGTGGAACATGCTTGAACAAAGGATGTATCCCAACCAAAACGTACCTCAAAAATGCTGAAATCCTTGACGGTTTGAAGATTGCAGCAGGTCGTGGTATCAACCTTGCTTCAACCAACTATACAATCGATATGGATAAGACAGTTGACTTTAAAAACTCAGTTGTTAAGACATTGACAGGTGGGGTACAAGGTCTCTTGAAAGCCAACAAAGTAACAATTTTCAATGGTCTTGGTCAAGTAAATCCTGATAAGACCGTGACAATTGGCGACCAAACCATCAAAGGACGTAGTGTTATTCTTGCGACAGGTTCAAAAGTATCCCGTATCAATATCCCAGGAATTGACTCTAAGCTCGTCTTGACTTCAGATGATATTCTTGATCTTCGTGAAATTCCAAAATCCCTCACTGTTATGGGGGGTGGAGTTGTCGGAGTGGAACTTGGACTTGTCTATGCTTCATACGGTACAGAAGTAACCGTTGTAGAAATGGCAGACCGCATCATCCCAGGTATGGACCGTGAAGTGTCTGTTGAATTACAAAAAGTGCTTTCTAAGAAAGGCATGAAATTCTTGACATCTGTTGGTGTATCAGAAATCATCGAGGCCAACAACCAATTGACCATCAAGTTGAACGATGGTTCAGAAATTGTTTCTGAAAAAGCCCTTCTTTCAATTGGACGTGTGCCACAATTGGCAGGTCTTGAAAATCTCAATCTTGAAATGGATCGTGGTCGCATTAAAGTGAATGCCTACCAAGAAACATCTATCCCAGGTATCTATGCACCAGGTGATGTAAATGGTACGAAGATGTTGGCGCATGCTGCCTACCGTATGGGTGAAGTAGCAGCTGAAAATGCGATTTTGGGTAACCACCACAAGGCGAAATTGGATTTCACACCAGCAGCCGTTTATACACATCCAGAAATTGCCATGGTTGGTTTGACAGAGGATCAAGCGCGTGAGCAATACGGAGATGATATCTTAATCGGTAGATGTAGCTTTACTGGAAATGGCCGTGCCATTGCTTCAAATGAAGCACACGGATTTGTCAAAGTCATTGCAGATAAGAAATACCATGAAATCCTCGGTGTTCACATTATTGGTCCGGTAGCAGCTGAAATGATTAACGAAGCAGCAACCATCATGGAAGCAGAATTGACAGTGGACGATGTAGCAGCATCTATCCACGGACACCCAACCTTCTCAGAAGTGATGTACGAAGCCTTCTTAGATGTCTTGGGAGTAGCGATTCACAACCCACCAAAACGGAAATAAGAATGGAAAGAAGTTGAGTAAGGCTCAGCTTCTTTTTCAACTACTATCAGACATTGGATGTAGATTTGACAAAAAGAATGAATAGGAGTACGCTATATCTAATAGTCGAAAATATGGAGGATTTCTTTATGAAAAAATATTTAGCTAAAGTCCTTATATTCATTTCCTTATTGTCCTTTGTAGCTGTTCCCATGAATGCTCTAGTAGCTGGTGAGGAGGCTGTTTATGTTAGTCAAGGTGGGTCAGAGTTCGAAACGGGAACATTTCGGCTAGAATTACAAGTTGGTGACAAAGGACAGATTCGTCGTCCAAATGATTCTCCTTTCAAAGATACAGTCTACTCCTTTAGTGCTATTGTAGAGGATCCTTCTATTCTCTCTTTTGATGAGCAAGGAAATTGGGTTGCCTTAAAACCAGGTAAGACACGGGTATTATTGACCTTTCCTACTTCTGATAGTGAGCAAGGAAAGAAATTTGAAGAAGAGCTGAAAGGCTCTACTGTTCCATATCAGGTTCAAGAAGTTGCTGTGTACTATGAGGTAACAGTTTCGGCAACTAATATTGCTGTAGATCAGGTGGTGTATCGTCTATATAATCCGAATAATCGCGAGCATTTCTATACGGTTAGCCAAAATGAGCGGGATACGCTAGTTCGCATTGGTTGGGGACAATATGAGGGGATAGCTTTCACATCTCCTGCAACAGGTACAGAAATTTATAGACTATACAATCCAATTTTAAAAGACCACCACTATACTAGTGACCTCAATGAAATCAAGATTTTAATCAGCCAGTACAACTGGATTAACGAAGGCATTCAGTGGCATTCTGGAGGAGAAAAAGCAGTACATCGCCTTTTTCATTCAGGACTGGTAACTGGCTCGCACCATTATACAGCAGATGAGAATGAGGTGGATACTTTACAATCGCGTGGTTGGAAGTATGAAGGTATCGCTTGGTACAGTCGGAAATAGTTTAGGTTAGTTGTATGCCATTGTTAGAGGTAATAATTGTTTCTTTTGCATGTATTTTCAAGCTGTTTTTTTAGGTAAGTTATCTAGAAGGAAAGTGTCAATCACTTGTATTTTGACAGCGTTTGCCTTATACTAGATTGAGAGCATACTCAGTAAAAATGAAAAACTGATTAGGTAACGAACCGTAGGTAGAATGAGAGTTCGGCAAGGTCAGAATTCCATTTTTAACGAGTATAAAAAAGAGGAGTACGCTATGAAATACATTGTCAATAACAGTAATGACCCTGCTTACAATATTGCCTTAGAAGCTTATGCTTTCAAGGAATTAACCGATGTTGATGAGATTTTTATTTTATGGATTAACGAGCCTGCCATTATCATCGGAAAACACCAAAATGCCATTCAGGAAATCAACAAGGAATATACAGATGCTAATGGCATCCATGTTGTCCGTCGTTTGTCAGGTGGTGGTGCGGTTTACCATGATTTGAACAACTTGAACTACACGATTATTTCGAACAAGGCAGACGAAGGAGCCTTTGATTTTAAAACCTTCTCAAAACCAGTTATTGATACGCTGGCAACTCTTGGGGTTAAGGCTGATTTTACGGGTCGTAATGACCTTGAAATTGACGGGAAAAAGATTTGTGGCAATGCTCAAGCCTATGCCAAGGGACGTATGATGCACCATGGCTGTCTCTTATTTGATGTCGATATGACGGTCTTGGGGGATGCTTTAAAAGTCAGCAAGGATAAGATTGAGTCCAAAGGTGTGAAATCCGTTCGTGCGCGTGTGACCAATATCAACAACGAATTGCCAGAAAAAATGACCGTTTTGGAATTTAAAGATGCCATTTTAAATCAGATGAAGCAAGAATACCCAGATATGGATGAATATGTGTTATCTGAAGATGAATTGGCACGTATCCAAGAAATTCGTGATACCCAATTTGGAACATGGGATTGGACATTTGGTCAGACACCCGAGTATACTGTTGAGCGTAGCGTTCGTTATCCAGCTGGAAAAATCACTACCTACGTTAAGGCAGAAAAATCCCTTATCGAATCAATTAAAATTTATGGAGATTTCTTTGGAATTGGAGATGTCTCGGATATTGAAGAATTGCTAGTCGGAACACGCTATGAGTATGCTGATGTACTAGCCAAACTCCAAACTATTGATACAACTCATTACTTCTCACGCATGACAACAGAAGAAGTCGCAAAAGCGATTGTCGCTTAATAAAAAAGGGAGCAGGACTCTGATTTCAAAGAAATCAACTGTCCTTACTCCTTTTTTTTCCTTGATTTTTTGGTGTCGCAACCTTCGATAATCTCTTTGTTAGACTAGAATTCCGAACGGGCTTATTTTCCATTTCTTCCTTTCTAACTTAGAGTTCTGTAAACACTTTTGTTATACCATTTTTTATTAGGTTCGTCTAGTTTTTTTGTGTTTTCGTCATTTGCAAGTCTTTTTGGAAAAGTTATCCTTATGACGGTAGAGATAGAGAAGGAAAGGTTCAAGTCTAAGATTGATTGCCATAGTTACTGCCTATGGCGGTTCATAAGGGTTTGGTATTAGTCAAGTAGGGGAGTTTTTGGTATGATAGAAGAGTAATTTTACCGATAGGAGAAACTATGTCAAATAATTTACTTGTTTTACAATCCGACTTTGGATTGGTCGATGGTGCAGTATCTGCTATGATTGGAGTTGCACTACAAGAATCACGGGATTTGGTTGTTCATAACTTAACACATGATATTACACCCTACAATATTTTTGAAGGGTCTTACCGACTCTTTCAAACAGTAGAATATTGGCCAGAAGGGACGACTTTTGTATCGGTGGTTGATCCAGGTGTGGGTTCTAAACGCAAGAGCGTGGTTGCTCTTACAGAGCAAAACCACTATATTGTCACCCCAGATAATGGCACTCTGTCATTCATCAAACAACACGTAGGCATTAAGGCGGTACGTGAGATTTCAGAAGTGGCGAATCGCCGTGCCAATACAGAACATTCCTATACCTTCCATGGTCGAGATGTCTATGCTTATACAGGAGCAAAATTGGCTTCAGGTCATATTACCTTTGAAGAAGTAGGACCAGAATTAAGTGTTGCAGACATCGTTGAAATCCCAACCGTTCCAACAGAAGTGGGTTCAGACTTTGTCAAAGGTGCGATTGACATCTTAGATGTGCGTTTTGGTTCTCTATGGACATCGATTACACGTGAAGAGTTTTATAGTTTAAATCCTGCCTTCGATGACCGCTTTGAGGTAACGATTTACAACAATGACATGCTGGTCTACCAAAACCAAGTAACCTATGGGAAATCTTTTGCGGATGTCCGTATCGGTCAGCCCTTGCTTTATATCAATTCCCTCTATCGTGTGGGACTTGCTATCAATCAAGGCTCATTTGCTAAGGCCTATAATGTCGGTGTTGGACAAAACTGGCATATTGAAATCAAGAAAATGAGTGTTTAGGAAAAAAGGGGAACGTTTATGAAAAATAATTCGATTAAAACAGTTGTAGCAACGGGTATTGGGGCAGCATTGTTTGTGGTGATTAGTTTAGTCATCAATATCCCTACTTTTGTACCCAATACGAGTATCCAGCTCCAGTATGCAGTACAGTCTCTTTTATCAGTCATTTTTGGTCCATTAGTTGGCTTTTTAGTTGGTTTTATCGGCCATGCACTGAAAGATTCCCTCACCTATGGTCCATGGTGGTCATGGATTCTTGCATCAGGCATTTTCGGCTTGATTGTTGGAACCGTGAAAAATCGCTTGCGTATCAGTGAAGGTGTCTTTACGACCAAGGATATTGTCTTGTTCAACGGAGTGCAAATCGTGGCGAACCTTCTTGTTTGGGGTGTCATCGCACCTGTTTTGGACATCTTAGTCTACCATGAACCAGCTAATAAAGTCTTTGTTCAAGGGTTGGTTGCTGGTGCTGCTAATGCCGTTACAGTTGCGATTGCAGGGACGATTTTGCTAGTAGTCTATGCTAAGACACAAGTGCAAAGCAATAGTTTATCAAAAGATTAGAACTTACTTGTTCATAACCTGTTCAGTGATTGCTGGGCAGGTTTTTTGTGGACATTTTCAGGCAAATAAATTGCCTTGTATCCCTCTGGCAAAGTATAATAGAAGAGTTGAATGATAAAATTCAGACAATTTTTAGAAAGAAAAGAGAGAAGAAATCTTATGGCAAAAGATATTCGTGTCTTACTGTATTACAAATACGTTCCGATTGAAAATGCGCAAGAATTTGTGGCGGAACACTTAGCATTTTGTAAATCAATCGGCTTAAAGGGTCGTATCCTTGTAGCGGACGAAGGAATCAATGGAACCGTTTCGGGTGATTATGAAACAACTCAAAAATATATGGACTATGTCCACTCGCTTCCTGGTATGGAAGACCTTTGGTTCAAGATTGATGAAGAAGAAGAGCAAGCCTTCAAGAAAATGTTTGTTCGCTACAAGAAAGAAATCGTTCACTTGGGCTTAGAAGACAATGATTTTGATAACGACATCAACCCGCTTGAAACAACAGGTGCCTACCTATCACCAAAAGAGTTTAAAGAAGCCCTCTTAGATGAAAATACAGTGGTTCTTGATACACGTAACGACTACGAATATGACCTCGGTCACTTCCGTGGTGCCATTCGCCCAGACATTCGTAATTTCCGCGAGTTGCCGCAATGGGTTCGTGATAACAAGGAAAAATTCATGGACAAACGAGTGGTGGTTTACTGTACAGGTGGTGTCCGCTGTGAGAAATTCTCTGGTTGGATGGTGCGTGAAGGCTACAAAGATGTTGGTCAGTTGCATGGTGGAATTGCAACCTATGGAAAAGATCCAGAAGTTCGTGGGGAGCTTTGGGATGGTAAAATGTATGTCTTTGACGAGCGCATCGCTGTTGATGTCAACCATGTAGATCCTGTTGTTGTCGGTAAAGATTGGTTTGATGGAACACCATGTGAGCGCTATGTCAACTGTGGCAATCCATTCTGTAACCTTCGTCTCTTAGCATCAGAAGAAAATGAGCATAAATACCTCCGTGGTTGCTCACACGAATGCCGTGTTCACCCACGCAATCGCTATGTAGCAGAACATCAGTTGACACAGGCAGAAGTAGCCGAACGCTTGGCTGCTATTGGTGAGACGCTTGATGAAGTAGTAGCACAATAAAATAGAATCATTCAGTTTTAACATCTACCAGGTCGTTAACTTATCCTGTGCTTCGTATGAAATTAAAATGAAAAGATTCTATCAGATGTGGAAAAGAGGAGGCTGGGACAAAAGTGTCCAGCCTTGCTTCTTTTGTAGCTTTAACAGTTTGACTTATATCAATCGTCAGGGGAGTGATGATTGATATCTGAGCTTGGAAATCAAAAAGCGAGAATTGTCTGGTTTGTAAAACGTTGATAAAGAGGCTAGCGAACTATTCTTCGCTAGCCTTATTTCCAACCTTTCACAATTCTCAATTGTGAAAGCTAATCAACCTTGCGGATGGGGGTAAACTAATCCAGAGGATTATTTCAGAATGTAGACAAACCTCACAATTCAGAAAAACAGTACAATGATATTTCATTTTCTGTGGTTTTAAGGTTAGAAAATTTGCGAGCGTAGCGAGCACAATACCGCCACCTCTGCCGTGCTAAAAGTAACAGAAAACGTTCATTTAATAACGTTTTCTGTCACTCGGCATCTTCGAGACCTTAGACTCGAAGATGAATCATGGAATTCCGAAGGAAGTCGCTGATGTCCGAAAGCACATGAGGATGGTGGCAATAAAAAGACTTTTTCTTCAAGCTGAACTAATCCAGAGGATTATTTTAGCCCGAACCTAGAAATAAAGGAGTGAGGATAATCGATTTCTACGAAATCACGATTGAGTCCCACTCCCTGTTTCCTTTTGTAAAATCTATAACTCTTTATATCCAAAAACTATGCGGAAATAACTAGAATCTATGGTAAAATAAAAGGATAGGAAACGGTTTACACGAATGAGTAAAATCAGCTGTGCAGAAGAAATGAGATAAAAGTAGTTATGAAGAAAGCGATCATTGAGTTTGAAAAATTTAGTTTTAAATATCATGCGCAACAAGAGGCGACCTTGCATGATATCGATTTGACCATTTACCAGGGCGAAAAGGTCTTAATAGTGGGACCGTCAGGGTCTGGAAAATCAACGCTCGGTCAATGTTTGAATGGGATTATTCCGAATATCTATAAGGGGACAAAAACAGGAGCACTCCGCATTTATGGCAAGGATGCCTTTGACTTGTCTATTTATGATAAATCATTACTGGTTAGTACGGTCTTGCAAGATACAGATGGCCAATTTATTGGCCTTAGTGTGGCTGAGGATTTGGCATTTGCACTTGAAAATGATGTGACTCCAATCAATACCATGCGCGACCGCATTCAACTATGGGCTAGCCGTTTGGAGTTGCATAAGCTCCTCAGTCATCGGCCACAGGATTTGTCGGGCGGGCAGAAACAACGAGTGAGTATAGCCGGTGTCTTGATTGACGAAAGTCCGATTTTACTTTTTGATGAACCTTTGGCTAACCTTGATCCAAAATCTGGTCAAGATACGGTGGATTTGATTGATCGTCTGCATCAAGAACAAGGCACGACAACCATTATCATTGAACATCGTTTGGAAGATGTCTTGTATCGTTCGGTGGATCGAATTATTTTGGTGAATGACGGCCGTATTGTCTACAACGGAGATCCAGACACTCTTCTTCGGACTTCTTTATTGTTTGAAAATGGTATCCGTGAGCCGCTTTATCTTACAACCCTTCGTCAGTTAGGCTATGATGTGACAAGAGAAGATTCGCTTACATCTGTAGATAACTTGAGTTTAACGGATGTAGCTGTCGGAAATCTACCTGAAATGGTCCTTTCTCAGGCTCAACCAGCTCCACTTCTTGAAGCCAAACATCTCAGAGTTGCCTATGGCAAAAAAGAGATTTTAAAAGATCTAACTCTTACGATTCGTCAGGGAGAACGGCTTGCAATTATTGGAAAAAATGGGGCAGGAAAATCGACTCTTGCCAAAGCCTTATGTCAATTTGTGGCGGTTTCTGGTGAAGTTCTCTGGAGGGGTCAGTCTATTCAGGGAGATTCGATTAAGGAGCGTGCAGAACGTATTGGTTATGTCTTGCAAAATCCCAATCAAATGATTAGTCAGACCATGATTTTTGATGAGGTGGCTCTAGGGCTTCGCTTGCGCGGGGTTGCCGAAGAAGAAATTACACAGCGAGTAGGGAAGGTACTACAGACATGCGGTTTATATGCCTTTCGTAAATGGCCAATCTCAGCCCTCTCATTTGGGCAGAAAAAGCGGGTTACCATTGCGTCAATCTTGGTGCTCAATCCAGAGATTATTTTACTAGATGAGCCAACTGCTGGGCAAGATGAACGCCATTATACAGAAATGATGGACTTCTTAGACGAATTGAATCAACAGGGTCATACGATTATCATGATTACACATGATATGCAGCTCATGTTGGACTATTCGGATCGTGCGGTAGTCTTGGTAGATGGTCAGATTGTGGCAGATGCCCCCCCAGCTTCTATTTTGAGCAACCCAGAACTGATTCAGCTTGCAAATTTAAAAGAAACCAGTATTTTCCACTTAGCGAAACGTTTAGGGGTGGATGCGCTTGCTTTGACCCAATTTTATATGGAAAGAGAAAGGGGATAGTAGATGAAAGGAACAAATATTATCGGCTATCGAGCTGGTGAAGGGGTCATTTATGAGATCTCAGCCGTTAGTAAACTGGTCTTTTTCCTTATCGTATCAGTAGCAGCAATGGTAACCTATGATACTCGGTTGATACTTGCTATTGCCGTCTTTTCGCTCTCTCTCTTTAAATGGTCAGGAATCCGTATAAAAGATGTTTCCTTCGTTTTTATTGTGACTACTATTTTTGCAATTATGAACGCCCTAATGGTCTATCTATTTGCACCACAGTATGGGGTTGAACTGTATGGGGCGGAGACAATCTTGTGGTCAGGAATTGGGGCTTATACGTTGACCAGTCAAGAATTATTTTATCTCTTAAATCTTCTCTTGAAGTATTTTTGTACCATTCCGTTAGCGGTTATCTTTTTAATGACAACTCATCCTAGTCAATTTGCTTCGAGCCTAAATCAACTCGGTATTTCCTATAAGGTAGCTTATTCAGTCAGTTTGACCATGCGCTATATTCCAGATATTCAAGAGGAATTTTATACCATTCGAATGTCCCAAGAAGCACGAGGTGTTGAGTTATCTCAGAAAGGAAAACTTCTGGACCGAATTAAGGGAAATCTGTCCTTGGTGATTCCGTTAATCTTCAGTTCCTTGCAGCGGATTGATACCATTTCAACTGCTATGGAACTCCGCAGGTTCGGTAAAAATAAAAAAAGAACGTGGTATACCTACCAAGCTCTTGGAAAAAGAGATTATATCGTCTTATTGATTGCGGTGAGCATTTTACTCTTGACAGTAGCATTATTTGTTATCAATGGCGGACGTTTTTACAATCCGTGGAAGTTATAAATCGGTATAGACTAAGCTTTTAATTAGCTTATAGTTGATTTGGTGTTTGTCATACTCGCCAAAAATCATATTAGACTAGCATGAAAAAGAGTGAAGGGCATCAATATGATGTTTCTTCACTCTTTTGGTTTTATAATGGTCGTTTGTTGGGTATTCCTGCTTTTCGTGGGTATTTATTTGGGGTTTCTTTTTTCTTTTCTACAATAGTTAGAGTCCGTGAATCGCCATTTGGCAATGCATAATCTACGTTTTCAATGACCTTAGCAAAGAGAAGATTCAAGGCATTTTTTGCTTCAAGCAATTCGTCTTCTGCATGTGAAGCCTTTAGAGCAAGCAATTTACCATTTATCTTGAGAAAAGGAATCGTTAGTTCTGCCAAAATTTGCATACGGGCAACTGCTCGAGCCGTAACGATGTCGTATTGCGCACGGAAATTCTTGTCTTGAGCAAAGTCCTCAGCCCGCCCATGGTAGAAATGAACTCCTGTTAATCCTAGTTCTTGAGCAAGGGTGGTTAGGAATTGAATCCGTTTATTAAGAGAGTCAATAATGGTGACCTCTAGGTTTGGAAATAAAATTTTCATCGGAAGGCTTGGGAACCCTGCACCAGCTCCTATATCTAAGAGACGAAGCGGTTCATTTGGAAGATGACCTTGTAGGATAGGGGCCAGCGAATCATAGAAATGCTTGAGATAGACTCCTTCTTGATCGACGATGGCCGTTAAGTTAATCTTTTCATTCCATTCCACAAGGCGGCTAAAATAAAGGGCAAATTGCTCTTTTTGCTGGTCAGTTAAGGCAAATCCTTGTGCCTCTAAAGTTGTGTAAAATTCTTCTGGTTTCATTGTTTTATCTGTTTCTAACTAAGTGGGATAGGTGTTGGGTAGGATAAAGAAAGGAGTGAGGAAAGTCGCTCTTCAGGAAATTACGACCTTGTCCTACTCCAATTGTTTTACATGTGATTATTGAGATGAACTTTGCTCAGCTGTAGGAGTTGTTGTTCCTGGTTGCACCTGTTCGGAACTTTGGCTAGGTGTTATCTCTGTTGAACTACTGGTCGTTGTACTAGTTGTCTCGGTAGTACTGGAACTAGTTGAGCTAGCAGGGGTATAGGTGTATTGCGGATAGTTTCCTTCTAAGTATAGATAAGCACCATACTGATAAAGACCATTAGGCATTTCCCAATCTTCAGCTGTATCAAGAGGATTTAGATAGGCCATCATGCTGCGGTAAACATTGGCAGCAATAGGGATACTATCATCAAGAACAGGCGTTTGTCGATTTGTATAGCCTGTCCAAACAGCCATGGCGTATTTTGTTGTATAGCCGACAAAGTTTTCGTCTGGAACGACTAATGAACTGTAGTTGGCTGCTTCATTAGTCGCTAAAATTGTTTCCATTTCGGCATTCGGATAGTTAGATGTTCCTGTCTTTCCTGCTTGGGGCAGACCCGGAATTGCAGCGTTTAAGCCGGCTCCATAATTTAAGACACTCTTCATCATATCCGTCATCATATAAGCTGTTTCAGCTGTCATGACACGTTTGCCTTCTGCAGCAAAATCCTTAGTAGTACCATCGCTAAAGACAACTTTATTCACATATTGAGGTTTATAGTAAGTACCACCATTTGCAAATGCAGCATAGGCTGCAGCCATCTTTTCGCTACTTGCTCCGTATTTGGAACTAGCATCAGTTGTGTTACTTGAGATAGCATTGGAGTACAACATTTGTGGGTAGGAGATTCCTAGACTATTTAAAAATTTATGGGATTCTTCTAGTCCGACCAATTCCAATGTTTTCACAGCAGGGACATTTCGTGAGTATTGAATAGCAGCTTTTAAGGTCATTGAACCAAAGTAGCTACGGTCCCAGTTATAAACAGGAGTGGTAGAAGCAGGGTAATTATAAGGGGCATCCACTAGTATCTCAGCGGTCGATTTAAAAATACCATTTTCTAAAGCAGGAGCATAATCTGTGATTGGTTTCATAGTTGAGCCAAAGTCACGATTTGTTTCAACGGCTTGGTTGGTCCCAAAGGATACGTTGGCTGCTTGATTTCGAGAGCCAAGTTGGGCAATGACGTGTCCGTTTGTGACATCAACTACCGTAGAAGCTACTTGAAATTCATCATCTGGATACTGGACGTAGGCATTGGAATTATAAATGTCCCAGAGCTGTCTTTGAGCATCAACATCCACATTTGTGTAGACATCCATTCCTGTTGTCAGGAGATTATAGCCAGTAGTTGCTTCAACTTCTTCAATAACTTGCTTGAGGTAATTATCCATGTAGGGAGGATAAGCAGCTGTATTGGTTAGTTCTTGAAGTCCGTCTGTGATAGGTGTTAGAATAGCAGCTTCGTACTGTTCTTCTGAGATGTATTTTTGTTCCAACATTTGGTGTAAGACTAAATCACGACGGTATTTAGCCGCATCAGGTTGCGTATAGGGATCATATTGGTTGGGCGCTTGTGGCATTCCTGCCAAAAGAGCTAGTTGCGGAAGAGAAAGATCCTTTAATTCTTTTCCGTAGTAGGCTTTCGCAGCCGTCTTCATGCCATAATTTCCGTTCGCCATAAAGACCTTGTTGATATAATAGGTCAAAATTTCTTGTTTGGTATTTCGCCGTTCCAATTGAAGGGAAAGCCAAGCTTCCTGAATTTTACGCTTAATGGTTTGGTCGTGGGTAGAGGTTGAAAAGTAGGTTAATTTAATAAACTGTTGATCTAGGGTAGACCCTCCTTGGAGACGTCCACCTTTTAAGTTATTGACAAATGACCCTGCAATTCGAATCACATCAATTCCACGATGATTGAAAAAGCGTTGGTCTTCAATCGCAACAATGGCATTAACCAATTCTTGGGGAATTTCAGAGGTTTTTGCATTGGAACGCTTCTCTGAACCAAGATCTGCAATGAGATGATTGTCTTTATCGTAGATTTTGCTTGAAACAGTAGCTGTCAAAGCTTCTTCTGATAATGTTGGGGCAGATTTCACGTAGTAGAGTACTAAAGCTGCAACTGCCAAAAATACACAAATGAAACTAGCGAGAGCAATATTGGCCAGTATGACCGATATTCTTTTAAGGTTTGGTTTTTTCACGATTTTCACCACCTAATAAATTTTTTTCAACGATTTCTAAATAGGGGAGGCTTGGATAACCGCCCATTTCTATCTTATAGCCATGTTGTCGAATATAGGTAATCGGCATGGATTTTTTTCCATTTTCCACCCTGTAAAAATCAATGAGGGCAGCAGCAGGAAGAAGATAGGTTTCTTTTAGAGTTGAAAAGTGAAGGAGTACAAAACAAATTCCTTTTTGCTGAAGGACTTGAGTCATATGCTCAATCTGATGCGAATGGAAATTTTTCATTGGCATCGCAGTTTTTTGTCGTGTTTCTTTGGCCTCAAAGTCGATATAGTGACCTTGGTACACTCCTGAATAGTCAGTCGTAGATGCTTGTCTAAAATAAGCCTCGACGATTTTAGCCCGACTTCGTTTTGGATAATCCACTTTCACGATTTGGACAGGGGTAGGCTTTTTATGAATGACGGCATGACCATGGGCAAGATAGTATTGATTGCTATCGTTGATGGCAGCTTCAAAGGACATACCACGATTGGCAAAATCTACTTGTTGATGCAAAGAAAGGGAATTGGTTCTACTGACCTTTTTTCTAACCTGATGAGGATAATTGACCATAGAACTCCTTCTTGATAAAATAAAATCATTATATTATACCATAACATAGGAAAAGAGTTCAAGTAATGCACATTAACAGTATCTTGGTTATTGGCTATCGCCATACAGATTTAGGAATCTTTTCAGATAAGGATCCAAAACTAGCAATTATCAAAAAGGCTATCCGAGAAGATTTGATTCGCTTGTTAGAAGAAGGGGTAACATGGTTTATCTTTACGGGGAATCTAGGTTTTGAATACTGGTGTTTAGAGGTGCTGAGGGACTTGCAAGAAGAAGGCTATGAGTGCCAATTAGCGACCCTGTTTTTGTTTGAAAATCATGGAGAAACATGGAATGAAGCCAATCAGATCAAACTGGCTCAATTTAAGTCCGTTGATTTTATCAAAATGATTTATCCACGCTATGAAAATCCGAGTCAATTTCGGCAATACAATCAATTTTTAGTGGATAATACAGACGGAGTGTATCTCTTTTATGATACTGAAAATGAAACCAACTTGAAGCATCTCTATCAGGAAATCTTGCGAAAAGAGGGGTATAGTCGAAAAACGCTTACTTTTGAACGCTTGAATGAAGTGGCTGAAAATTTTGAAGAATTTGAGTGATATGACTTGATTTTTCCCTATATTTTTTCATATAATAGTCTTAATGACGTTTTAGAAGATAGAGGTGTGGCAAATGGCAAGTATTAAATTTACGACGAAAGATATTTTTGAGCAAGATTTTAAGATTGGGTTTCGTGGGTATGAACCAGATGAAGTAAATGATTTTCTAGATGATATCATGAAAGATTATGATGCTTACGAGGCGATTATCAAGGAGTTAAAAGGAGAAATTGCGCGTCTGAAAGCGCAGTTGGCAAACGCCCCGAAAGCTACTACATTGCCAGTAGAAGATTCTGAAACGTTACGGACAGAACGAACAACTTCTGCGACGAATTTTGATATTTTACGTCGTTTGAATCGTCTTGAGAAAGAAGTGTTTGGCAAGCAAATTGCTCAGGAAGATTAAGGTAGTGTATTTTTGCAATTTTTGGATAATCGCATGGTAGTTGGCTATCATGAGGAAAGTCCATGCTAGCACCGGCTGTGATGCCGGTAGTGATTGTGCTAGGCGAATCCATAAGCCTAGGGACGTAGTGATACGTTACGGCGACTCAAACAGCTAAGTCGTAAGATATGCTCGAGTAGGTCTGAAAGTGCCACAGTGACGGAGTTTTTATGGAAACATAGAAAGTGGAACGCGGTAAACCCCTCAAGCTAGCAACCCAAATTTTGGTCGGGGCATGGGAAAGTCGGAAACAGAACGAACTTTCCTGACTGTGCAAACAGTAGACAGATGATTATCGAAGGTGGTAGTGCCTAGTACCACTGGAACAAAACATGGCTTATAGAAAATTGCATATATAGGTAGGCTAGCTTTGCTAGCTTTTATTATCGGAGAATCATGAAAAAAAGTTTTACATTTATTGCAACAGCTGCTGCGGGACTAGAAGCTGTAGTTGGAAAAGAAGTCCGTGAATTGGGCTATGATTGTCAGGTTGAAAATGGTCGCGTTCGCTTTGAAGCGGATATTGAGGCTATGATTAAAACCAATCTATGGCTCAGATCGGCAGATCGAATTAAAATTGTAGTCGGTAGTTTCAAAGCCAAGACATTTGAAGAACTCTTTCAAGGAGTATTTGCCCTTGATTGGGAAGAGTATTTGCCTTTGGGATGTAAATTTCCTATTTCAAAAGCCAAGTGTGTCAAATCAACCTTACACAATGAGCCAAGTGTTCAGGCGATTTCTAAAAAAGCAGTTGTCAAGAAGTTACAAAAGCATTTCTCACGACCAGAGGGTGTTCCATTACAGGAAGTAGGAGCAGAGTTTAAGATTGAGGTATCGATTTTAAAAGATGTTGCGACTATTTTAATTGATACGACAGGTTCTAGTTTGTTCAAGCGTGGTTACCGTGCGGACAAAGGTGGTGCGCCAATTAAGGAAAATATGGCGGCTGCGATTTTACAATTGTCTAACTGGTATCCAGATAAACCCTTGGTCGATCCAACTTGCGGTTCAGGAACTTTCTGTATCGAGGCAGCGATGATAGCACGAAATATTGCGCCAGGTCTATACCGTTCTTTTGCCTTTGAAGAATGGAATTGGGTAGATGCTTCTTTGGTAGAACAAGAAAGAAAAGCAGCACGTGAGGCTATTCGTTCGGATGTAGAATTGGATATTTCAGGTTTTGACATTGATGGCAGAATGGTTGAAATTGCTCAGAAGAATGCCCTAGCTGCGGGTGTTGAAGGCGATATTATCTTTAAGCAAATGCGTTTGCAGGATTTTCGTACCGATAAGATAAATGGTGTCATTGTCTCAAACCCGCCCTATGGAGAGCGGCTGTTAAATGACGATGCGATTCGTACACTCTATCGTGAAATGGGCGAAACATTTGCACCTCTAGCAACCTGGTCTAAATTCATTTTGACCAGTGATGAACAATTTGAACAGCGTTATGGTAATCAAGCAGACAAAAAACGCAAATTATACAATGGAACATTGAAGGTTGACCTTTATCAATTCTTTGGTCAGCGTGTTAAGCGAGCGGTGAAAGAGTAGGAAGAAACATGGCAGAAAAGATGGAAAAGCATACGGAACACCCAGATGATGAAGAAAAAATCTTGGAATTTGAAAAAGCAAAACAGTTGACGGTTGGCCAAGCCCTTCGGAAACAAGAAGAAATTAAGGCGGGTGTTACCGAAGAAGATAGTCTGTTAGATCGGTACATCAAGCAGCATCGTGAAGAAATTGAATCGAAAAAGTTTGAGACCCAGCAGTATCTTCCGCTTGATGCAGATGAGAATTTTCAAGTAGAAGAAAATCTTGAGGAGACCTTTGAATTTCAACCAAATCAATCGATTGAAGGAGCTGTAGATGCCTTGGCTTTTCATAAGGTAGTTTCAGAGGAAGAACCTGAAGTAGCTTCTCTTCCAGATCCCGAGACAGCTGAGTTTAATCAGTTTGAGGAGGAAAAAACTTCTCGTAAACCAATTATCGTTTGGAGTGCCTTAGGTGTACTGTTTGTTGGAGCATTAACAATGGCCTTTCTTTGGGCGAAACATGCTGAGCAAACGAACTCTGAATCTTCTACTTCTTCTACTTCAGCGAGTCAAAGTAGTAGCTCTCCTGCAAAAGATACAAATCTGGTGGCATTTGATGCCCTATATGCGAGCTTTTTTGCAGATAAGGGACAGACAAAGTTAAAAAATAGCGAATTTGGAAAGTTAGCAGAACTTAAAAAAGTCTTGGATAAACTGGATACCAAGTCTTCTGCTTACCAAGCAGCTAAGAAAAAGTATGACCAGTTGGAAGCGGCTATCAAGGCTGTTCAAGGGATCAATGGCCAATTTGATAAGCCAGTGCTTGTAGATGGGGAACTGGATACTAGTGCAACAGTGAAAGAAGGAGAGAGCCTGTCACCTATCGCTACGGGACTAGATGCTGTAGATGCCAAATTGACAGCAGCTATCAATCTAGGGCGGTCACAACAAACGGCAACCTCTGTGTCTGGATCCCCAGTGGCTCCAGTAGCCCCTGCTCCTTCAGCTGAGACAAGCAATGAGAGTCCAGTAGAGACTTCAGCTGCCATTAGTGGGACAGTTGGTCAGGTTGTTGTGGGAAGTCATCCTCTTTATGGGATGGCGATTCCGGCAGGAGTGACTCTTCAACGCAATCTAAGTCGTGTACCCTATGATCAAGTGAAGATTGCAGATGCAACTAATTCTGCTTGGAGCTTTAATCCTGGCATTCTTGAACACATTATTGCGGTATCGCAAGAACGGGGATACATTTCAGGATACAACTATATTTTAGAGCCGGTCAATATTATCAATGGTAATGGATATTATAATCTATTCCGACCAGATGGAACCTATCTCTTCTCAATGAATGCGAAGACAGGATATTTTGTTGGAAATGGTGCCGGTTATGCGGATGATTTGGATTATTAAAAAGCGGAATAACTTTCAAGTTTGCTATGAAAATCTTGATTGTTCTTGCCATTATAGTGAATTGAATAAAGCTTAAGACATCGTTCAGTCGCTTTGATGAACGTCAGTTCTATCTGCAGCTCCTTGTCTTGTTCTATTCCTTTCTCAATCCACTATACAATCCTATTCGTGTTATCTGTCAGGTATAAGAAAAAGAGATTGGAGCGAACTACTCCTCTGTCGTTAGATGTTCTGTCTAACGACAGAGGAGTGGCATATTGCCCAATCTCTTTGATTTAGAAATATTAAACCGGATTTCGTTCGAAGGGGTCATCGGAAATGCCTTGTGATAGGATTAATTTGGCCCATTCTTTGGCGGAAAAGAGGCTGTGGTCCTTATAGTTACCACAGGATTCGATGGTTGTACCAGGAACATCTTCCCATTTTGTTACTTCTGCAATTTCTTCCAAGCAAGATTTGATGACCTGTGCAATCTCAGTAGTAGAATGAGTCCCCCACATAATCATGTGAAAACCTGTTCGGCAGCCAAATGGTGAGCAATCAATCAGGCCGTCCATTCGTTTTCTGATGAGAAGAGCCAGTAAATGCTCAATGGTATGGAGTCCAGCAGTAGGAATAGCGTCTTCATTTGGTTGGACAAGACGGATATCATAATTTGAAATGACATCACCCTTAGGCCCTTTTTCTTCTGAAATCATGCGGATATAAGGTGCTTTAACGATGGTATGGTCCAATTCAAAGCTTTCAACTAGAACTTCTTTTGTCATAATATTCCTCCTTTTGTTTCAAAATGATTATAACATATTTTTGATTTGGAGATTGTGAAATGGATGAAAATATGATAAAATGAAAGAAGATTTTTAATCTAAAAAATAAATAAAAAAAGAGGTGGAAAAATGACTGCACTATCTATTGGTGTTGCTCTTGTTTCCGCTCTCATTGGTTTAGTTATTGGTTATCTAGCGATTTCTTTAAAAATGAAAACTGCAAAAGAAGCTGCAGAATTAACACTTTTAAACGCTGAACAAGAAGCAAGTAATATTCGAGGCAAAGCTGAGCAAGAGGCAGATCAGTTGATGATTGTTGCGGAACGTGACCGTCAAACCTTGAAAAAAGAATTGCTTTTAGAGGCGAAAGAAGACGCTCGAAAATATCGTGAAGAAATTGCGGCAGAATTTAAGTCAGAGCGACAAGAATTGAAACAAACGGAAGCGCGCTTGACAGAACGTGCAAGCAGCTTAGACCGTAAAGACGATAATTTAACAAATAAAGAAAAAGCTTTGGAGCAAAAGGAGCAATCCCTTACAGATAAGTCTAAACACATTGAAGAGCGCGAAGAAGAGGTCGCAAAATTAGAAGAGCAAAAGGCTCTCGAATTAGAACGGGTAGCATCGCTCACTCAGGAAGAAGCACGTGATTTAATTCTAACGGATACACGTGATAAGATGACCCATGAAATTGCCACTCGCATAAAAGAAGCAGAGCGAGAAGTCAAAGAACGGGCTGATAAGACAGCCAAAGACTTGTTGGCTCAAGCAATGCAACGGATTTCTGGTGAATATGTGGCAGAGCAAACGATTACCTCCGTTCATTTACCAGATGATACCATGAAAGGTCGGATTATCGGACGTGAGGGTCGAAATATTCGGACTTTTGAAAGTCTGACAGGGATTGATGTGATTATTGATGATACGCCAGAAGTGGTTGTCTTATCTGGATTTGATCCAATTCGCCGTGAAATTGCCCGCATGACCATGGAAGCTCTATTGCAAGATGGTCGGATTCATCCAGCTCGTATCGAAGAATTGGTTGAGAAACACCGTGTTGAGATGGACAATCGCATCCGGGAATATGGTGAGGCAGCAGCTTATGAAATTGGTGCACCAAATCTTCACCCAGATTTGATTAAGACTATGGGACGCTTGCATTTCCGCACATCTTATGGTCAGAATGTACTGCGTCATTCGATTGAAGTAGCAAAATTAGCTGGTGTGCTTGCGGCAGAACTCGGTGAGAATGTCAATATGGCTCGCCGCGCAGGTTTCTTGCATGATATCGGGAAAGCTATTGACCGTGAGGTGGATGGAAGCCATGTTGAGATTGGAACAGAATTAGCTCGTAAATATAAGGAGCATCCAATAGTGGTCAATGCAATTGCGAGTCACCACGGTGATGTTGAAGCGACAAGTACAATTGCGGTGATTGTTGCAGCAGCAGATGCCCTCAGTGCAGCTCGTCCAGGCTCACGTCGTGAATCGATGGAAGCCTATGTGAAACGTCTCCAAGATTTAGAAGAAATTGCCAATAGTTTTGATGGCATCAAGCAAGCCTATGCGATTCAGGCTGGTCGTGAGGTACGTATTATTGTTCATCCAAATATTGTCAATGATGATAAGATTACCATTTTGGCCCATGATATTCGTGAGAAGATTGAAAACAATCTCGATTACCCGGGTAATATCAAGGTAACAGTTATCCGTGAAACACGTGCAACGGAAGTTGCTAAATAAGAATTAGAAAGATTAGTTTTTAGGAGCTAGTCTTTTTATTTTCACTAAAACATCCAAAATAGGATTTTATACTCCCCAATTTGTAAAATTAAGTTAGACAAAAACATACTAAGATTAGTAGTGAGGAAATCTCCGACGGGAGAGAGTACTCACTACTTTTTCGTTATGTTTATGTTAAAGTAGAGGTGTCTTGTTAAGTCGTAGGGCTTTTTGACGCTAGACGTCGAGTATTGAAATAAAACAAGGAATCAAACAAGATAAAGAGGTAGTATCATGCGTACAGTGTGAGTAAAACAAGTTCAGAAGTGGTAATTCTAGTCAACGGTGAGAAGGTTCATGGCTATACCATGCCTAGTGATGCCATCGACTTCACTAGGTTGTTGGACGATTTGAAAACTGTCCACACCCCTGAGATTGTCTTTGAAGCGACAGGCGTCTATTTTCGTCGTCTTCAGGCTTTTCTTGAGGAAAATGGCTACGCCTATACGCGTCTCAATCCGCTGGAAGCTAAAAAGCAACTGGACAGCCTACGTGTCCGTAAAACCGACAAAATTGACGCTGAAAAGTTAGCACAGTCTCAATTTGTACTGAATCGAAAACCAACTTACATCCAAGAGGAAACCTATCAAGAGTTGCGTTCCCTAAGTCGCTTTTACAAGAATCTGACAGAAGATATTGTCCGTACAAAGAACCGTCTCCACAAGGTCTTGCAGGTCACTTTTCCAGAGTTAGAAAGCCTCTTATCAACACCAACTGGCGAACAGTACTGGAACTTGGTCATGGCTTTTCCGTGTAAAGAATTTGTGTTAAGTTTAACTCAAAGTCAGTTAATCGATAGCATTCGTCAATCTACGACTAAACGTATTTCCGAAAAGCGTGTCGCTTCCCTTGGCAAACTAACTGACTGAACTTGCCAAACAGTCCTATTGTGCTGTCAAGAAAACCTCTCCAATGATGGAAGAGGTCCGTTACTATGCACAAGAATTGCTCAGGCTATCTAATCGGAGACAAACTGTTTTGGATGAAATGGTCACATTCGCTCGGCCATTACCAGAATATGAGATCCTTCTCTCTATTCATGGAATAGCGGAAACCACAACAACATCTATCATTGGCGAGCTTGGGGACATTCGTCGTTTTAGGTCTGCCAATCAAATCAACGCTTTTAGCGGTGTGTTCAAGAAAGAAAATCTTCCATGGAAGGGGAAACGAAAACCGAATAGGAATAAGGAAATGTGGGGAAAACAAGCATTTCGTAGAGGAATTCGGGAACGGGCTGAACTTTATCTAACATTTGATAGGGAATTTGGCCACAGCAAAATGATTGCTAAGAAGGGGATTTTTGAGACCGTGGGCTCAGAATGAATGGTGAACCTTTAGTGAAATTTGCTTGTGTTTGAATTACTTGAGAAACGATTAAAAATAGTAACTATGTCATGCAGATCAAGTATAGCAACTTTTATTGAATAAGATAATGAAAAGCAGTTGAAAAAGAAGCGTTTTTTTGATACACTAAAGAGAAAGATTATGAAGGAGATATGATGGCAGATCGTGGCTTGTTAATCGTTTTCTCAGGACCTTCTGGGGTTGGGAAGGGAACGGTTCGACGTGAGATTTTTGAAAGCTCAGAAAACAAATTTCAGTATTCTGTTTCAATGACAACTCGTCCTCAGCGTCCAGGTGAGGTAGACGGAGTGGATTATTTCTTTAGAACACGTGAAGAGTTTGAAGATTTGATTCGTCAAGGACAAATGCTAGAATATGCAGAATATGTGGGAAATTACTACGGTACGCCATTGACCTATGTCAATGAAACGCTTGACAAGGGGATTGATGTCTTTCTTGAAATTGAAGTCCAAGGGGCTTTGCAGGTGAAAAAGAAGGTGCCTGATGCAGTCTTTATCTTCTTGACTCCACCTGATTTGGATGAATTGCAAGATCGTCTAGTTGGTCGTGGTACAGATAGTGCAGAGGTCATTGCCCAGCGGATTGAAAAAGCTAAAGAAGAAATTGCTCTAATGCGTGAATACGACTATGCGATTGTCAATGATGAAGTGCCACTAGCAGCAGAGCGTGTCAAACGTGTGATTGAGGCAGAGCATTTTCGCGTAGATCGTGTGATTGGCCACTACCAAGACATGCTTAAAGAGATAAAAAATTAGAAATTAGGTAAGAGATATGATGTTAAAACCGTCAATTGATACATTGTTGGACAAGGTGCCGTCAAAGTATTCATTGGTCATCTTAGAGGCAAAACGTGCTCATGAATTAGAAGCAGGTGCAAAAGCAACACAAGAATTTACTTCTGTCAAATCAACGCTTCGTGCCCTAGAAGAAATTGAATCTGGGAATGTGGTCATTCATCCAGATCCGGAAGCAAAACGAGAAGCAGTTCGCCGTCGTGCAGAAGAAGAACGCCTTCGCCAAGAGGAAGAAGAACGTAAGATTAAAGCGCAAATCGCCAAAGAAAAAGAAGACGGCGATAAGATTTAAGAAGCAAGGCTCAGTTGGCAATCCAACTGAGTTTATTTATGTGGCTTTAAGCCCGTCTCGCTCCGATAGGTGCGAGACAAATAAACCACCCGTTATGCGGGTGCGCAACGACTGTTATACAAAAAAATCTCCAAACGCGATACAATAAAGGTGTTCAATCCTACTGTAAAGCGAAAGGAGATAATGCTATGGCACTCAGGCACATAGTTTATCACACACAAAATGGATGTGTAAATATCACATTGTGTTTACCCCTAAGTATAGACGAAAAGTCATTTATAATCAATATAGAAGCAGTTTAGGCGAGATATTTCGCCGATTATGCAGTTACAAAGGGGTAGAAATTATAGAAGGACATCTGATGCCAGACCATGTTCATATGTTGGTTAGTATCCCTCCACGAATTAGTGTATCTAGTTTCATGGGATATTTGAAAGGCAAAAGTGCTCTCATGATGTTTGACAAACACGCCAATCTCAAATATAAGTTTGGGAATCGTCATTTTTGGGCAGAGGGATATTACGTTAGCACAGTCGGTCTTAATGAAGCCACAATAAAGAAATATATTCAAGAGTAAACAAATAATCTGGGAGATTATTTGTTCCATGACATTGCACTTGATAAACTGAGTGTGAAAGAATATGAAGATCCCTTTAGGGATAATGGTAAGTAGTACAACTGCCTCTTTGAGAGGCCAGTGACGAGTCAAGAGCAGTGAGGCTTGAACAACGTGAAAGAGAGCAGCATAGGCGCTGGCTGGTGATGTGGGCTTATAGCCCTTGTTCAAACCACCCGTTTGACGGGTGGTCATGATTTGATGCTTAAATCGTTGAATACAAGAGTAGTAGAAAGGAGTAAGGATGTTTGCAGAGATTATTGTCGATGTGCCCTTGATGCAGACAGATCGTCCCTATACTTATCGTATTCCAGAAGAATTTGAAACGATGCTACAGGTAGGAATGCGGGTTCATGTCCCTTTTGGAAAAGGAGATCGCCTGATTCAAGGCATTGTAATTGGTTTTTCAGAAAGCGCAGGTATTGAAACTAAGGATATTGTAGAAGTGCTGGATTTTTCGCCGGTACTACATACGGAGCAATTGTGGCTAGCAGATGAGTTGCGAAAAACAGTTTTTTCCTATAAAATTTCTCTCCTAAAGGCCATGCTACCCAATCTGCTCAATTCTTCCTACGACAAGATTATCTCACAAGGAGTGGGACTTTCTGATACAGATAGGCAAGCGATTTTTGGAACCAAGACGAGTGTGCATTTCTCGGATTTGGATATAAAGAAACAAGCCCGAGTTATGCGTTTAGTCCAGTCTGGAAAAATTCAAGTAGACTATCTAGCTAGAGATAAAAAGCAGATTAAGACAGAAAAATGGTATCGAGTGTTTCAGGACAAGTTGCGGGAGGTTGGGATTAGCAATCGTGCTAAAAAACGTCAGGCGTTAAAAGAATACTTACTGCAACAAGACAAGCCCGCTAGACTTTCTACCTTGCGTCAGGATTTTTCAGCAGAAAATATCCGATATTTTCAAGAACAAGGTGTAATGGAAGTGTGGGAAGAAGAAGTCAGTCGTACCCAAGCTTATTTTGAGGGGGTAAAATCTGTCTCAGCTTTGCAGTTAAATAGTGAGCAGGCGATTGCTGTACGAGAAATTATTTCAGAAATTGGCCAAGCGAGTAGGACCTATCTGTTAGAAGGAGTGACTGGAAGTGGGAAGACCGAGGTCTATCTACAGGTGATTGACCATGTCCTCAAGCAAGGAAAAACAGCCATTATGCTAGTGCCTGAGATTTCCCTAACACCACAGGTGACCAATCGTTTTATTGCTCGATTTGGTCAAAAAGTTGCCATTCTCCATTCAGGCTTATCAGATGGTGAAAAATATGATGAGTGGCGAAAGATTGAGCGTGGTGAAGCACAAGTCGTTGTAGGGGCACGGTCAGCTATTTTTGCTCCGTTGAAAAATATTGGTGCTATTATCATTGATGAAGAGCATGAGGCAACCTATAAGCAAGATTCCAATCCTCGCTACCATGCACGTGATGTTGCCAAATTGCGAGCGGATTATCATCGTGCAGTCTTGGTGCTTGGTTCTGCTACGCCTAGCTTGGAGAGTCGGGCACGGGCTAGTAAGGGGGTCTATGGCCTGTTAAGGCTGACCAAACGTGCCAATCCGCAAGCGCACATTCCGCCTGTAGAAATTGTTGATTTTAGGGAATATATTGGTCAGCAAGAAGCTAGCAATGTAACGCCAGTCTTGCTAGAGAAAATCAAGGAAAAATTGGTCAAAAAAGAGCAGGTTGTACTCATGCTTAATCGCCGTGGTTATTCGTCTTTTGTGATGTGCCGAGACTGTGGTACGGTAGATGAATGTCCGAACTGTGATATTTCTCTGACGCTTCATATGGATACCAAAACGATGAATTGTCATTATTGTGGCTATCAAAAAGAGATTCCACGTCTTTGTCCAAATTGCCAAAGTCGTTCCATTCGCTATTATGGAACAGGCACCCAAAAGGCTTACGATGAATTAGCAGAGCTTCTGCCGGAAGCAAGAATCTTGCGAATGGATGTCGATACGACACGAAAAAAAGGGAGTCACGAGAAAATTTTAACCGCATTTGGTCGTGGAGAGGCAGATATTTTGTTAGGGACACAGATGATTGCCAAGGGGTTGGATTTTCCAAATGTGACCTTAGTGGGCGTTTTGAATGCCGATACAGCCTTGAACTTACCAGACTTTCGTTCGTCTGAGCGAACCTTTCAGCTGCTCACTCAGGTAGCAGGACGGGCTGGTCGGGCTGACAAGGCAGGCGAGGTTGTCATTCAGACTTACAATCCGCAGCATTATGCGATTGCTTTTGCGAAAGAGCAGGATTATGAAGGCTTTTATCGGTATGAAATGGGGGTTCGCAGATCTTTGGGCTACCCGCCTTATTACTATACGGTTGGCTTGACCCTCTCGCATCGTTCGGAAGAATTGGTTGTCAAAAAATCTTTTGAAGTCCTAAAATTACTGAAGGAAAATTTGACCGATCAGATTCAGTTGCTTGGTCCGACTCCTAAGCCTATTGCACGAACCCATAACTTGTATCACTATCAGATGATTGTAAAATATCGCCAAGAGCCACAGCTATCACAAGTTTTAAATCGTGTACTAGACTGGAGTCAGGAAAAGGAGAACCAAGAACTTCGTGTAATGATTGATCATGAGCCGCAAAATATGATGTGAAGCTGGGCAGAAAGTCTAGCTTCTATTTTAAAGTTAGTAAACATATAGTGAATTGAATAAAGGTTAGGACATCGTTAAGTCGCTTTGATGAACGCCAGCTCTATCTGCAGCTCCTTGCTTTGTCCTATTCCTTTCTCGATCCACTATAGATTGACGCAGTGGTCTGTTGATACCCGAGCTTGAAAATATAAAATAGAGGTTTCTTTTTAATAGTTTTGAGTTCTTTCTCATTCTTTTCATTGGTGCGTTTTTCCAAGTATATCAAGGAGTACTAGTCAAGGGCTTTCTGCTACTTTACAAGGTATTCGAAGGCTTTAACACAGAGAATTGGATTAAAAAATGGTATAATAAAATGGATTCTATCGATGGTTAAGAAAATTCTTCAAAGAAAGGAAGTATGTAATGACAAAATTGATTTTTATGGGGACACCTGAATTTTCATCAATAGTGTTAAAAGGCCTGTTAGCAGATAGTCAGTATGAGATTCTAGCGGTGGTGACCCAGCCAGATCGTGCGGTCGGCAGAAAAAAAGAAATTCGAGTGACACCTGTCAAAGAAGTAGCTTTAGCACATAACCTACCAGTTTACCAACCAGAAAAATTATCTGGTAGTCCAGAATTAGACGCATTGATGTCGCTAGGTGCAGATGGCATTGTTACCGCTGCATTTGGGCAATTTTTACCGACTAAACTACTAAATAGTGTCCATTTTGCAGTCAATGTCCACGCTTCTCTACTTCCAAAATACCGTGGTGGAGCACCGATTCATTATGCCCTTATCAATGGAGATAGCGAGGCAGGTGTGACCCTTATTGAGATGGTCAAGGAAATGGACGCTGGGGATATGATTGCTAAGCATGCCATTCCGATTACAGACGAAGATAATGTAGGAACCTTGTTTGAGAAGTTGGCAGTTGTGGGTCGCGATTTATTACTAGAAAATCTTCCTGCTTATGTGGCTGGAGAGTTAAAACCAAAAGCACAGGACCCCAGCCAAGTGACATTTTCGCCCAATATTAGTCCAGAAGAAGAGCGACTCGATTGGACCAAGACCAATCGGCAAGTCTTTAATCACATTCGTGGAATGTACCCATGGCCGGTGACCCATACCTTATTAAAGGGTGAACGGTTCAAGATTTATGAGGCTACTCTTGCAGAAGGTTCTGGGAAACCGGGTGAAATCATTGCACTTAGTAAAAAGGAATTATTAGTGGCAACAGGCCAGGGAGCCATTGCTCTAAAAACAGTTCAGCCAGCAGGCAAGCCTAGAATGGGAATTGCAGATTTTCTAAATGGATTTGGCCGTCAATTAGCAGTAGGAGATCGATTTGGTGAATAAAAAAGATACAGCGCGAGCGCTTGCTTTAAAGGTTTTAGGACAGATTTTTGATGAAGGGGCCTATTCCAATCTTGCTCTCCAACATGCCCTATCCTCATCGAACTTATCAGAAAAAGATAAGGGACTTGTGACAGAGTTGGTTTATGGGACGGTGATGCGGAAAATCACCTTGGAATGGTATCTGGCACATGTGATTGAGGATCGGGATAAACTTGATTCTTGGGTCTATTATCTGCTTATGCTGAGTCTGTATCAGATGCTCTACTTGGACAAAATTCCCAACCACGCTATTGTTAATGAAGCGGTCGAGCTGGCCAAAAAAAGTCGTGGGACTGATCGATTTGTTAATGCCATTTTAAGGAAAATAATCGATACTGAATTACCAGACCCTGCGACCATCAAACGGAAAAATAAACGCTTGTCCATTCAATATTCCTTGCCTATTTGGCTCGTGAAAAAGCTGATAGAAGAATACGGCGAAGAACGGGCTGTCAAGATTTTCGAGAGTTTATTAGTGCGAAATAAAGCAAGTGTTCGTGTCACAAATCCGGATGATTTAGAAGTCCTAAAACAAGAAACAGGAGCAGAAACATCTCTCTTATCAGCGGTTGGTTTGGTCAAATCAAGTGGTCATTTTGCAGGGGCAGTTGCCTTTCAAGAAGGACGGATTACGATTCAAGATGAAAGTAGTCAACTCGTTGCGCCTACTCTTGCTCTTCAAGGAGAAGAAGAGGTGCTAGATGCCTGTGCAGCTCCTGGTGGTAAGACAGCACATATTGCTAGCTATTTGACAACGGGCAAAGTGACAGCTCTTGATTTATATGACCATAAATTAGCCTTGATTAAGCAAAATGCCAAGCGACTTGGTGTGGCAAGTAAAGTCATGACGAAAAAGCTAGATGCCAGGCACGTCTTTGAAGAATTTGGCGCAGATGCCTTTGATAAAATTTTAGTGGATGCTCCGTGCTCTGGTATTGGACTTCTGCGTCGCAAGCCAGACATCAAATATAATAAGGCAACAGCGGATTTTGCGGCGCTGCAAAGCATACAACTAGAGATACTAGACAATGTTTGTCAAAGTCTTAGAAAAGGTGGTATAATAACCTATAGCACCTGCACGATTGTGGCAGAGGAAAATAGGGAAGTGGTGGAAGCCTTCTTAGCGGCACATCCTAACTTTAAACAAGTAACATTAGAACATAAAAGAGGGGATATTATACAGGATGGTTGTATTCTCATCACTCCAGAGTTATACGGTAGTGATGGATTCTTTATCAGCCAATTCCAGCGAATATCTTAAGAGGAGGAAATGGACCGTATGGAAATTTCATTATTAACGGATGTAGGTCAGAAACGGACCAATAATCAAGACTATGTTAATCGCTATAAAAACCGAGCAGGAATTGATTTGATTGTCTTAGCTGATGGGATGGGTGGTCACCGAGCTGGTCATATCGCTAGCGAAATGGCGGCAACGGATTTAGGAATTTCATGGGTAGACACTCAAATTCATACTCTAAATGATGTTAGAGAGTGGTTTGCGACGATTTTAGAAGCAGAAAATCAAAAGATTCATGAACTGGGAAAAACGGAAGAATATCGTGGTATGGGGACAACCTTAGAAGCGGTTGTTATCATTGAACATCAGATGATTTATGCCCACATTGGAGATTCGAGAATTGGCTTAGTCCGAGATGGTGAGTACCAACAATTGACGAATGACCATTCCTTAGTCGGTGCCTTGGTGCGAGCAGGGCAATTGACGGAGGAAGAAGCAAAACATCATCCTCAGAAGAATTTTATCACTCAGTCCATTGGACAACAAAATCCTATTGAAGCAGATATCGCCTTGAAAACACTTGAAATTGGCGACTATATTCTCATCAATAGTGATGGTCTGACCAACATGGTTTCCAATGAGGATATTCGCGATATTGTTTTAAGTGAAGTTGCTTTAGACAGTAAAACAGAAAGTCTCATTCGCTTTGCCAATAATGCTGGAGGGACGGATAACATTACCGTGGCTCTCATCCATATTACGGAGGAGGCTAGGCAATGATTCAGATTGGAAAAATCTTTGCGGATCGCTACCGAATCGTCCGACAAATAGGACGTGGGGGAATGGCGGATGTTTATCTAGCAAAAGATTTGATTTTAGATGGAGAAGAAGTAGCGGTTAAGGTACTTCGGACCAACTATCAAACAGACCAGATTGCAGTCCAACGTTTTCAGCGAGAAGCAAGAGCGATGGCAGAACTAGACCACCCCAATATTGTACGTATTTCAGATATTGGTGAAGAAGATGGTCAGCAATATCTAGCCATGGAATACGTTGATGGACTAGATTTAAAGCGGTATATCAAAGAGAATGCCCCTTTGTCAAATGATGAAGCGGTGCGGATTATGGGTCAAATTTTGTTAGCGATGAGAATGGCCCATACAAAGGGAATTGTTCACCGCGACTTGAAACCCCAAAACGTTTTGTTGACAAGAAATGGAACTGCAAAAGTGACAGACTTTGGGATTGCTGTGGCCTTTGCAGAAACGAGTCTAACCCAGACGAATTCTATGTTAGGATCGGTACATTATTTGTCACCAGAACAGGCCCGTGGTTCAAAGGCGACAGTACAAAGTGACATCTATGCAATGGGAATTGTACTCTTTGAAATGTTGACAGGGCGGATTCCCTATGACGGAGATAGTGCGGTGACGATTGCTCTCCAGCATTTTCAAAAAGCCTTGCCTTCTGTCAGAGAATCCAATCCTCAAGTACCACAAGCCCTTGAAAATGTTGTCTTAAAAGCAACGGCAAAAAAATTGGCAGAACGCTACAAGACAGTAGCTGAGATGTATGCAGATATTGCTTCTTCTCTTTCCAGCAATCGCTTGTACGAAAAGAAAGTCTTGCTAGAGGATGGGAAAGTAGATACAAAAACTCTGCCAAAACTAGCGAGTATTGCTACTGACCAACGAATTCCTTCTGGGAAGTCTACCCCATCAGAAACAGCGACAAGAGGAGGTGAGCGTGTAGCAAGCCTTCCTGTTAAAACTAAAAAAAGGGTACGTACTCGATATAAGGTTCTTTTTGCAACAATTTTTCTGATTATTGCAGCGATTGTAGCTCTTCTTTACAATACACCTGCAGCGATAAGAGTACCAGATGTTAGTGGGCAGACCTTAGAGGTTGCAAGAGAAACGATTGAAACAGCTGGATTGAAAGTTGGAAAGATTACAGAAGAACCCTCTTCAGAAGTAGAAGAAGGAAAGGTTATCCGAACAAATCCAGCAGCAGACACATCGAAGAAAGAAGGAAGCAGCATTGATATTGTTGTTGCAACGACAGATGCAGTGACCGTTCCGGATGTGGTTGGAAAGAGTTTTGATGATGCCAAAATTGAACTAGAGGCGGCTGGTTTTGTTGTAAAAGAAACACAAGAATATAGTGCAAGTGTTGAAGAAAATAAAGTTATCTCAACAGATCCTAAGGCAAATTCGTCAAAGGCGAAAGGCAGTGCAGTGACAGTAACCGTTTCAAAGGGAGCTGAGCGACATCAGATTCCTAATATCCGTGGAAAGAGTTTGGAAGCTGCTACTCAAGAATTAAAAGCAATCGGCTTAATAATTGGAACAACGACTGAAGAATATAGCGATACGGTTCAAAAAGGTTTGATTGCAAAAGTAAATCCAGAAATTGGTGTAGAAGTTCCAAAAGGAACGGCAGTAAATGTAGTCATTTCCAAAGGTCCGGTGCCAGTTATGCCTGATTTTGGTGCTTTGAGAGTGAGTTATACAGAAGCGAAGCGACAATTGCAAGCCTTGGGAGTAGCAGATGATGAGATTGTAAAAGAAATTGAATCAAATTATATTGCTTCCTCAGGTGATTTGGTCGTTGGTCAATTTCCAGCACCGGGTGCTGCTATCAATGGGCGCGTGACTCTATATGTGTCAGTAGCAGGAACAATCTCTTCTAGCGCAACGAATACAGCAGACACTGGTACTTCTTCAGGAACCACGACAAACAATAATGGTTCAGGAAACTAATAGAGCTTGATTTTCGATTTCAAAAGAGAATGGGCAAAAAGTCCCCAAACTACTCATTTTTATAGTTTGATTAGCTTGACGCCTATCCGTAGTCAAGGGAGTGATTATGGATACCTGAATTTGGAAATCAAAAAGAGAGAACTATCGGGTTTGTAAAACGTTGATAAACCAATATTCCATTAAAAAGGCTAGCCAACTATTTTTCGCTAGCCTTTTTTCCTACCCTAGAAGGAGGTTTTTCTAGTAAATTTTGGTACAATAGTAGGGAAAGGAATCCGTCTATGAGAAAAGTCCAGTTTTTTTTACTAGTTGAAAGTGTTCTTTTTGTCTTGGCCTGCTTTGATGTCATTACAAGTGAGATGGCAAGGGCCATGTTGCTTTTTGCAGGGATTTTGCTAGTGATTTGGTATGTATTAAGTCGTCAAATGACTAGTATCTTCCTCAGTAGTGCTATTTTATTAATTTTTCTAGTTTTTGCCTTTAATCCCTATTTTTTATTAGGCGTTCTCTTTATGATTGTCTATATGTTTATTAACTTCTTTTCGCGCTATGAAAAGCGAAATCAGTACACGCATATTATTTTGGATGATCAGACTTTGGAAGCTAAAAAAGAAAAAACGCAATGGTTTGGAAGTCAGAATCATTCTCAAGATTCCTATGGTTTTGAGGATGTCAATATTATCCGTTTATTTGGTAATGATGTAGTGGACCTAGATGAGACCGTTCTAGTTGGACGAGATAATATTGTTGTCGTTCGCAAAACCTTTGGGAAAACTAAGATTATTGTGCCGATTGATGTAGAAGTTTCACTATCTGTTTCTAGTATTTACGGCCGTGTCCATTTTCTAGGCTTGTCTTACTGGGATTTGCGCAATGAAAGTTTTGCGATAGCTAGTCCCTATTACAAGGATTCCCATAAGCGGGTAAAACTGGTTGTCAATTGCCTCTTTGGTGATGTGGAGGTGGTTCGCGTATGATTAAAAAAGGAACCATTCTTCTTTTGGCTTGGTATGCAACTTTAATCGTTCTTGTTGTTTTATCGGCTGTGTTTCCCATACTCCATCAATCCCTTCTAGACCTTTCGTTATGGACATCGACAGAGCAGTTTATCTTCACCGTAATACTCTTGATTATTGTCTTGACATTTTTCCTGATTTTATTGGTTCAATCGGTTGCTATTGTTACAACGCAAAGTATGCGGCAGAAAATCCGTGCGATTATCCAAAATAAAAATATTCGCACATCATCTGAAGACGATCAACTCCTGCTTCAACTATCGGAAAAAGTTCGTGGGTTGACGCGTCAGGTTCAACTGATTGATAATCAAGACCTGGTAAAAAAAGAAGAAATTGTTGAGGGCGAACGTCGGAGAATTGCCCGTGATTTGCATGATACAGTCAGCCAAGAATTATTTGCTAGCAGTATGATTTTATCAGGTTTGTCGAGCAGCTTAGAGACTTTACCAGCAGAGACCTTGCAACAGCAGCTTGGCATTGTTAAAGAAACAATTGAAACAGCCCAGAGGGATTTGCGAATCTTGCTCTTACATTTACGTCCCAGTGAGCTTGATGGGAAAGACTTGGTCGAAGGGTTTGAGCTGATTCTGCGAGAAGTCAGTGATAAGAGTAGCATTGCAGTCCATTTTCATCATGAAGTAGAAACATTACCAACGGCGATTGAAGAACATTTCTTCCGGATTGGTCAGGAGATTATTAGTAATACCTTGCGTCACTCCAAAGCAAAACATCTGGATGTTTACCTTGTCCAATCAGAGCATGAAGTCCAATTGAAAATGACGGATGACGGTGTGGGCTTTGTGAAAAGTGATGAACAAGAAGTTAGTTACGGTTTACAAAATATTCAAGAACGGGTAGAAGATATGGCAGGAACAGTGAAAATTCGGACAGCTCCTGACAAAGGAGTTGCAATTGATATCCGTGTGCCATTGTTGAAAGGAAAAGAACATGAGCAAGATACGAGTCTTATTGGTGGATGACCATGAAATGGTTCGTCTAGGATTGAAAAGTTTTTTAAATTTACAAGCAGACATTGAAGTCGTTGCAGAAGCTAGCGATGGTCAAGAAGGAATTGCAAAGGCCTTAGAACTAAGACCGGATATCATTGTAATGGACTTGGTGATGCCTCAGTTATCAGGAGTTGATGCGACCTTGGAAATTCTGAAAGAATGGAGAGAAGCAGCGGTCTTGATATTGACTTCTTACTTAGACAACGAAAAAATTTATCCTGTTTTAAAAGCAGGAGCTAAAGGCTACATGTTAAAAACATCTAGCGCTGATGAAATTGTCCGTGCCATTCGTAAGGTCTATCAGGGAGAATTGGCGATTGAAACAGAAGTGGAAAAGAAGATGGAGCACCAAAAACGCCACCCTGCCTTACATGATGATTTGACAGCGCGTGAAAAGGAAATTTTGACCTTGTTGGCAAAGGGCTACGACAACCAACGGATTGCCGATGAATCCTTTATCTCCTTAAAAACGGTTAAAACTCATGTTTCCAACATTTTATCCAAGCTAGCTGTTAGCGATCGGACACAAGCAGTAGTTTATGCCTTCCAGCATGGACTGGTAGCACAAGATCAGGAATCGTGATATAATAATACTCGTCAAAAATCAAAGTCTGACGTCGTTAACTCACCTTGTTTCAACAGTCCAGTAGACTGTTGAAGGTTGGAAATAAGGATTATGTCATAATCCTCAGCTACCATTAGTCCGAACTAGTGGTTCAGTGGAGACGAACTATGCTCGCTCTATTTCTCACCTTCCACAATTCTCAATTGCAAGGGGCGAGCTGCACTCGTTCTATTTCCAACCTTCCACAATTTTCAATTGTGGAAGCTAGTCAGATTTTGATTTTTATAGAGTATAAACAGACGATAGAAGGAGAATTATGGACGCGAAATTAAAGTACAAAGCTAAGAAAATTAAAATCATTTTTTTTGATATTGATGATACCTTGCGTGTCAAGCAGACGGGTTATGTTCCGGCATCTTTGTCTCACGTGTTCCAAGCTTTGAAAGAAAAAGGCATTTTAATTGGAATTGCATCTGGACGTGCTATTTACGGAGTTGTTCCTGAACTAAAAGCCTTAAAACCTGACTACTATGCAATGATCAATGGGAGTTTTGTAGAGGATGCAAAAGGGAGAGTTATCCGCCAAAAATCAATTCCTGAGGAGCTTGTCAAGCGCTTTATTGAGTGGACAAAAGAAGAGGGTATTGAGTATGGACTGATGGGAAGTGACAAGTCTACCCTGTCGCATCGAGATGAGCGAATCAGCAAGACTATTGATATCATTTATGAAAATCTAGAAACAGATCCGGATTTTTATAAAAATCATCCTATTTATCAAATGTGGACTTTTGAGCAAGAAGGTAGGCAAGTAAAACTTCCTATAGACCTTCAGGAAAATCTGCGGAGTGTTCGCTGGGATACAATGTCGTCTGATATTATTCTGAAAGATGCGTCAAAAGCGGCGGGTATTGCAGCTGTGGTAGAACATCTTGGTCTGAAGCCAGAAAATGTCATGGTTTTTGGGGATGAATTGAATGATCTAGAAGCCTTTGACTATGCAGGTATTAGTGTTGCAATGGGAGTTTCTCATCCAGAATTGCAAGAAAAAGCAGATTATATTACAAAAACAGTAGAAGAAGATGGTATTTTACATGCCTTGGAGGAATTTGGTTTGGTAGAAAAAGAAAAGTATTACCCTCAATTAGATTTAGAAAATGTAAGTGGAGCACGTGCTACAATTAAGACGAATCATGGTGATTTGCAGCTTCAGTTATTCCCGGAAATTGCACCAAAAACAGTTGCTAATTTTGTAGCTCTTGCAAAAGACGGTTACTATGATGGTGTCATTTTCCACCGCATTATTAAAGATTTTATGATTCAAGGTGGCGATCCTACTGGCACTGGTATGGGGGGAGAGTCGATTTATGGAGCAGCATTTGAAGATGAATTTTCAATGGAAGTCTTCAATATTCGAGGAGCTCTTTCAATGGCAAATGCAGGACCAAATACCAACGGTAGTCAATTTTTCATCGTTCAAAATACCAAGTTACCTTATGCTAAAAAAGAATTAGAACGTGGTGGCTGGCCAGCTCCGATTGCAGAAATCTATGCAACACAAGGTGGAACTCCACATTTGGATCAACGTCATACAGTCTTTGGTCAACTACGTGATGAAGCGTCCTATGTTGTTTTGGATACTATTGCGGCTGTAGAAACAGGTGCGATGGATAAACCTGTAGAAGACGTCATCATCGAAACAATCGAGATTGAGGATTAAGATGAGAATAGGAGAAAAATTGCGAGGAACCGTAACAGGAATTCAACCATACGGCGCTTTTGTAGAACTGGAAAATGGGACAACAGGTTTGATTCATATTTCAGAAATCAAGACAGGTTATATCGATAATATTCGAGATTATTTAACTATTGGGCAGCAACTGCTGGTTCAAGTTGTTGACGTTGATGAATATAGCAAAAAAGCTAGTCTATCTTTACGAACGTTGGAAGAGGAAAAACAGAAAGTGCAACGACCTCACCGCTTCACAAGTGATCGCTATAAAATTGGTTTTGAACCCTTGGCGAAACAACTCCCGCATTGGATGAAAGAAGCAAAAAGTTTTTTGGACAAACAAACAGAAAATTAAAAAGAAGAAGGCTTCGTCGCAATGGCAATGCCCCTTCTTTTTTCTTGTATGGACCTCTATAATCGTGAAATTGTAGCTTGCTCTCAGGATATGGACTTCGTGCTAGGCACTTTGTATCAACTGATACTCTATTCATATTAATATTCTATTAGAAGAGACTAGCGAACAATTCTTTGCTAGCCCTATTTCCAACCGTTCACAATTAAGAATTGTGAAAGCTAGTCGACATGCAGAGGTGAGAGTAACATAATCCAGTAGATTCGTTTAGCCCGAATCTAGAAATACAGGAGTAAGGATAATCGATTTCTACGAAATCACGATTGAGTCCTACTCCCAATTGGGATGCATAAAAAGTGTTTTTTTATCTCATTATTGGAAGCGATGTCTAGTCCAAAATGGATTTTTTCTTCAATCTGGTATAGAGATTGGGGAAAGTCTAATTTTTATTCCCAAAGTTAGTAATAACACATTGATATAGTGGTTGATTGACTGCTGATAGCGGAGACTGAAAGTGAAATGCGAGGATACTTCAGTAGAATATTTTAGTTTAAGCTTGGAAACTAGAAGGCAAAATCTTTGCTTTACTCATTCGTGTTCTTTCCAACTCCCAAAAAGAGACTGAACTTTTGGTTCAATCTCTTCCAGTCCAGTATTATAAATCGTTTAACCCTCATAAAGAGCAGTTGATAGGTATCGTTCACCGTTGTCTGCAAGAATGGCAAGTACTTTTTTTCCTGCACCAAGCTCTTTTGCAACTTCAATAGCAGCGTAGATAGCCGCTCCAGATGAAATACCGACAAGAAATCCTTCTTGTCCCCCAACCGCACGACCAGTTGCTAGCGCATCGTCTGATTTCACACGGATAATATGGTCATAAGAGTCTGTATCTAAGGTATCTGGAATAAACCCTGCTGAAATACCTTGGATTTTATGTGGGCCAGGAGCTTCACCTGATAGAACAGCGGATTCGTCTGCTTCGACAGCATAAACGGCAATAGTAGGATTTGCCTGTTTGAGAGTATGTGATACACCCGTAATCGTTCCACCTGTTCCAATTCCAGAAACGAAGGCATCGAGTCCTGTTGTACCAAATGCTTCTAGAATTTCTTGACCAGTGGTCTCCTCGTGGACTTTCGGATTAGCAGGATTGGCAAATTGCAACGGTACCCAGCCATTTTGCTCCTCAGCTATTTCATGAGCCTTAGCAATAGCTCCCTTCATTCCTTCGCTACCTGGAGTAAGAACAAGTTCTGCTCCATAAGCCTGAATGATTTTTCGGCGTTCAATACTCATAGTTTCAGGCATGACAATGATCACTTTATAACCTTTTGCAGCACCAACCCAGGCAAGGCCGATTCCAGTATTTCCACTAGTTGGCTCTACAATCGTATTGCCAGGTTTGATGATTCCGTCTTTTTCAGCTTGTTCAATCATCGCTAGGGCAATCCGATCTTTGACAGATGAACCAGGGTTGAAGGCTTCTAATTTCACATACACATCCGCAGCCCCTTCTGGTACGAGATTGTTTAATTTTACGATAGGAGTCTTTCCAACTAATTCAGTAATGTTTTGATAAATCGCCATAAGGCACCTCCACTTTTTGTTGTTCTTAGTATACTCCTGTATCTAGCCTTTGTAAAATATAAAAAACCTATCGCAACGATAGGTGTTATCAATGAACTGGAACTTCCACAACTCGAAATTCCGTAGTTTCGACTTGAACTTTTCCGTGGTAAAACTCGATTAAGCTATCAATTATTTTCTGAGTATCTTCTTTATCAACAAAAATCATAGTACGAATATCTGCTAAAAATGCCGTATCGTATTCTTCTAAATCATGAGTTGCACGCCAGTTGGCAAATTCTTGATACTGAGAATAGCTCATCGTAATAGCAATCCCTTGCTGCTCCTTGACTACGACCATACCAATTTCGGCTAGACAATGTGCAACAGCCCCTGCATAAGCACGAATTAATCCGCCAGCCCCCAGCTTAACACCTCCAAAATAGCGTGTTACAACGGCTGCTACATTAGTCAAGTGATTATTTTCCAAAACGGTTAGCATAGGAACACCAGCAGTTCCAGAGGGTTCACCGTCATCAGATGAGCGTTTGATTTCCATCTGTTCTCCCAAGATAAAAGCAGAGCAGTTATGGGTGGCGCGGTAATGTTCTTTTTTGATGTAGTTAATAAAATCACGAGCTTCATCTTCTGTTTTTACTCTTTTCAAATGGCAAATAAACCGTGATTTTTTGATTTCTTCTTCTGTCAGACCGTCAGCAGTAATAGTACGATATTCTTTCATAACATGATTGTACTAAGTTTTTTTAAAGATGACAAGTTTTCACATTCAAATTACGAATAAATAAGTATGGCAGATATGGCAAATTACTATGGCAGATTGTTTACCCAGTATCAATTGACCGAAACAGAACGACTGCAAGCTAAAACGATACCAAGTCAAACACCGCAACAGACTTGTTTTCGCTGTTCAACCTTATTTGAAGAAAAGCACTGCTTACCAAATGGAGCTCTGTACTGTCGAGAATGTATACTATTGGGACGTGTACGGACAGATGAAGAGTTGTACTATTTTCCTCAGCAACCATTTCCTTCTCAGCACTCTCTCAAGTGGAAGGGGAAATTAACCGCTTGGCAACAAGAAATTTCAAATGGTCTGCAGGAGCAGTTTAAAGCAAGAAAAGCCACAATGGTACATGCTGTGACGGGAGCTGGTAAAACAGAAATGATTTACCAAGTGGTTGCTGATGTGATTGATGGAGGGGGAGCTGTTTGCCTAGCTAGTCCTCGGATTGATGTCTGCATCGAATTGTATAAAAGGTTGAAAGAGGATTTTACTTGTCCAATCAGTCTTTTGCATGGAAAATCGGATTCGTATTTTCGAACGCCTCTAGTTATTTCGACCACGCATCAATTGCTCAAATTTTATCGGGCTTTTGATTTGATTTTGATTGACGAAGTGGATGCTTTTCCTTATGTGGACAATCCTATGTTGTATTGTGCAGTAGAAAATGCTGTGAAAGATGATGGTGTTACTATGTTTCTAACGGCTACTTCTACAGATGAGTTGGAAGAAAAGGTTCGTAGAGGAGCCCTGCATCGTCTGCAATTACCTCGCCGTTTCCATGGAAATCCACTAGTTGTTCCACAAAAAGTGTGGTTATCAAGTTTTGAAACACATTTAAATAAGAAAAAGATTAGTCCAAAACTGACTGGTATGATAGCAGAACAGCGGAAAACTAGGTTCCCCTTACTCATATTTTTGCCTGAAATTCGAACAGGACAACTATTTTCACAGGTGTTAGCAGAGTATTTTCCCAATCAATGTATTGGGTTTGTATCCAGTCAGACTGAAAATCGTTTAGAAATCGTCGAACAATTTCGTAAAAGAGAGATTGATATTCTTGTTACAACAACGATTCTAGAAAGAGGAGTAACCTTTCCTTGTGTAGATGTTTTTGTTGTACAAGCTAATCATGCTCTTTACACATCTTCTTCTCTTATTCAGATTGCTGGGAGGGTGGGGCGAAGTCTGGAGAGACCGACAGGGACGTTACTCTTTTTTCATGATGGAAGTAATCGTGCGATTGAAAAAGCTATTCGGGAAATTCGACTAATGAACAAGGAGGCAGGATATGACAATGTGTCTACTGTGTCAGCAACTTCTTAAACCGAGAATCTTATTTTCAGACATCTTCCTATTAAAAAAGGAAGAAGGAGGAATTTGTTCTGTTTGCCGAAAAAAATTTAATCTGATTTCAGATATTCATTGTCCAAATTGCTTTAAAGAAGGAGAAAAAACAATCTGTTCGGATTGTCGCTATTGGCAGGAAAAAGGCCTAGATGTTTCACACGAAAGCCTATATAGCTATAATGACCAAATGGCAGACTACATCAGTCGATATAAATTTATCGGAGACTATCTCCTTAGAATCATTTTCGCAGACAAGTTGAAGCAATATTTTAAAAATAAAGTTGGCTATTGCCCAGTTCCCATTCCGATCAGTAACCAGCGTATGAAAGAACGAGGTTTTAATCAAGTAACAGAATTACTAAGTGCTGCAGGAGTCAGATTTACTGCTCTTCTTCAAAAAGAAGATACTAAGAAACAGTCCGAAAAGACTCGGAAAGAGCGATTGGCCCTACAACAACCATTTTCAGTTATAGATAAGATGGCTATTCCTGACAAAATAATATTGATAGATGATGTCTATACAACAGGTGCCACTATTCAACTAGCAAAGAAAGTGTTGATGAAAAATGGAGCGAAAACCGTCATAAGTTTTTCACTAGCTCGTTAGTAAACGCTTGCAAAAAAATACTAATATGGTATAATAGTAGTGAACAAAAGCGAAA
The DNA here is from genome assembly GCF_017639855.1 of Streptococcus sp. zg-86. Classification (NCBI taxonomy): domain Bacteria; kingdom Bacillati; phylum Bacillota; class Bacilli; order Lactobacillales; family Streptococcaceae; genus Streptococcus; species Streptococcus zhangguiae. The sequence goes on along the minus strand of NZ_CP072115.1, from coordinate 1,746,758 downwards.
GCTTAGAAAGAGGTATTTACTATGATTAAATTTAGCATTCGTGGAGAGAACATTGAAGTAACAGAAGCTCTTCGTAGTTATGTCGAAGATAAAGTAGCCAAAATTGAAAAATACTTCCATGCGGATCAAGAGTTAAATGCAAAAGTAAATCTCAAAGTGTACCGTGATAAACGCTCAAAAGTAGAGGTAACTATCCCTCTAGGCTCAATTACACTTCGTGCGGAAGATATTTCTCAAGATATGTACGGGTCAATTGATTTGGTAGTGGACAAGATTGAGCGCCAAATCCGTCGCAATAAAACAAAGATTGAAAAGAAAAATCGTCAAAAAGTTTCTACTAGCCAATTGTTTACAGAAGAACTAGTGGAACAGGTTGAAGAAGAAGTAAAAGTCGTGCGTACAAAACAAGTCGATTTGAAACCAATGGATTTGGAAGAAGCCATTTTACAACTAGAATTGTTAGGGCACGATTTCTTCATTTACACAGATGCCAAAGATAGTACAACGAATGTTATTTATAAACGAGAAGATGGCGATTTAGGTTTATTGGAAGTTAAATCTTAACAATTTATTTTCTAATAAGTGAGGCACCTCCGAAGTCTACGCAACAGTCAGGCCTTGGAGGTGCTAATTGCTTAGGATAATGAAAAAAAGTGCATTATTTTCTTGACAATAAGGTATAGAATATAGTATATTAGATTAGCTGAAAAGAACAGCGATAGGTATATAGTGCTCTTGCCGAAAAGAAAAAATTGAAAAAAAGATAAAAAAGTTTCAAAAAGGTGTTGACAAGAGGAACAAGAAGTGATATACTGATATAGTTGTCGCTTGAGAGAGCGGCAAACAAGACCTTTGAAAATTAAAGAAGACGAACCAAACGTGCAGGGTGGTTTATGGAGACATAAACCGTCAATGAACAAAAAGAACATAAATCTGTCAGATGAACAGAATGAGTGAAGACTCAAACTTTTGATGAGAGTTTGATCCTGGCTCAGGACGAACGCTGGCGGCGTGCCTAATACATGCAAGTAGAACGCTGAAGCTTGGTGCTTGCACCGAGCGGAGGAGTTGCGAACGGGTGAGTAACGCGTAGGTAACCTGCCTGGTAGCGGGGGATAACTATTGGAAACGATAGCTAATACCGCATAATAGTACTTACTGCATGGTAAGTATTTGAAAGGTGCAAGTGCACCACTACTAGATGGACCTGCGTTGTATTAGCTAGTTGGTGAGGTAACGGCTCACCAAGGCGACGATACATAGCCGACCTGAGAGGGTGATCGGCCACACTGGGACTGAGACACGGCCCAGACTCCTACGGGAGGCAGCAGTAGGGAATCTTCGGCAATGGGGGGAACCCTGACCGAGCAACGCCGCGTGAGTGAAGAAGGTTTTCGGATCGTAAAGCTCTGTTGTAAGAGAAGAACGTTAGCGGGAGTGGAAAATCCGCTAAGTGACGGTAACTTACCAGAAAGGGACGGCTAACTACGTGCCAGCAGCCGCGGTAATACGTAGGTCCCGAGCGTTGTCCGGATTTATTGGGCGTAAAGCGAGAGCAGGCGGTTTGATAAGTCAGAAGTAAAAGGCTGTGGCTTAACCATAGTATGCTTTTGAAACTGTCGAACTTGAGTGCAGAAGGGGGGAGTGGAATTCCATGTGTAGCGGTGAAATGCGTAGATATATGGAGGAACACCGGTGGCGAAAGCGGCTCTCTGGTCTGTAACTGACGCTGAGTCTCGAAAGCGTGGGGAGCGAACAGGATTAGATACCCTGGTAGTCCACGCCGTAAACGATGAGTGCTAGGTGTTGGGTCCTTTCCGGGACTCAGTGCCGTAGCTAACGCATTAAGCACTCCGCCTGGGGAGTACGACCGCAAGGTTGAAACTCAAAGGAATTGACGGGGGCCCGCACAAGCGGTGGAGCATGTGGTTTAATTCGAAGCAACGCGAAGAACCTTACCAGGTCTTGACATCCCAGTGACCGTCCTAGAGATAGGATTTTTCTTCGGAACACTGGTGACAGGTGGTGCATGGTTGTCGTCAGCTCGTGTCGTGAGATGTTGGGTTAAGTCCCGCAACGAGCGCAACCCCTATTGTTAGTTGCCATCATTAAGTTGGGCACTCTAGCGAGACTGCCGGTAATAAACCGGAGGAAGGTGGGGATGACGTCAAATCATCATGCCCCTTATGACCTGGGCTACACACGTGCTACAATGGCTGGTACAACGAGTCGCAAGTCGGTGACGACAAGCTAATCTCTTAAAGCCAGTCTCAGTTCGGATTGTAGGCTGCAACTCGCCTACATGAAGTCGGAATCGCTAGTAATCGCGGATCAGCACGCCGCGGTGAATACGTTCCCGGGCCTTGTACACACCGCCCGTCACACCACGAGAGTTTGTAACACCCGAAGTCGGTGAGGTAACCGAAAGGAGCCAGCCGCCTAAGGTGGGATAGATGATTGGGGTGAAGTCGTAACAAGGTAGCCGTATCGGAAGGTGCGGCTGGATCACCTCCTTTCTAAGGAAACGGAACTCTGTACGTAGTCTTCTTTAATTTTGAGAGGTCTTGTGGGGCCTTAGCTCAGCTGGGAGAGCGCCTGCTTTGCACGCAGGAGGTCAGCGGTTCGATCCCGCTAGGCTCCATACAGTCACTGGATGTGATTGTAGGAATTGTCCATTGAAAATTGAATATCTATATCAAATAGTAACAAGAAAATAAACCGAAAACGCTGTGAATTAATGAGTTTTCTAATTTGAAAGAATTAGGTTAAATAAGGTTAAGTTAATAAGGGCGCACGGTGGATGCCTTGGCACTAGGAGCCGAAGAAGGACGTGACTAACGACGAAATGCCTTGGGGAGCTGTAAGTAAGCATTGATCCAGGGATGTCCGAATGGGGGAACCCAACATGTAATGCATGTTATCCATGACTGTTAAGGTCATGCGAAGGAAGACGCAGTGAACTGAAACATCTAAGTAGCTGCAGGAAGAGAAAGCAAAAGCGATTGCCTTAGTAGCGGCGAGCGAAACGGCAGGAGGGCAAACCGAAGAGTTTACTCTTCGGGGTTGTAGGACTGCAATGTGGACTCAGAATTTGTAGAAGAATCCTCTGGGAAGGGGAGCCAAAGAGAGTAAGAGCCTCGTATTCGAAACAGAATCTGTACCTAGCAGAATCCTGAGTACGGCGGGACACGCGAAATCCCGTCGGAATCTGGGAGGACCATCTCCCAACCCTAAATACTCCCTAGTGACCGATAGTGAACCAGTACCGTGAGGGAAAGGTGAAAAGCACCCCGGGAGGGGAGTGAAATAGAACCTGAAACCGTGTGCCTACAACAAGTTCGAGCCCGTTAATGGGTGAGAGCGTGCCTTTTGTAGAATGAACCGGCGAGTTATGATATGATGCGAGGTTAAGTTGAAGAGACGGAGCCGCAGGGAAACCGAGTCTGAATAGGGCGAATTAGTATCATGTTATAGACCCGAAACCATGTGACCTACCCATGAGCAGGTTGAAGGTGCGGTAAAACGCACTGGAGGACCGAACCAGGGCACGTTGAAAAGTGCTTGGATGACTTGTGGGTAGCGGAGAAATTCCAAACGAACTTGGAGATAGCTGGTTCTCTCCGAAATAGCTTTAGGGCTAGCGTCGATGTTAAGTCTCTTGGAGGTAGAGCACTGTTTGGGTGAGGGGTCCATCTCGGATTACCAATCTCAGATAAACTCCGAATGCCAACGAGATATAATCGGCAGTCAGACTGCGAGTGCTAAGATCCGTAGTCGAAAGGGAAACAGCCCAGACCACCAGCTAAGGTCCCAAAATAATTGTTAAGTGGAAAAGGATGTGGGGTTGCACAGACAACTAGGATGTTAGCTTAGAAGCAGCTATTCATTCAAAGAGTGCGTAATAGCTCACTAGTCGAGTGACCCTGCGCCGAAAATGTACCGGGGCTAAAACAATTTACCGAAGCTGTGGATACCTATTTATAGGTATGGTAGGAGAGCGTTCTATGTGTGGAGAAGGTGTACCGTGAGGAGCGCTGGAACGCATAGAAGTGAGAATGCCGGTATGAGTAGCGAAAGATGGGTGAGAATCCCATCCACCGTAAGACTAAGGTTTCCAGGGGAAGGCTCGTCCGCCCTGGGTTAGTCGGGACCTAAGGAGAGACCGAAAGGTGTATCCGATGGCCAACAGGTTGATATTCCTGTACTAGAGTATGAAGTGATGGAGGGACGCAGTAGGCTAACTCAACCGGACGATTGG